>CAZBCF010000005.1:0-44123 GCA_964490435.1 uncultured Bifidobacterium sp. | reverse complement strand
AGAGAAGTGGCTGTAATTGCGCTCGTCCCGCGTAGACTCCTGCTGTATATCCAGCTGGTCCTGAACCTACGATGACTAGCTCTCGGATTGCGCTCGTCCCAGTGCTCCCAGTGCTCACAGTGTTCACAGTCGCCATACTATCGAGAACGCCAATGCGCGCCCGACTATTCCGGAATTCCTCGCGGGCTATTCAGATCTATGTCGGAATCGAGCCATTATCTGGCGATAGAGCGATGTGACTTCCTCCACTTTCGCGACCCGACCACCATATAGATAAGTGAGGGCGAAGATTAGGAAACCTGTGGTGAGCGCGAAACCATTGCTTATCCAACTCTGCGCGAGTAACTCTTTGATGAGGGCGAAGATGGCAAATCCGGGGATGATTGCAACCAATGAGAGAAGAAGTAGTTTTCCGTGCGTGAGCAGAATATCTCCCCGAGGGAATCTACCCATTTTTGACTCTAGGGCGCGCACAGACAACAACGTGCCAAGAATGTTGCTCAATCCAAGGATTATTGCCAGCGCAACCGTTACATAGCGGAAAGGCACAAGGTTTTCGGCGAGTACGGCAAGAGCCATCATCGATCCTGTCGCGAAGATATTGATTATCACTGGAGTCTTCGTATCTTCATAGGCGTAGAAACCCCGCAGTAAGAGCGGCATGGTGCTAAATGGAATGAGCCCAAGTGCAAATCCGGCTAGAACCAAACCAATCTGACGAGAATCATCCGCGCTGGTGCCTGCATAAAGTAGAGCGGCTATTGATGTGCCGAAGGCAATGAAGAGAACAGTGCTGGGAGCAGTCGCAACTGCAATATTGCGAAGTGAATCCACGAGATTCTTTTTCACTTCTTCGTCATTCTTATCGTGAGCCAGTCGTGAGATCTTAGGTAATAGCGCAGTAATAACGGAAACAGTGATGATTGAATGTGGCAATATAAATATGAAATAAGCATAGGAATACGGAGTAAACCCAACGCCTGTGGTGATTCCTTCGATCTTTGCTTGCACTGCAGCAGAGGTGGCCACCTTGACTATTACTAAATAACCAATTTGATTGATAAGAACGAAGAGCAAGGTCCATCCTCCGAGTCGGAAGGACTTACCGAGATTTGAATTGCGCCAATCAAAACGCGCCTTCAATCGAAGTCCTGATTTCTTCACGACCGGAATGAGAATGAGCGCTTGCGCGACAAAGCCCACCGTGGTGCCAATTCCTAAGAGTGCACTCTGGTTTGGTGTGATGGAGTCAGCGCTCACATCGGGGGCAATCGAGAGAAAAATGAGTAGAACCGCTATTCCGACGAGATTGTTGAGGACTGGCGCCCACATCATTGGACCGAATTTTCCGCGCGCATTTCCTATTTGCGAGAGGATTACGAAGATTCCCATCATCAGAATCTGGGGTAGGCAGTAACGCATAAAGGTGATGGTGAGAGATCTTTCTGCCTCGAAACCAGGTAAGGAAAACTTAGGTGCATAGATTCGTGTAATCAACGGTGCAAGGAGAATCCCAAGCGCAGTAATAAGAAATAGCAGCGAGGTGACAGAAGAGAGTAAGCGCGAAGCAAACGCCGATCCACCATCTTCATCGGTACGCATTGAGCGAACAAGTTGCGGGACAAAGACCGCGTTGAGCGCGCCGCCGGCTAACAATATATAGAGAATCGTTGGAATTGTGTTCGCCACATTAAAGGTATCAGCGAATAACGCAGTGCCAAGTGCGGCAACGGTGAGTAAGTTGCGGATTAATCCAGTAAGTCGGGAGACTAATGTTCCGGCAGCCATAATGGCTGACGACTTGATGAAATCTGGTTCCTCCTGGTTCATCGCTTGGCTCATCTATTGGTTCACCACCCTTCGTCTTGCTCGGCGATAAATCTGAAAACCACTCCCCGCAACGAGGAGTATTCCAGCACCGGTCATTACCCAAGTGATTACAGAGCCAATCATGGAGATTGAGAACTGAAGAGAGTTACTTTCGCCGTAGCGCGCTCCCTTGATTGTCTCGAGCCTTGCCTCCACCCGCACTTTTCCATTTGCAACGGCCTTGGCAGTGATGAGAACTTGTTTTCTTGAATCCTGCTCGATTCGGACTCTCTTTGCTGTATCGATGACAATTCGCGCGTTCTCGGCATGCAGAATCAAAACTACCTCGGCAGGAGCGGCAAATTCGTTGACGATTGTCACAGGGATCTTCTCGTTGGTCGAAGTGAGGGTGTACTTACCTGGTAGCACCTTGACTTTCTTCTCAAGGCGATCGACGGTGCCATTGAGCAGAATTGCAAGGTATTGCACCTTCTTCCGCGAAAGGTTTGGGTTGAGTAACGCGTTACTTCGTAGCGCTACTTCGGCTACTTCAGGGTCAGTTGTAATCGTGGCAATTTTGTTGAGAGTTTTATGGATTATTGCGAAGGCGTTCTTCGCCTTATCACTAGGTATCGCTTCGTCTTTGGGGTACCCCTCGGGTGCACCAGCGGATACTGGTAAATCGAGGGCACGCGCCAATCGCAGGGCGCTCACACTTTGAAGTTGAGAGAGTTCGATATCCGAGATTTTCTTTCGAGTGGCGAGATGAGGTGAACCATAGGCAAGTGCGAATGTCGGATTATCGCCAATTCGTGCTCTCAATAATTCAAGGAAAGCCTTTGCTGCGGATGAATGAGCACCTTCAGAATCGGGAAGCACAATGTACCCATCGCTCATATCGACTATCTCTTCGATGAGTTGTGGGTCGATAAGCCAGGTCGCATCGGTCGGCGCTGCTACTACTTGCTGATAGAGCCCTCCATCAACGGATAGTGCTTCTCCTAATACATCATCGGTGAACTTGCCATTTACTTCGCGATGAAAGATATCTGAGAGCACGATTACTTCAGAGGCAGCGTGTGCAAGATTTTGTGTCGGAAGGCAAATCAATGTGAATGACGAGAGCGGTAGCAGTATGAGAAGTCGAACACGATGCATGCAAGACTTGAACCGCCTCATGAACGTAGATCTCCAGAACGTTGGATTAACTTCCGTTCATCTGGGTAGGCAAGAGTCTTGGCGATGTCATCGAGAGGAAACCACTTCACATCATCAACTTCGCTCAATTGAGCCTCGAGTCGGCCAGATTTCTCGGCAAAGAGGAAGTGGTGCACGGTCTTGTGAATACGTTTGCCTTCTGCCATGAACCAGAAATCAATAACGCCAAGAGATCGGGTAATCGAACTTTTGATGCCAGTCTCTTCTCGTACTTCTCGAAGCGCCGCCTCTTCAGGGCTCTCGCCCTCTTCGATATGGCCCTTCGGAAGCGACCAGAGCATTCGACCACGTTTATCGATTCGCCCAATGAGCAGCCCCAACTCGCCGCTCTTGTCGACAACTAATCCACCGGCGCTCACCTCTTCGACGCGCTTGCCGGGATTCTTCTTTACATCTTTATGTGATTTCTTTGGTGCGCTCGATTTTTTAGCGTTCTTCCGATTCTGATTATTATCGCCACGCTTCTTCCCAGGTGGACGTTGTGGCCGCGCAGGCTTGGGGTGCGCGGAAGTGTGTGTACTAGGTGAGGAAGGCGATGAGGCTGGTGCGATAAAAACCGGCTCGAGCCCGCCCTCACCCGAGGTCCGGGACATACCCCTACCTTACCCGCGTACCCTTGATGCCCATGAGCGCAATCTCGCCAGAACAGGCAAAAGCGGCTGCGAACTTGGTCACGCTCCCCAAGGCTGCGGTGGATTTGGCGCGCGAATTTCGGGGCGCTGGCTTTCGCCTGGCCCTGGTCGGCGGACCGGTTCGCGATGCGCTCCTGGGGCGCGGTGGAAATGATCTGGATTTCACTACTGATGCTCGACCAGAAGAATCGATGAAAATCGTGAAACGTTGGACGGATGCAACGTGGGATACCGGAATCGCATACGGAACGGTTGCTGGAAAGAAAGGCGATATCACCGCCGAGATCACGACTTACCGAAAAGATTCGTACACCAGTGACAGCCGGAAACCTTCGGTGGAATTTGGCGACAGTCTAGAAGGCGATTTGCGGCGTAGAGATTTCACTGTCAATGCAATGGCGCTTGAGATTGGTGAAGCCGAGAACACTTTTGTCGATCCTTTTGGAGGATTGAGAGATCTCGTTGCAAAGAAGATTAGAACACCTATTGCCGCAACGGAGCTTTTCTCTGAGGATCCTCTTCGAATGATGCGAGCGGCGCGGTTCTCTGCACAGTTGGGATTTGATGTCGATGAGGAAGTAATTCAGGCAATCGCTGAGATGAAAGAGCGATTAACCATAATTTCGGCGGAACGAATTCGAGAAGAGTTCGTGAAAACTTTGATGTCTGACAATCCTCGACGAGGGCTAATGCTGATGGTTGATACTGGGCTCTGCGAGTTCTTTCTACCAGAGTTACCTATGCTTCGATTAGAGATTGATGAACACCATCGCCACAAGGATGTCTACGAACACTCATTGATAGTTCTCGAACAAGCGATGGCGATGGAAGATCGCCTTGGTGGTCCGAACCTTACGATTCGATTGGCGGCCCTTTTGCATGACATTGGAAAGCCAAAGACCCGCTCACTCATAGATGGTGGCGGAGTCTCATTTCATCACCATGAAGTCGTCGGATCAAAGATGGCTAAGCGACGTTTGAAAGAGCTCCGCTTCGACCGCGAAACCGTCGAGGATGTGTCGAATCTCGTCGCGCTCCATCTGCGTTTTCATGGGTACGGCAGTGGTGAATGGACTGACAGCGCGGTCCGCCGATACGTGCGAGATGCTGGAGATTTACTGGTTCATTTGCATGTTCTTACCCGGGCTGACTGCACCACCCGAAATCTCCGCAAGGCGCAGGCGCTCGCCGCTACATACGATGAGTTAGAGGCGCGGATTGATCAGTTGGCTCAAGAAGAGGAATTGGCAGCCATTCGCCCTGATCTCAATGGAAATGAAATCATCGAGATACTTGGGATAAAACCTGGCCCATTGGTCGGTAAGGCGTACGACCATCTATTAGAACTACGGATTGAGCATGGACCGCTAGGTCGAGATCGCGCAATCGAAGAGTTACATAAATGGAGTAAGCAGCAGGGGGTTTGAGTGAACCACACCCGCACGCTCTACATCCCCTTTGACCATCTGCATCGTAAGTACGGCGTACTGCGTACTGCTAACAAGGAGAGCGATGTCATCCTTCTTGTTGAGAGCGAACGAATGCGTACTGGGCGGAATTGGCATCCTGAGCGACTCTTCTTCCTTATCTCGAGCGCGCGTCACTTTGCCGAGCAATTGCGGAGCGAGGGCTTCACGGTCGAGTATGTAAAAGCTGCCACTACAAGAGAGGGAATCCTAGAACATCGGAAGAGATACCCAAACATTACTTTTCACGCGACCTATCAATCGTCTTTCCGATTGCAGAAGATTCTTGAGAGTCTTGATTTCGAATTTGTAACGAATGATTTCTTCCTCACCCCTCGAGAGATATTCGAGGAATGGGCAAGTAAGCAAAAAATATATGTGATGGAAAACTTTTATCGCGAACAGCGGAAAAGATTAGATATCTTGATGGACAAAGGAAAGCCAGTGGGTGGGGCATGGAATTTCGATAAAGAGAATCGTCTTCCACCTCCCAAGAATTACAAGTGGCCGAAATATCAAGAATTTGATCGGGATGACATTGATCGAGAAGTGGCTCATGAGCTAGGAATCGAGATGAAAACTACCTGGGCGACGAGTCGCGCTGGGGCGCTGAGACAATTGAAATATTTCATTTCCCACCACTTTGCAAAATTCGGCCCGTATGAAGATGCGATGGCACTAGATAGCTGGTCACTTCATCATTCAGTGATTAGTCCTTACATCAATAACGGGTTACTTCATCCGAAGGATGTCATCGATGCGGCAATCGCAGCATTTGACTCAGGGAAGGTCCCAATCGAATCAGCAGAGGGCTTCATCCGACAGATTATTGGTTGGCGCGAGTATATAAACGGGATGTACTGGCATTTAGGCGCTGATTATCGTAATAGTAATGGGCTTTCAGCACATCGACCACTGTTGCCTTTATTCACCTCGAGCTCGAAGACAGAGATGAATTGCGTTCGTTCAATTGTGCATGATGTAGACGAGAGAGCGTGGGTGCACCATATTCCACGGTTGATGGTGTTGAGCAATCTCGCTCTCATTACAGGAACCAACCCGCAAGAGTTCTTGGAGTGGATGCGAGAGCGTTTCATTGATGCATCAGAATGGGTGATGGTGCCCAACGTGATCGGAATGGGCGTTCATGCAGACGGTGGACGAATGATGACTAAACCGTATGCTGCCGGTGGTGCATACATCTCTCGGATGTCGCACTATTGTAGTAACTGTACCTATAACCCAAAATTGCGCGTCGGTACAGATGCATGCCCATTCACAACGCTGTATTGGGATTTTCTAGATCGTAATAGAGAGATGTTTGCAAAGAATCATCGAATGTTTCAACAGGTAAATGGTTTGAAGCGTCTGCGTGATTTACCAGAGCTACGCGAACGAGCGAAGGAAGTGCTAGCAGGTTTGGATAAGGGCGAGATCTAGTATGTAGTTTGTTGTAGGCGTAGGGCTCTGATTAACCTCAAAAAAACAAACCCCAAGTCTCATGACTCGGGGTTTATTTATAGATTCAAGAATTACATCTGTGCATCCTCTGACTTTACGAATGTCACCAAGAATGGTTTGCTGATGACTTGTCGTTGGATACCGCTTTTCAAGACGCGAATCCGATAGGTGATATCGCGATCGCACCATTCCGATGCATCTTTCGTGTAACCATCGCAGTAAGGATTGACGCGAAGTAGCGCGATGCCAGTGCCATCAGTACGAGATTGTGATTCGACAACCCATCCTTGCTGGAATGGATCCCATGACTCCAGGACGACTCGACGTGATGGTCCATTGAGAGTTGCGGTCACCTTGATAGGTGCTATCTCCATAGCATCGGCGTAATCATCTTCAGAGAAGTCGCGGTGCTTCTTGTCGGCGCCATCGGCCCAGCCCCAAATCACCGTCTGTTGTCGTGAGGTGTTAGGCGCATCCAATGCGAAGGCGGTGGTCGAGCTGCCAAACAAAACGAACAAAACGGTCATGCCACTGAGAAACTTGGAGTATTTCGATAGTTTCATTTTTACCCTTTCCTATTTCTAGATTCAGCGGCTGGCATTAGGACCAGCCGATCTAGTAATTACGACGGGGCGATGCCGTGTTCGGTTCCCGTTAGTACCCCCTAAAAAATGTGCATTTATCGGGAACGGAATTACTATTGGTTCCGTCGTACTACATATATAGATCCAATTCCTGACTTATCCACAGCAACAAGGGGGAGCTATGCGCGGTCGTCGCTTGGCCTTTGCCCTGCTTTTTGTTGCGGCATCGCTTTTTGTCGGCCACCAAGCGGCAAAGGCTGTGGTCTTCGGAACTGAAATGACTGATGCGAGTCAGAAGGCCCCTTGGGTTGCGGCGATTTGGTACGCCGAGACGGCAGATGCCACGCCAGAATTTATCTGCAGTGGCTCGCTCATAACCAACGATGTCATCATCACCGCAGCGCATTGTGCATTCGATAGAGGCTTCTATTGGGTCCGTCTCAAATCTGACACTTTAAAGTCTGAAGAACCACTGCGCGAAGTTGCTGCAGTATGGCGTCATGAGCGATATAACAAGAAGACTACCCAGAATGATCTTGGTTTGCTCAAGCTCACCGACCCAGTGACTGATATCAAACCCGTTGCGATTCCAAAGAAGAGTGAAGTCGCAAAGTTAACGTCAGCAAAAAAGTTTCAGATCCTTGGTTGGGGTAACGATCAACTAAAAACAATTGCGAAGTTTCTTCGTTACGCCAATTTGGTCGACCAAACGGGAGCCGCCAAAAAGTCCTATGGTCGTTTCTTCAATCCAGTCACGATGGTAAGCGCTGGTCGATACATTCCAGCCGAGCGAGTCTTTGCTGGTGGCTGTAATGGTGATTCAGGTGGTCCTCTGACGACAAAACTTGGAGATAAAACCGTTCTTGTTGGTTTGACGAGTTGGGGCTCTGCACAGGGGTGCGATAAAGGAAAACCAACTATCTTTACCAAACTCACCTACTACGTCTCAGATATTAATCGTGGATTGACTCTGGTAGAGAAATCAGCACAAAAATACAACCGAGCGTTGCCACGAAATATAGAGAAAGTACAGATCCTTGGTGAACCACGCGTGGGAAGTACGCTCACCTGCAACCAAGGCGCATGGTCTGAAAACACCACTGATATCGCACTGACATGGCAATCACCAGCGCGAATCAGCGGCTCAACCAACCCAGTGGTAAAGGTCGAGGATAGAGATGGCGGCGAGGTCTTCGCCTGCGAAGTACGTGGGGCTTCTGCTGCCGGAGAACTAGTGGTAGGCGCAAATGTGAAAATTCCTGAGCGGCCTCAGGTGGTACGAAAGCCAGTATTGACCGGGCTTTCGACCTCTGAGCCACCCAAAGTCGGACAGAGCGTTGCGTGTAGCGCTCCCACCTGGTCGACATCGGTTGAACAGGAAAGCAAGCGTACGTGGTTTGTTAGCAGTGAATACAGCCCAGACAATGGTCCACGCAGCGGTACTGAAGTGGGCAGTGGTAATTCACTAACATTCACCAAAGAGAATTTGTTACTTGCTCAAGGAAAGATTCTTTACTGCAGAGTGCAAGCGCTAAATGCAGGGGGCATCGGTACTGCTTGGGGATTTGCACAAGTCATGAGCATTAGTAGGCCATATCCAAGCGTGCGCATCTCTGGATACAGCAGTTCACTTCCACCTAAAATCAACACTCAAATTTCTTGTGACGTTACTAAGCCAAATCAGTATGACGTCATTACATATAGCTGGAGCGTAGTAGATGGTGGTAATCGGCAATCGACCGTACTTGCAGGAACCACAGACAAGTTGCAGCTGACTAAAGATGTCATTCTTGCGGCCAAGGGTAAAAATATTCTTTGCACCGTGAAAGCAACAAATATCGTGGGTGACGGTGAAGATTCTGCCGGGATCTATATTGTGCCTCCCCAATTACCAAGTTTGCCCGAGACCAACATCTCTGGATTCGATCTCAATAACATCAGACCTGGTTCGAGCGTGGCTCAATGTGATGTTCGTACTTTGATTGATGATGAGTTGTTGACGTACGAATGGGGAATCAGCGACTCACAGAATTCAAATACAATCAAGTCTGTACTTAGCACGCAGAAAGTACTGCCTTTGACTACTTTAATCATGGATGATTTACCAGGAAGTCGGTTACTTTGTAAGGCAACAATCGAAAACCTCGCAGGAAAGAGCGACTCGACCGCCGGGGTGAACATCCCCGTACCTGATGTGCAGTTCTTCTCTAAGACCGGTCACTTCTACAAGTTCATACCAACAACAGTTTCATGGACTGAGGCGCGCAGGTTGGCTCTTGCTTCAACCTACGAGGGTATGCAAGGTTATTTAGCAACGCCTAATACAGCGGCAGAAATTGCATTTATGCGGAAAAAGGCCTCAGGTGCAGAAATTTGGCTGGGTATCTCGGATGCTGCGAATGAGGGATGTTGGCGCTATACCGATGGACCTGAGGCAAACACCGTGCTCTTCACTGCCCCAGGAACGGCAAATTGCACGGTACCCAGTGGTGCATTCCAAGCATTCGGTCCTGGAGAGCCAAATAACAATCCTGGATCTGCAGATAGTTATGAAAATGTTGCTTACGTTCGAGCTGATGGCACGTGGAACGATTCACAAAACAGCGGGTACTTCGCCTATGTCATTGAGTATGGTGGCACTGTCGCCACGATGAACGGTGCGCCATCAAGCACCATTACTCCAGTAATCACCTTAACTTCGCCAAGTGCGGGGACGATTTCACGAGGCACGGTAACTATCGCTGGCTCGATTGAACTAGAACGATTCAACAACGTAAAGCCCACTACTTTGGGCATCAAAATCTCCGGCAGTGTAACTCCTGCTTTTACACCGACTTTGGTCGGGTCAACTTCTCGGCTTAACACAGGTGGATCATGGTTAGTTGCTGGGGCAACCGAATCCTCCACTTACAACTGGAGTTCTACTTCACGGACCTTCGCTATTACTTTAGATGCCTCCACTTTTGCCGATGGAGAGTATGTGGTCACCATCTATAGCAAAGAACCAAACGGCGTATCAGGCAAGGCAACGACAACATTTGTGGTACCACAAGCGGTTCGCAATGTGGTGGCATCGACAGTTGGTGATTCTCAAACTTCGATTTACTTGACGTGGACTCCGCCCACTTCTTCAACAGGAATCTCGGATTATCAGATTGAGTATTCGGCGGCAGGTGGCGAGTGGCAGAAGTTTGCCCGCAATGCATCATTAGCAAGTGCTGCGACTATTACCGGACTTTCGGCGGCAACGGTCTATCAATTCCGAGTAACACCCGTTATTAACGATAAAGTGAATCTTGCATTGACTACCCTTTCGAATATTGTGGCTACGGCGGCTCCAGTCGCATATTCACTAGATACCTTCTCTTCATTGACTGGTTGGTCGATTGTCAAGGAAGTATCAGGAGCGTGGAACCCGACGACTCTTCGGCCTTATCTGCGGCTAGAAGCAGCGAATTTTGATCCTACCGCCAAGACCTGGATTGATTCCTCAGGAAATAATCGCCACATTGCATCGAGTCAAGTGAAGGGTGCCCCGTCGGTCAAGACATCGACAATCGGGAATGGATCGACAAAAGCATTCTCTGTGGTCTCGGGGGGAGTCAATGACGGTATCAAGTTAGGTAACCCCTCATTTAGTAGCTTTGCCTTTTTCACAGTTGCGCGATATTCGGGTGCATCTCAAAAGCGAATCTTTACCGGCGAAACGGGCAATCATCTCTCTGGTTGGTGGGGAGGGAAGACCGGTGTTGCATATCATGAAGCCTGGATTACTGAGACCACGTCAGGGAATAACAATAACTGGTTCTTGATCGCAGACACTTGGAGCTCGCTAAGGGTAAATGGATCAAGCAAAGGTGTTGGGCGTAATCCAATCTTGCCGCAGATGACCATCAACTGGGGTAATCCGCTTTATGGAACAGAAACCTCGGATTGGGAAGTTGCAGAGGTGATCATCTTTGATCGTACGTTAAGTCTGAGTGAGCTCTCACTACTAGAGGATTACTTGGGAAGTACTTATGGCATTGGTGCATATACGGTTGGAGCAACATACAATTCATTGGCGCCAAAGATTGAATCTGGAAAATTGCGGGTGATTAGCACTGATGGTGGCCGCGCAGGTGCCTTGAATCTTAACAAACTCGATTCAACTCGCGGACTAGATGCGCGCTTCCGTTTTAATTTTGGTCCATCAACGTGGAGCTATGGTGGCGACGGCTTCACATTCGTTCTAGCCGATTCAGCACATCCAGATATCGCCGCCGCAGCGAATGGTGGAAATAACTGGCTGGGTGTCTTCGCTGGAGCAACGCTTGCGTATGCTGGTAATAATCCGGGTGAACAATTCAAGGGCGGATTGCTTGGGATTCAGGTTCTTCACAACAGTTCACCTAAAGTGCAGGTGCTTGGGCGAACAGGCACGAATGCCACTCTGCCGATTCTTAAGACGTCTAATCTAGGTATTCCGATGGGGCAAGATATGTTTATGCGCGTGCAAATTGATCCGGTCGGAATAACATTAAGGAGCTATCGAATCTGGGTCTCTAGCTCTAATGCCTTCTCGGGTACTCCGACGATTACTGGTTTATTGAGTGACACAGGTATCAATTGGAATGATCCCGCCGCCGGTATCCAATTTGGCTTTACAGGAGCAACAGGTGGCAACGTCATGAACGTCGATATTGACCGTCTAACAATCAGCGGTTCTCCGAAGTAACGTATTTTTTCTAGAAGATTCCACTCTTAGTCTCGAGCTTGCCATCAGTGAAAAGGATAGTTACGACGCCAAAAGTAGTGCAGGCCTTGTAATCGCGAATTACGACGACGGTGCCGAAGCCCTCAGTTCGTGACATCTCAGATCCATTGGTGCCAAATAATTTTGCAACTGCCTTTATTGACATACCAGTCTTTGCTTTACTGAATTCTTTAGGAGTCACGCACCCTTTACCTGCATGAGCTGGGTTGGCAATCATTTGTGAGGCGGCGAGCGAAATAGTAAGCGCAAGCGCAGCGGTCGTCTTTTTCACAGAGGCTCCTTAAGAAGTCGGTTTTATAAAAAGTTAATACACCTTAAGCATTGAGCATACGAGGCAGGTTCGCAAGCCAGAAACTCACGAACACTATAAATGCGAGAGTCACTCGTTCACCTTCTGTGATACGCCACCAAAATTGGACAATTCGATCCTTAATCATCTGAAGTAGTCGTGGTTGGAGGACCCAGAGAAGTGCGAGAGCGGTGAGTACGAGAGCGAGTGGGTTCAAGGTTAGACTGGAAATGAGATTGCCCTGTGCAAGCTCGCCAAATGCTCTGGTCGTGCCACAAAATGGGCATGGCAATCCAGTGACGCGCCGAAAAGTGCAGAGAATTGGGCCGTCATTGAAATTATCAGTCTTGAGTGCTGCAAAGTTCGTGATAAAAAATGTAGCGCTAAAAACCGCGGAGCGAACTAAGAGATGTGAGATCTGCCGAGATCTCACAATCGACGTAGTTCGCTCCACTGTCTAATGTCGTGCTCTTCTTTTTCTTGCCGTTTCAGAGATTAGATATCTGTCGAAGCGTCCATTCCGATGAGGGCTGCGATTGTGCCCCAGAGGAGGAAAGTCAGGACAATTGAGACGATAGAGATGACCAAACCTGCAATCGCGAGTCCTCGACCGCCTTGTGAGGGATCTTTAGAGGTTTGCGACATACCAATGATGCTAAAGATCAGACCTAGTGGCCAGCAGAGGAAACTACATACAAAGCCTGTGATTGCCATACCGTTTGTTCGTTGCGGAGCACCTGGAACGCTCATTTATTCTCCTTAGTGAGTTCGGGAACTGACCACATGGTAGAAGGAAGGAGGCTCACAACCCAGCATTTCCTCAGGAGAGACTCATAAATCGCAGCATCACCCGACAAAACGGACAGCGACTAATCGCGCTGTACTTCGCCGGGAATTTCCCGTTGACCTACCGCCACGATGAACCGACCCGGTGCACGAGCGATGATCTCGAATGAGTGAATGCCGGCTTCAGCGGTGCGGGTGGTCCGACCGAGATAGAGGTAATTGCGCTTGCCCCATGGTTCATAGAACGGCGTCCGCTCTGAGATTGGCAATGTGAAGGATTTTCCGGAGGGACTCGTGACTTTCACGAGGGGCAACTCTCGCTTCTTCAAATTTCGCTCCGGCTTCTCGTCGTAAATCAACAGTTGAAGCGCTAATGGATCACCCTCGGCAAAACCGGCTCGAAAAGCCCGGACTTGCTTTGATTTTGAGAAGGACATCGTGATGGCAAAAGAGATAGTGCCATCGACTAATAGCGGACCAGCAGCCGGGGTGCGATCACTAGGACGCAACTCAACCGGTTGATGAGCGTGTACTGGTGTTCCGAGAATACATAGAGTCGTAGCAAGCACGGCTACGCCTAGTTTTTGCATCGTTTGCACAATGCAAGGGTAGGTACAAGTGCATTCAGTCGCACCTTGAAAAAGATCACATCACGTCAAAGGCGTCAGATAGTGTCACGGTTGTCAGTTCCTTATCGGCGATAATCTTGAGAATTTTTGGAAAGACGGTTGATGAGGTCAGGTTATTGGCATGGGCCAGCACGATCGAGCCATCGTAGAAGCTGGAGCGGGCAAGTTGGGTAATACGAGGTGCGCGGATATTGCTGGCATCACCGAGTGAACCAGACCAAAGCATCGGCATCGTGTAACCGATTTCAGCAGCAGCCTCTACCACTTTTTTATTGATACTTCCATAAGGAGGGCGATAATAGGGGCGATCATCGACACCAAAATGTTTCTCGATGAAATTATGTGCCGATGTCAATTCTTTCTTAATCATTTTTGGTGAGAGTGTGGCTAATGCTGGATGATGTGCAGTGTGGTTCGCCAATTGAATCTGTCCGCTATCGACCAGAGGCTGTAACTCCTTTTTGTTTGCTAACCATGAACCCATCGCTGAGTAGATAAAAAAGGTAAGTCGTAAGTTATTCTCGGCAACGAGTCGGATATAGCGCTTAACCGCTTCTGGACTTGTGCCGTCATCGACAGTCCAGGCAACTTGTTTAGTATCTGCCTGCGGAAGTTCACGAAGAATTCTCACGCTTGCCGCACGGGCGGGTTTCGCAATAAGAGTTGGTATCGATATGCCAACAGTGCTTGCGCCAAGTAATCCAAGAAAATCGCGGCGGTCCATGAGACTCCCTCCACGATAGTTGGCTAGCACGCTCTGCACGGCCTCGCTGGTTTCTTCAACCAGAGACTCAAATCTAGTGGAGAGTCCTACACTTTATACATGAGGGATAGATGAAGCGTCACCCAAAATTCGTTCGAGTGCTTGGACCTGGTCTCATCACCGGAGCTGCTGATGATGATCCGTCTGGGATTGCTACCTACTCTCAAGCCGGCGCAGCCTATGGATTTGGCCAACTTTGGACGATAGTGCTCTGCCTTCCGTTGATGATTGCAGTGCAAGAGGCTTGTGCGCGTATCGGTTCGGCAACCTCCCAGGGCCTTGTGAAGGTGACCTCACGACTCTTCTCTAAAAAGGTGCTTTTTCTCGTCGTGGGGCTCGTCGTCGTCGCAAATATCATCAATATCGGGGCGGATTTTGCCGCAGTTGGCGCTTCTTTGAACTTATTGATTCCACTGCCTGTTCCATTGCTTTCAACCTTATTCATGGTCATCGTGCTTAGCCTAGAGATATTCATTGGTTACCACTCGTACGCGAAGTTCTTGAAGGTACTTTCACTTTCGCTACTCTCTTATGTAGCCGTCGCTCTGATTGTGACAAACAATTGGCTCGATGTTTTCAAGGCAACGTTCATTCCACAACTCCAGTGGAATTCTGCATATTGGTATGTGATCGTCGCGGTACTTGGTACGACTATAAGCCCGTACATGTTCTTTTGGCAGACCGCAGAAGAAGTCGAAGAAAGCAATTATTCTGAAAATAATCATAAGAAAAAACGCGATATAAAGGAGATTCGGCAAGATACCGCCGTAGGTATGAGTATCTCTCAAGTGGGAAGTTGGTTCATGATCATCACGGCTGCTGTTGTGCTTCATGAGAATGGGGTCACCAATATCGGTACCGCCGCAGATGCCGCGAAAGCCCTCGAACCACTAGTTCAAGGATTTCCGCATGCAGGAACTCTGGCAAAAGTCCTTTTTGCAATTGGCGTGATAGGCATGGGTCTACTTGGCATTCCAGTTCTCGCCGGATCAGTTGCCTACGCGGTGAGTGAGGCTTTTGGCTGGCGCGAGGGATTAGATTACAAACTCAAACAAGCGCGTCAATTTTACGGTGTAATCATTTTCGCCACGGTTGCTGGCTGGCTCATCACTTTAGTTGGTATAGATCCAATTAAGTCACTTGTTTTTGCCGCAGTCATCAACGGTTTGGTTGCAGTACCGCTCATCTTAATAATTGCTCGCATCTCGAGGAATCGTGCGGTAATGGGTGATCTCAGTGGCGGACGACTCTCTCGAACTATGTTAAACATCGCTTTTCTCATCATGTTGATATGCGCACTAATGCTCATCGGAACCACGATCTTCTCGTGATTTTTCATATATGATTTGGTGGTGAGCCTTAGGCGAAAAAGCCGAATAGTTCCATCGCTTTTGATTTTACCTTACGTGGTCTTTATGTTTTTTTGTGGCATTGTCCCAATAGGCTATGGAATTCTCGAAGTGAGAAATCCTTCATGGATAAATATGGAGGGCGGTTACGAGACTTTCATCAAGATTCTCGATGATTTTCGAGTTGGCCCTGCTCTGATAAATATTCTCTTTCTATTGGCGATTTTTGTGCCACTGATGATCATCACCGTCTTGGCAGTCTCATTGCTGCTCGATTCGGTAGATTTCAAATATAACAATCTGATGCGTCTACTTTTTCTCATTCCAGGGCTGATTCCTACCGCGGTTGCGGTTCTTTTTTGGACTGAAGTAGTTGGCTATGACGTAGTGTGGAATAAGTCGAACATTCGTTGGCTCATCGGCGTGATTTCATTCTCTACGGGGATTGGTAGTTGGATAGTCATTCAGTACGGGTCATTGCGTTCGATATCGCAAGAAGTCCTCGAGGCGGGGATTGTCGATGGGTGTAACCGTTTTCAACTAGCGATTCGGCTGAAATTGCCGATGATCAGCAGGTACGTGGCATACATGGTTATCTTGATAATCGTCAGTGCCATGCAGATCTTCAACGAACCCAACCTATTGCAGTCGACTAACATGACTACAGATTGGTCGCCGAGCCAGATTGCCTTCGGATACGCGTTCAAGAACGCAGACTTTGCTGGTGGCGTAGCACTTTCGCTCATTATGTTGATTCCAAATGTGATACTTGCATTTCTTTTCGTACTAAATACTGACTTCATGAAAAAGAGCAAATCAACGTGGAAATAGGAGCGCAGCGGCGCAACAGCCGTCTCATTAAAATCACACTTTTTATAATCACTTTGTGGGCATCGATCCCTTTATTGTGGATTTTGCGAGATGTCGGGCGGATGATCTTTTCTCCAATTGTCTATTACGACAACGGCGTCTTCTTTATTTGGTTGAAGAACACCTCGATATTCGTTCTTTCGGCTCTTGGCATTTCCGTCGTGACGTGCATAACAGCAGGCTTTGTGATGGCCGTATTGGATGTTCCTTTTCGGCGGCTACTTCTCTTCTCAACATTGGTGACGATGCTTATCCCAATTACTGCGATGGCCATGCCTTTGTATGTGCTTATTGATCGAATTCACCTCAACAACACATTACTAGGGTTGATTCTTGCTTCATCCTATTTTCCGTTCGGTGCTTTCTTGTCATACCTTTACTACTCCTCCGTGTTGCCACCAGATCTCGTAGGGATGGGTCGTATCGATGGATTGGGTGATGTTGGAATTTATAGGCATCTAGGTATTCCACTCTCCAAATCCTTGATTTCAGTAGTCACCTTCTTTGCTTTTGTGGGTTTGTGGAATAGTTATCAATTACCAAGAGTTCTTTTGGCTGAACCATCAAAATCAATCTTGTCTATTGGGATTGAAGCCTTCTATGGTCAAGGTACAACGTTGATTGCGCTCATGATGGTCATTCCATCAGTACTTCTTTATTTAGCATCGCAACGAACTATTGCGCGCGGTATCTTCAGTGGCGCAGTCAAAGAGTAGCGATTTATCGCACTCTTATTCTTGCGCCGAGTTCGCGCACTTCGGCAAGATTCTTCACTCCACATAGTTGCATGGTGTTGATGAATTCTTTTCGCAAAATGTCAAGCGCTTTTTGCACTCCATATTGGCCGCCAGCCATGATGCCGTAGAGGTAGGCACGACCAACCATTACCCCCTTCGCACCCTGAGCAATGGCGCCATAAATATCCTGTCCGCTCATGATGGCGCCATCGATGTAGACGTCGAGATCGCCACCTACTGCAGCGACCACTTCGGGGAGTATTTCCAGCGGGACCGTTCCCCGATCCAATTGGCGCCCACCGTGGTTCGAGAGCACGATTGCATCAACGCCTGCCGCCTTACATTTAAGGGCATCTTCGACCGATTGGATACCCTTTATAACCAAGGGCCCCTGCCATACCGATTTCACCCATGCCAAATCATCAAAGGTCATTGATGAATCGAAGATGTGTGATGCCAATTCAGCCAGGGGCTTATCCCAGCCACGGAAGACAGCAAACTCCAATTTCTTCGTGGTGAGCAAGTTGATCCACCAACGAGGTTTGGCTACCACGTATGCGATGGTACGCAATCCTAAACGTGGCGGAATAGTTAATCCATTTCGGATGTCTCGGGGTCGATGTCCAGATACCGCAGTGTCGACAGTAATGACTAAAGTCTCGAATCCATGCGCTTTCGCATTGTTGATCATCGCAAGGCTTTGTTCACGATTTTGCATCATGTATAGCTGAAACCATCGCCGCACCCCAGGAACTGATGCCGCTAATTCATCTGGTGCGGTTGTACCCATAGTGGATAAGCAATAGATCATGTTATTTTCTTCTGCGACTGCAGCAACTGCTGGCTCGCCAACGTGATACATGAATCGGGTATATCCGGTGGGAGCAAAGATCATTGGGAAATCTACTTTCTTGCCGAATACCTCGGTGGTGGTATCTATCTTTGAGATATCACGTAGCACGCGAACGTTAAATTCGAGATTCTTGAACGCCTCAAGTGAGCGGGCATAACTAATCTCGCGTTGAGCGCCACCCTCAACGTAATCGTATGTGGCTTGCGGTACGCGCTTCTTTGCCATCTTCTGGAGGTCATAGATAGTGACGGCTTTATCTATCTTTCGTTTAGTACGTCGAAAGGTCGGCCACTTCCAGTCAATCAACCCGACTAAGTGGGGAATATCTGGAAATTGACGCTTGCTCTTGAGCGGCTTCACCAGGGAATCCTATAACCTTTCAAAATTTTGCTGCCGCCCCAGAATCCATAGAGCGATAAAGTGCATCAACTAATTTCAGAGTATCGACGTTGTCTTCGACTGAAGAGCGAAGAGATCCGGTGCCAGCAACAGCACGGAAAACCTGGCCAATCGTCCCCATGAACGCATCGGGGAACCAGCGCATCGTCACTGGATAGGGGAGCCAGCCATCGGTAGGCAAAACATGCGAGCGCACTTCTAAGGTATCTGGTCGACCATCGGGGTAGTCATAAAGTAGGCCGAAAGTCCCGCGGATTGAACCTTGATCGCCGTCAATTCGGTAGAGGGCGTAATTATCGCCACCACGGTTCATGTGGTTGGAGTGAACCGTTGCGGTGAGGTTCCCGTCGTAAAGATATGTGCTGATGGTTCGGGTCTCTCCAATCGGATATTGCCCCTCGGTCCGTCCCGCCGCACAAAAGACAGTCGTTGGGTTTCCGAGAAACCATCGGATCATGTCGTGATAGTGAATAGAGTGCAACATAACCTCGAGTCGGGGGAGATCTTTTGCCCAAGGCCACATGTGCCATGGAGTATCAAGATTGACGTTGATTGCAAAGTTGGTAACTTTTCCAATCCAACCAAGTTGCACCATCTTGTACGCAGCAGCAATTCCTTCTTCGAATCTCAATTGCTGATTGACTGCAGCAATTATCCCATTCGCTTTCGCGCTCGCCGCTAATTCTTGACCTTTTGCAACCGTGGTAGCAAGAGGCTTCTGCGCCAAGATATGTTTCTTAGCGGCAGCTACTTTCAGGAATATGTCGGGCTGAGCCGCGGCAGGAACTGCGATGTCAACAACCTTGGATGAAGCATCGCCAGTGACCTCTTCGAGCGTTGAGTAGACCTTTGGAATGCCATGTCGCGCGGCAACATCTTTTGCTTTTGCGCTATCGGTGTCGAAGATGCCAACGACATTCACCCCAGCCTTCTTGTAAGCAGGCAAGTGCGCTCCATCTACGATACCGCCCGCACCCACGATTGCAACTGGCAACTTGATCCTAGAATCAATCGCAAGATCACAGAATTCGGATACCTCTTGAAATGGATTTATCACGGTGAACTCCTATTGATTTGCAGCTTGGCTGGTTCGATATTTGATTGTTTGTAGATGCTCTGTGTACAGGACTAATTCTTCGTTATCGGCGCGAAACACTTCATATGCAACTCTAAATAAGCCGAGATTCTCGTACTTTGGAGTTTTCTCCAAGATGGTACGCATCGCGTAGATGGTGTCACCGATGAATACTGGCTTGATGAATCGCAATTTATCGTAACCGTAACTAAAGGTATTGACGTTGTTGTGTGCGAAGAGCCCCATGCCATAGCAGAACACCAACGCCCCGGGAACGATACGTTTACCAAAGAGCCCCTCTTCGCGCGCCCATTTATCATCAGCGACATATGGGTGAAGATCAAGTAGTAGCGAGGAGAAGATCATAAGTTCACCCTCGGAGATAGTGCGGCGAATCGATCGATCTACTTTTCCAACGGGGTAGTCCTCGTAGAGTTCAACCTCTTGATTCCAAACGGGAACCTTATAACGATCCTCAGCGTTGGGATTTGGATTCTTCATGACAGGAACTCCTTCCGTATCTTCTCGGTATCTTCACCAACATGGGGCGCACCCTTACGATGCTTGATTGTTTTGCCATCGATCTTCATCGGTGAACGTGTGGTCGGGATTTTGATTTCGGCGCCAGATTTTCCGCGGCGAATCGTCTCTTGGGTCATATCTAACCCTTTGAATCCCTCGTGCTCAATAAGTTCTGGAAGCGTCAAAACTGGTGCACACCAGATATCTGCTTTATCGAGGATTGCAAGCCAATGGTCAGTGCTCTGTGTGCCCAACAAGTCAGATAGTTTATTTGTGATCTCACTTTGATTCGACCACCAACTCTTTGGATCTTCATACATAGAGAAGTCCAAACCGAGGAGCGTTCCTAATTGCGGGACTGGAGTCATCGCAATCGCAAGATAACCAGTTGTGGTCTTGTACAAACCATATGGTGCAGAGAGGAATGCGTGTGCACCTGCTCCGCGTTGGACTGTAGTACTGACATCGAACAACTTGGCGCTGATTAATTCGAATTGAAGATCAAGCATGGACTCAATCAGACTTGCCTCAACAAGCCCACCGACGCCAGTACGTTCACGACGCAGTAAAAGCGCAGTGACACCATGTGCGAGGTGGGTGGAAGTGAAGATATCTGCGATTGCGAGTCCAACCGGAATAGGGGGATGGCCGGCTTGGCCGTTAAGCCAAGGCAGACCCGACATCGATTGTGCGAGCAAATCTTGACCAGGACGTTCGATCCATGGCCCGCTCGTGCCATAGCCCGATGCACTTCCATAAACGATGCGCGGGTTGATCTTCTTTACATCTTCATAACCTAAACCGAGACGTTCGATGACCCCAGGGCGGAAATTTTGGATGATGACATCGGCTTTGGCAACGAGCGCTTTCACCTCAGTGAGATCAGATTGGTTCTTCAGATCTGCGGCGAAACTCTCTTTATTCCGATTCATAATATGAAAAGAGAGTGTGTCGCCATCACTCTCTAATCCTGCAAAAGCCAAGGTACGTCCAATATCGCCGACACCCGGGCGTTCGATTTTTATAACCCGCGCGCCAAGGTCTGCCAACCGCATCGCAGAGACTGGACCAGCGAGGAATTGGCTGAAGTCGAGTACGAGAAAACCATCTAATGGTAGATCGGGGCGCGCGGACAAAGGTGAACCTTTCGTTAGTTAACGGTTTGCTCAGTCAGTGTGGAAGATTTCAGGAATAGCGGCCCACCATTCGCCCTCGGCTCGATCGGGGAGCGGACGTTGTAGCGGCTTATTGATATCCCACCACTTCTGGGTCGCAGGATCTTCTGCCATTTTTGCCATATCACCGTCGAAGTCATCACCAACGTATTCGAAATATGAAAAAAGCAGTTCACCATATCGGTAGATGGAGTAATTACGGATATTCGATTCTGCTATCTGGGCGAGAACATCAGGCCAAACTGCTGCATGAAGTTCTTCATAGCGCTCCCGATTTTCCTTGGGCATTCCAATTACGCTTGCAAAACGTTGCACCATATAAATACACCTCTCTTGTTTGTTAGATTCCGTAAACGTGCTCTGCGGTCTTATGGGTGAGCCACTCTTGATCTTCGGGTGTGTATTTCGAGATTGCTTCGAGTTGGGCTTTCCATACCTCTACATAGTTATTCATCAGGACGATTACGGGCCAATCGCCACCAAGGAGAGTGCGCTTGGCTCCGAACTCTTTTACGACATGATCGACGTATGGTTGCCAATCGGCCACAGTCCAACTTGGGGCTGAAGCAGTATTGAGTCCAGAGAATTTCATAAAGACATTCTTGTGCTTAGCTAGAGCAGACATCTGAGTTGCCCATGGTTGCCATGTTTTTCCTGCGATATCTGGCTTTGCAAAATGATCGACGACAATCTTCAAATTGGGAAACTTCGCGGCAAGTACTGGCACGTTATCTACGTGTGCAGGATTTACTGCGACGTAATCTAAAGCAAGTCCCGCTTTCTCAACCATTCCAATCGTCTCGAGAACTACTGTTCGGGTAATCCATTTATCATCCGATTCATATTTTGGATTGCTGTAATCGTGAGTGAGGTTGCGGACGCCCTTGAAATAAGGACTTTTTGTGAAAATTTCAAGTGCTGCACGCGCCTCGTGTGGACGATCGAAAGGAACCCAACCCACGACGCCTTTAACGAAGTTGCTATGTGCGGCAACGTCGAGCATGTAGAAGGTATCTTCGTAGGTATCTGCCGCTTGAACCAAAATCGAATCAGTGACGCCAGAGGCAGGAATCTCAGGTGCAAGCCGCTCTGGGCTGAAGTCGTCGTATAGCGGCCCATACTCTGGCGCAATCCAGGAATACGCGCGCTCACTCATCATCCAAAGATGCTGATGAGTGTCAATCACTCTCTTGTGTGCCATGTTTGCCTCTCTCTAAAGAAGTCTGTATTGATCCCAGACTGATCTGACGGTTCGACCTTTGGTCAACTCATTGAGAACTGTTTTCTCTTTTTGTGCTCTTTCGTTAGCCATCGTGAAAACCTTGTCGATAAGGTCTTTGGGTACGACGACTACGCCATCGTTATCAGCCACAATTCCATCGCCGGGATGGACAAGCACACCGCCGACTTCAGTTGGCTGATGGGTTGATTCAACTCGCATTCGACCCTTGTAATCAAGAGGGCGAGAGAGCACCCCAAAGGCATCGAAGCCAACCTTGAGTATCAATTGGGTATCTCGGATTGGTCCATCGACTACCACTCCGGTTGCTCCGCGCGCCTTCGAAGCGGCTGAGAAAAGTTCACCCCAAAAGGCTGAGAGTAGACCGCCACCAGTGCCGATAGTGACGACATTATCCTTCTGCAGAGTATCGAGGAAATCTATCGCTGCTCCGTATGGGTCGTTCTTGTCATACTCAGAATCGGGAACAAATTTTATGGTTGCTGCGGTACCGACCGCACGCATCGTCATCTGTAAGGGGCGGATCTTTGCATCCATCACATTGTTTCGAATCCCTAAATCATCAAGTGAGTCTGAGACCATCGCAGTGTGCACCCGCGAATCGAGTATGACTTTCATGCCGCTCTCCGTTGGACTAGGTAAACATGGACAAAAGCAATAACAGTCTCACCCTTTTGGTTCTTTACAGTGACTTGTTCATCGACTAACCCCTCAGCGCTTCGCTTAGGATGATCTCGTTTTGCGATGATCTCTGAATGAGAGGTGATCGTGTCACCAATAAAAACTGGAGCGATAAATCGAACTTTGTCGTATCCATAACTCATAGCGACTTCATTGATTTCACCGGCAAGCATTCCGACAGAGACCGAGAGAATCAGCGTTCCATGGGCAATTCGCTCCTTGAATGGTTGCGTTGCACACCATGCAGCATCCATGTGGTGCGGATAGAAATCCCCAGTTTGGCCAGCGTGTAAGACGATGTCGGCTTCGGTGATGGTTCGCCCCCCACTAACTCGAGTCGAACCAATGACATAATCTTCGAAGAATTCTTTCATCTGCCCAGCTCCTGATTGTAGGTTGTGTAGGTGGCGGCGATGTCGTCGATATCTTTGCTCGAAAAATTCTTCTCTTTAAGAATTCTATGGATGATTAGTGAGCTTTGATACTGCACATCTGGCCAACCCAGGAAACGTGGACGCACCCATGCGCGCTCTAGGGTACGAAGGGTATTGTTAAAGAAGTTTCGCGTAATCGCATTTGCATGTGGTGCTTTCCATGCAGCTAAGTTGCCTGGCTGTCCACCAGCATCGACATATGTAGTGGACTGGATCTCTGGCAGTGAGAGCAGAATTGCGACCTTTGCGGCCAATTCGACATTCTTTGTCGCGGAAGAGATCGCAATTCCGGCGCCGCCGAGTTGTGAACCAGATGCGAGTCCATCAAACGAGGGTACGTCGTCATACACAATCGGACGCACTCGAAATCCATCACGTGAGTAATTGGTGTAACCGTACATACAGATGCTGTAGTGCTCGCGATTAGTCGTGACTAGATATTCTGCAGCTTCAATCGGGTTCATCATCAAACATTGTGCTGGCACGACTTTTGCCAAACCAATCATGAAGGTAAGCACCTCTGCAGCCACTGACTCTTCCAGGTATTTATTGGTCGAGCAGAGTGCATGATTCTTCTGGGCCATCAATGTGGCAAAGGTGGAGAAGGCATCGACTGGTTTATGTGGCCAAAGCACTAAACCCTCTCGGCCGGCGTCAAGTACTTCATCCCAAAAGACCAATCCTTTCGAAGTTTTGTCGGGACGAAATGCGCTCACTTGAGCGGCGGTATCAATCGCCAAGGCCCAATGTTTGCCTCTGTATATATAGGAATCATGCGAGGCGCCAACCGAAGTCTTTGCCAACAATGCTAGGTCAGCGTCGGATGCAACGTCTTCTAGGGCGATCACAGCATTGGCGTGGACGGCATCAGGAACATGCGGATGATCGATGATCATCAGATCATGATCGGCATAGAACTCACTGATGTGTTGATCGCCAAAGGCTAGTAAAGAGCGGGCTGCCCAATCGACAGAGACTCCGAGTTGCTCCTGGAGTAAACCGTCTGAATTGACAAGGCAATCAAGACCTCTTGGATGATCCCAGGTCATACCTTTCAATTTATTCGCGCTCATTTGGTGGTTATCTCCTTGATTGCATCTGTTATATGAATGCGCGCAATCATTCCATCATCTATAACTTTCCCACAATTAAAGAAGCCATGAATCATGCCTGGGTAGTCTCGATGGATCACTCTGATTCCGGAAGCCCTCAATTTCTCGGCATAACGCAATCCATCATCGCGGAGCACATCATGTTCAGCAGTGATGATAATTGTTGGTGGTAGCCCTGCAAGATTTTGGCTATTCAATGGCACTGCATAGGAATGTGAATAATCTTTTTCACTATTGAGGTAAAGACTCCAAAGCCAACTCATCGTTCGCTTCGAGAGCCCATATCCAACTGCGTTCGCGTTATATGAGTCGGTTTCAAAATCAACTCCTAAGCAGGGATAAATAAGCAATTGATATGCGATAGGAAAAAGATTCTCATCACGATTTCGAAGTGCAACTCCCGCAGCAAGGTTTCCGCCTGCGCTATCACCACCTATTCCGATTCTCTCGCCATCAATTCCTAACTCCGTTGCATGTTCGAATGCCCATGCCAAACCGGAAAAACAATCATTGTGTGGAATCGGGAACTTATGTTCGGGGGCTTTTTGGTAATTGATAGAGATGATTACTGAATCGGTCATCGCCGCAAGTGCGCTCAACTGCGCGTCGTACATATCGAGGGAGAAGTATGACCAGCCGCCACCGTGAAAATAAACCATGCCGTTCTTGCCCTGCCTACCCTGCTTACCCCCCGGTGTGTAGATCCGGATGGGAAGATCAGCAGTTTCACCTGGGATAAAGCAGTTGCTGATGTTCACGGAAGAGTCAATCTCTCCTGCCAGAGTAATCGCAGCATATGAACCAGCTCGCCCCGTAGCGATAGGAATGTCAATTAATTCGGGAGCATCTGCACCCGGTGCAAGAAATGCCTCGCATTGCGGATGCAGAGCCACGTATTTACCTCGTAATTCTTGACTATTCCTTAATAGAACCGGCGAGCATTCCTCGGATGAGTCGCTTCTGGGATACCAAGAACATAATCATGATTGGAAGTGCAATCAAAATTCCTGCAAGTGCAATCTCTGGTTTGTAGATAGGTACCGATGTAGCGCCGATGCCAGGGTTGATTGCAGGCGTTGAGTAGAACAAGAAGCCCAACCCGAGCGGAAGCGTGTAATTCTCACCCGAATAAAGCATCACATAGGGCATGAAGTAATTGGCCCAGTTGCCGATAAAGGCAAAGAATGCAAGCAGACCAAGGAGCGCACCCGAGAGCGGGAAGGCAATCCGTGAATACAGCTGCCAGTCACTGCATCCATCGAGCCGAGCCGATTCATACAGTTCAGGTGGGATTGTCGTTGAGTAGTAAATGTAGGAGAGAAATGCACCGAAGGGATAGAGCGATGAAATCAGAATTACCGACCATGGATTATCGACAAGTTTGACCTTATCCATCATCACGAAAAGTGGGATGACCAGCGCAACTGGCGGAATCAACATCATAATGAGTGTGCTAATCAAGAAAGTTCGCTTGAATCGGATTTTCGATGCAGAGATGACAAATCCAGCAAGAGACGCAGTAATGGTGGCAATTACCACGATGGCCGCATTAAAGAGAATCGAGTTCATCACCCATTTCCCGATAACTCCGTTATCAAAGAATTGCAGGTTCTGCCAGGCATTCCAATAACCTTTGATACTTCCGAAGGCAAGTGGGTTACGATTGCTTAGTTCCGCATCGGTTTTTGAGGCAGCGAGTACCAACCAGAGCATCGGAACAATGCTGATAACGGCGAAGAAAATCAACCAGGCATTGACAAAGAACATCCCAACGCGACTCTCTTGTCGCATAGGTTTTACCTTAACCTCGTTCTTTGGTGTTGGGGCAACAGTTGTACTCACAGGTCGACCTTCTCAATCTCGTCTTCTCTCTTATTTCTGATTGTCTTATCATCGAACATATCAGTCTTAAAGATAACCACAAGGGCGCCGATCATGCTTGGGATGAGCAGGATGATTGATAGAGCAGAGGCACCACCAAAATCACCACTCTTAAAGGCTAATTCGTAACTGAGTTGGTCAAATGACCAGGCATTAGCGATACCCGTGTACACGCTGCTTGTAAGAAGTTGTGGTTCGACGAAAATCTGAAGTCCGCCAGCAAAGAGCAGCACCGCCATGTAGATGACGTATTTTCGAATTAGTGGAAGTTTGATTCGAACTGCAAGTTGGAAAGCTGAGCAGCCGTCGACGCGAGCGGCTTCGATGATCTCAGAGGAAATACTCTGGAGTGATCCGTATTGGATAAGAATCCAGTTACCAGCGATTGCAAAGAAAGCCATAATTGCGATGATGTAGACAAGATTTTTCGTCTGCCAAATCTGGGTTGCTGATTCAATTCCGAGTGCATCAAGAATCGATTTGATTGGGCTGATTGTTGGTTCGAGAATCGCCCACCACACGAGAACTGCAACTGCACCTGAAACCGAGGCTGGAATGATGTATGCCATCCGAAGGTATTTACTCCATTTAGTGTGACGGACATCGAGCATCAAAGCCATCACTATTACCACTATCAGAGTTAGTGGAACATAAATCGCCATGAATCCGAGGACATTCTTGAGAGCTTGCGGGAATCTAAAATCTTGCACCACTATTTTGAAGGCATCCCAGCCGCCATCAGGATTAGTTAGTGAGACATCGGGGACTTCTCTTACGGCCATAAGAAGTGGGATGAGGCCAAAGGCAATGAGTAAGAAGAGATACGGCGCAAGCATCAATTTCATCAAGATGCTGCGCTGTTTGTATTTTTTCACCTTAGCCATTAACTCTCCTTCACTTATTGCCTTGTGCATTTAAGAAGCGGCGGACTTGTTTTAACAAATCCGCCGCTCGATATTACGAGTAATTCCTACGAATTACTTAGTTGTGACCTCATAGCCCAATTGTTGAGCTAGGTTCGAGGTATAAGTTGCGTACGCCTCTAGAGCCTTTTGGATGTCCTTGGACTTCGCAAGCTCTGGAGCGTATGCAGCACCCCATGCGCCATCAGCGTCGTAGCGAACTGGCTTCACGCCGGTCCATACTTTGCCTGCTTGAGCAGCCATAGCTGCATATGGGGAGCCGTTGTAATAGGTGTCAGCATCGATCTTTGCCTTCCAGAGCGCATTTCCCTTGAGATATGCAGGGAAAGTTGGTGCTCCGTTGCTGCCATCTGGGTTCTTCACATCGACAACGTTGCGCTTGTCGCCAACCATGAAGATTGCGAAATCGAGCGCTGCGCGTGGGAACTTAGCGTGTGGAGAGATCGTGTAGATACCGCCACCCCACTCACCAGAGAAGTTGGTCTTCTCGCCATCCCATACTGGCATTGGCGCTGCAGTAAGACGTCCGGCTGGGATGTTGAAGGAACCTGCTGGACGTAGGACGAACTCACCAAACCATGATGGTCCGATGTGGGCAACGATTTTTCCTGCCTGTCCGATTTTGATGTACTCAGGTGAGAATGCAGAACCTGGATAGTAGACACCAGCATCGATGAGTGGTTGAAGTGCTGCGGTTACCCGGGTGCACTTCTCGGACTTGGCGTTGATGACAACGCGAGTAGCGGATTTCTCATTGTTCAATGGGCATTGTGATGGCCAGAAGTATGAGGAGTAAGCCGCAGCATCACCTAGGGCACCAAGTGAATATCCTGGGTGGTTCTTAGCAAGGTCTGCACCAATGGTGAAGAGTTCACTCATCTTGGTTGGCACCTTGTAGCCAAATTCTGAGAATAGTTTGGTGTCGTACCAGAGTACAGATTGCGCCATATCGTTCTTCACGCAGTAATACTTTCCGTCTGCACCCTTGCACCAGTCATTGAGCTTGCCAAAATTCTTGACCTCATCTGGCTTGAGCAAGCTAGAAATCTCACGAGCATTGTTGATGATTGGGTTACGAAGAACAGCAACATCGTTTGGTGGGCCGAAGACAACATCTGGCCAACCCTTCTTAACGCGGTTGAAGAGCTGAACTTTGGCAAGCAAGTCACCTTGTGCATGGAGTTCAACTTTGACATCAACTTTGCCCTTCATGAGCTCGGCATAAAGCTTTGCACCTGGAAGACGTGGCGAGTCCACCCAAACCAGAATCGAAGGCTTTGCAGCCTGTGCTGGAACGCTAATCAGCGCGCTACCTGCAATTGCAAGTACGCCGGCAGCGGCCAGAATTACTTTATTTCTTTTCAAAGGTTCCCCCTCTATGTTCGAGTGAGCAGAAATTCGCTCATCCGGATTTTGGACAATACTATGGACGAAATACTATTTCGTATAGTATTTTTTCGATTGTTACCTGAACTTTATAAAGCGAGTCCCACCCCACCAGCGCTGCAGGAATGACCTCTATATAAGGAGTATGCCGTGAAGATCACCAACGTCGAGGTCATACTTGTTGACCGTCCGGCTTTCACTCCCGCTTTTGTGTGGCGAAAAGGCGTCCCTGGCTCGGATGGCCCTATTACCACTGGTTGGCTCGTCATCGAGACCGATGCAGGAATCACAGGATTCGCCTCCGCCTCTCGCGGTGTAATCCTGAAAGATTATGTCGACCGGAGATTCCGAAATGAATTGATTGGTATGGATCCGCTCCAAAGAGAGTATCTCTGGGAGCGCGCATGGGAATTAGATCGAATCGAACGTTTTGCGCCGAACATGGCACATGTCGTTGATGTTGCGCTGTGGGATATTGGCGCGAAGGCGGCAAAGTTGCCCGTCTATAAATTGCTCGGTGGCTATCGTGAATCTATTCCAGCTTATGCGTCAACCGTAACCTACTCATCGATTGCAGAATTCCTAGATATCGCAGATCAGGCGCTCGAACTTGGATACCCAGCAATCAAACTACATGCATTCGGTGATGCTAAAAAAGATGCCGAGCTCTCTTTGGCGCTACGTGCTCATGTCGGGCCAGATGTTCCATTGATGTATGACGGGTCTGCCGGATTTGATCTGATGGATGCTATGTATCTAGGACACGCACTAGATGAAGCCGGATTCCTCTGGTACGAAGAACCAATGCGTGAATTCTCAGTCACCGCTTACAAGTGGTTGGGTGAACGGGTTCGGATCCCATTGCTTCTTGGTGAAGTGACCGACGGAGCACATATGAGTTCTGGTGATTTTGCCGCTACTGGCGTGGCAAGTGCATTGCGAGTTAGCACCTTTTTGCGCGGTGGCTTCACTGGTGCCATGCGAATCGCACACCTTGCAGATGCCTATCACTTACGCGCTGAAGTGCACGGCTTTGGTTTAGAGAGCGCACACCTGTGCATGGCAATCAAGAACAATACTTATTACGAATCATTAGTCTTTGGAAATCCGATAACTCGAGAACCGCTCGTCGACAAGAATGGCCTAGTTCATGGCCCGACTGCTGACGGCATTGGCTATGAAGAACAGTGGCAAACTAGCGGTATTCCTAAGGGGCTTGAGAAGTATGTCAAGTAAAACTGTTGCTGTTCCACGGCGCTCCGTTCTCTCTGATGACATCTATTTACTGATTCGGAAGATGATCTTCAATTACGAGATTGTCCCGGGTGCAAAGGTGAATATCGATGCGCTGGCCAAGAAATTAGAGGTTTCGCAGACACCAGTCCGTGAGGCGCTTTCACGTCTTGAATCCGATGGATTAATTGTGAAAGAACCCCTCAAAGGATTTCGAGCAACCGACCTTCTTACAATCCAAGAATTAGATGATCTTTTTAAGTTTCGTCTGCTGATAGAACCATTTGCTGCTGCCGAGGCGGCTCGGCAGATAGATGAGACGGGAAAACGTGCCCTTCGCTCTGAGATTGAGAGCGCAAAAATCGCGATAAAGATCTCCGGAGATGATCAGGTCGAAGCGCTCACTGAGCATGATGCACGGTTTCACTCGCTTATCGCGAGTATGTCTGGCAATAATGTACTTGCTGAATCTTTTGAACGAACCCATTGTCATCTGAATTTATTTAGACTATATATTGCAAGTCAACGCCGCCTAATCGCGGGTGAATCGCGGGCGGTCTTGGTAGATAAGTTATTCAAGCAGTATTACAACTCCGCCTCAGGTCAGGTTGCTATCCGAGAGCATGAAGAGATCGCGACCGCTATTAGCGCGGGAAACTTCAAAGCTGCGCAGAAGTCCATGCACCAACATATTGAGAGTTCTCTCAAACGTTTCTACCCAGCAGCCACAGCTCTATATCTCGTCGAGAATCCAGATAGCCCCGAACAGTAAGGAGTCAAGGTGAGCACCGTAATTACCGATATCGAGATACGTGCATGTCGCGGCAAGGATGATCTTGGCGCGCTCGATGCCGCCGCCGCAGTTGCGCTACCAGGAGGCGCTCGCCCTGATTTCACCGTCGTGACGCTCAAGACCTCCGATGGAATAAGTGGCACATCATTTGGTTTTGGCGCCCAAGACGCCAAGGCCGCAGCCGCGACCATGTCACAAGTGAAGCCATTCTTTATTGGCCGAAGCCCGCATGATGCAGCAAAGAATATGAAGGATTTTGAATTCTTTGATCGACGTTGGAACCACGTTCCGATCTACTCGTATGCTCCTTTTGATAATGCTTGCTGGGACATCGTGGGCAAGATGGCACATCAACCGGTTTACAAGTTACTTGGTGCTGCGCGCGAGAAAGTTCCGCTTTATGTCTCATCAATGTTCCTGCCAGGCCCGGATGATTATGCGAAGCAGGCCCTCGAAGTAAAAGCCAAAGGGTATAAGGGCTACAAGCTTCACCCGCCCGGAGGGTTAGACCTTGATATCGCTTGTTATCGAGCGGTCCGCGAAGCAGTCGGTGATGATTTCACTCTCATGGCTGATCCGGTCATCATGGATAGTTACGAATCCGCGTTGAAGGCGGGGCGTGAATTAGAGCGATTGGGCTACAGGTGGCTCGAGGAACCTTTGCTTGATGTCAATCTCAATGGTTTACGGAAACTCCGTGAGAAACTCGATATTCCTATCTGTGGCACTGAGGTAATCGCTGGAGCGCATTACACCACTGCACATTGCATCGCCGAGGGGATTGTTGACATTGTGCGGACCGATGTCTCGTGGCGCGGGGGAATCACCGCTGTGATGAAGACAGCCCATGTCGCCGAAGCTTTTGGTGTTCAGTGCGAGTTGCACACCACAATCTATCACGGCTTAGAGCAAGTCCAGCTCCACCCTTCGCTTGCAATACCAAATTGTGAGTTCTTCGAGACGCTCTATCCGTTTGATGATTTCCTCTTCGGAACCAAGACGCAGCTCAATATCCAAGATGGGTATGTCATGGCGCCTAAAGGTGAAGGCCTATGCATCGAATACGACTGGGACTTCATCGATAAGCACACAGTAGCGACTTTCTAAAACTGATAAATCTGATTTAGAAATTTGAGAGCGGTCTTCCCGTAATCAATGGATGCCAATCTTCACGCTTTGACCATGGCGTCTCGTATGTCGGATTGTTCGCAAATCGCTTAACAGTGAAGTTAAGGTGGGCAACCGTTCCTGGCTCTAAGGTGAGGGCAAAGTGCTTATCGTTGATATCGGTCTTCTTGCCATCAATATCTACTGATATGAATTGGTGCTCACCAAATCCACCTGCCTGCAAGACTAGTTGACGACTTTGGCTACCAGTATTAGCAACATGAACCGAAGTTCCTGTTTTGGAAATGTCATCGACCATTACTGCAACATCTTCGGGTAGTCCACTTCGATGATTGTCCCCATCAAATGGCCGAATATTTGCGAACTGAAATCCGCCGTGGGAGATATGCATAGGAGAGCCTGTGGCAAGTTGCATCAAGCCCTCAAGATAAACCGGGCTAAACCATTGCCAAGCATGGACTTGATATCCGATCTTAAGCAGATCAAGTTCGATGATCTCATCTGTCGTTTCTGGTGAGTAACTATCCCAATTCTCTTGATTTCCAATCTTGGATCGCATTCGGCGAAGATGAATATCAATCAATTCGAGGTTTGCTTCAAGAATTGCCTTTGGAAAATTAGGCAATCTTCCTTGGATGAATTCAAACCATGAGAGGGTATTTGCGATGAAATGCTTGTAACCCAAGGTGTTATGTCCGGGCTTGCCAGGAATGATGATCTGCGACCAATCTTCAGTCCGTGGAATCGCAGCAATTCTCTGCAAATCTTGATCATCAAGAGAAGTCGTCCAGAGATAGATGAGATGGCGCGGCGAAGCATCACGATAATCTCCCCAACCAGCGTCAAAGCGTCGATGCGGGACGAGGACGCGTTCTCCCTCTACCTTGCGAAGTTCCCAATTCTTATCAAATTGCTGACGAGCAACATCTAAATAGGAGTAATCACCAGTGAGTAAGACTGCATTCATTACCGCATTTGTCAGCGGCTCCATTATCGTCATTAAGCCATGTGGCCACCGCCATCCGTAGTACCCACCCCACCATTTGCCATCGTTGTACTCGCCAACTTTGCCGCTAAGCCCCACGTTGTCAGGCATATAACCATCGTTTGCGTTAGCTCGGTCAGCCCAGACTTTGATGTAATCCAAGACCCACGCTCTCTCCTTGGGATCATGGGAATACATGTAGGCGTGAGTGATCATCGTGGTTGCGTTGAGATTTAGTGGGACGTCGCCGCGATTCATTCTTTGATTCATCTTCTCGATGAGACGTTTGTAGATCACTGGGTCTGACCAGTTACATTTCATCGAAGCAAAGTCGACACCTTCGATATCCTCATACGGTGCTAGGTAATCATCGAGCACGGTGCGGTGGGTATACCAATCCTCTTCAGTTACGATGAATCGTGGCCCACGGCTTCCATTGAGCGGAGAACGAATGATCTTCTTCTCTTTGTCGTAATTCTCTGCCAGCGGATCCTCGCCCATATACATCCGCGCAAATCGCCGAGCACGTTGGCGATCCATCAAACTTTCAGGCTTAGTCAATCCAAGGAAATAGAAGTAGAGGTATCCCTCGCCATGGTGCATCCAGTCGTAATAGCCATCGAATTCGCGATAGAGCTGGCCATACTCGGTCCATTGCAACGTGATTGACTCCCACATCTTGCGGGCTAATTCATATATTTCTTCACTTCCACCGATGGCATACAACAATGCAAGATTGTGAAAGGCCTCGTATGGATCATCAGAACCATCCATACTTCCAAATTCGCTCTTCCATTTTAGGGTGCCATCGACATTGGTGTACTTCTTGACGAATTCGGGCGCTGCCTTGTTGAGTTTGGCGATGATCTCGCGTTCAAGCAGCGCCCACTCTGGAGTCTTCGCCTTAGTCGAGATTGTTAGGTTTTTCATTGCCATTCCTCTCCATCTGGGAAGCTAAAGCGTTTGATTGAATCAGGAAACATCTCGCCGCCAGCGCCAGGTGCGGTGGGCGCGAGATACCTGCCGTTCTCGATTGTCACGGGCGTCTTGAAGTGTTCGTGTAGGTGGTCGACAAATTCGATGACTCGCGCATCGTTCTCGCCAGAGACTGCGACATAATCGAACATAGACAGGTGTTGGACCAATTCACAGAGTCCGACGCCTCCTGCGTGTGGACAGACTGGAATACCAAATTTAGCTGCCATCAGAATGTTGGCAATATTCTCATTCGGCCCTGCGACTCTAGTTGAATCAATTTGCATGAACGAGAAGGCGCCTAATTGGAGCATCTGTTTGAAGATGATTCGGTTCTGGACATGTTCACCAGTCGCGACGCGGATTGGAGCAATAGCCTTTGCGATTGTGGCATGCCCCAGTGCATCGTCAGGTGAAGTTGGCTCTTCGATCCAATAGAGATCAACCCCATGCAATTCTTGTAACCAAGCAATCGCTTCATCGACGCTCCACACCTGGTTAGCATCAATCGCAAGGCGAACGTTCGGACCCACCGCCTCGCGCGCCAATCGCAAGCGCCGTTTATCATCGTCAATAGATCCACCGCATTTCAATTTAATAAGAGTGAATCCTTGGGCTACTGCCTCTTTCGCCAGACGAACCATCTTCTCATCGCTGTATCCGAGCCAGCCTGGGGATGTCGTGTATGCAGGGATACCCGATTTAAGTAGTTTGGCTTTGCGCTCAGCCTTTGTTGGTTCGGCTTTTTTAAGAATGTTAAGGGCTTCTTCAGGTGTCAGCACATCTCTGATGTAACGGAAATCAACTAAATCGACGATTTCTTCGGGGCTCATGTCGGAAAGAACTTCCCAGAGTGGCTTGTCCTCAAATTTCGACACCAGATCCCAAAGCGCGGTGAGCACTGCACCAACTGCCATGTGGGTAAGGCCTTTTTCAGGGCCCAGCCAACGAATTTGTGAGTCGCTCACTAATTCGCGAGCGACTTTACCGAGGGAACTTTTCAATTCTGAGAGATTTAATCCAACAACTTTGGGTGCGAGTAATTCAATGGTTGCGCATTGCAACTCAGTGCCACGACCAAGAGTGAACGAGAACCCATGACCGGTATGGGGGGAATCAGTCTCAAGAATCAGGTACGCAGCAGAGTAATCCGGGTCTTTGTTCATGGCGTCGGAGCCATCAAGCGAACGTGAGGTGGGAAAACGAATATCGGAGATTGTGAACCCAGTGATGATTGCCATGAGACCCTTTCGCTTGAGCATAAAAATCCTATACGATTCAGGAATGTCGCGCCATAATCAAAAAATCTCGTTCAAGCGAGTTCCGCTCGAAATCACTCGATTAGGTCTTGGTACTGCACCGTTGGGAGGAATGTTCACCTCGGTCGCTGAGAAAGATAGCGATGATTTGATTGCAACAGCATTTGAACTTGGAATCAATTACTTTGATACCGCCCCGCTTTATGGACATGGTCGTTCAGAGGTCCGACTTGGTCGAGCGCTACGAGCATCGAAAAGAGATTTTGTCATTTCGACCAAGGTCGGCCGAGTGCTTAACGCAACTCAGAATCCTGATAAAGAATTTTTCAAAGATGCTGACCCAACTAAAGAATCTGTCTACGACTGGAGCGCCGACGGGGTCAAACGGTCAATCAACGAGAGCCTAGAACGATTGGGGCTTGATCATATCGACATTGTTCTGCTTCACGATTGCGAAGACTTCTTAGAGCAAACTCTTCGTGAAGCATATCCAGTGCTCGACAGCTATCGTTCTCAAGGAATCATCAAAGCGGTGGGAATGGGCTTGAACCTTTGTGCACCATCAGTGGCAGTAATGAAAGAGACAGATCTTGATTGTGCTTTGATTGCAGGTCGCTACACCTTGCTTGATCAAGAGGCCCAGGAAGAGCTCTTTCCGCTTGCTTTGAAAAAGAATGTCTCCATGATCATTGGCGGGGTGTACAACTCCGGAGTCTTAGCTAATCCTGTCAAGGGCGCCGCGTACAACTATGCACCAGTGAGTGATGAACTACTAGATCGCGCGCTTGCCATCAAGTCATTCCTCGCTGATCGTGGAGTTTCGTTAACTGCGGCAGCGATTCAATTTCCGCTGCGCCACCCAGCGGTAACCACCGTACTCACAGGCTCGCGCAGTGCTGCTGAATTACGGGCGAATGTTGCAGACTTTGATGCAGACATCAAAGACTCAGTATGGAGCGAGCTCGAACAAAGTGGTTTGATCACACCGCTCTCATTGGGTTAGCGCCTTCGAATCCTTAGCAAATTCAGTACTCCACGTTGTGAATAAGGCGGTTGCAGCCATTAAAGCATCGTTTGCCTGCTGCATAAGCTTCTTATCATTCTTCTTTATCGCTGCAGGGAAGAGTTTTATCGCATCGGAATAAGCTTTTATGAATTTGCGCATTGTGACATCTGATCTCCTAAAACCAGGAGCGATTTTTATCCGTGAAAAATTAGTGAGCGCTGCTGCTACTGCTTTATCAGCTATTTCCGCGCTTCGCACCCAGTTCTTGAAATCAGGCGAGGACCTTTTATCGGGGATAGCCTGATAGGTCTCACTCCACTTTCCGATGGCAGAAAGGAAATCTTCGGTCGCCTTACCAGCCGCTGTTGCATAATTTGCATCGGCTTTCTTTACGGCAGCATGGGCGGATTCACCAAAGGCTATCGATGCGAATCCCATACTTAATGTGAGGAATGCTGCGAGCAAGCGAGTAATTCGAATTGAAGTCGACACGATTTCAGGCTACCTGAATATTCGCTTATTCATCAGAATCAGCCCAGCAAAAAGATAGGCAAACGCGATCCCCAATGGCACGCTTCGTGTCAAACCGCTTGTTGGTAGGAATGCGGCACATAACAGCGCACCGGAGACGATTGCACCATTGACTACTACGTCATAGACCGCAAAGACTCGACCACGGAAGATATCGCTTGTTGTCTGTTGCACTATTGCATCATTCGTTACCTTTACTGCTTGCCCCGCCATTCCCGTTAAGAAACCCATGAGTATCAAGGTGAATTCATTAAGGGTGAACGCAAAGGCGATAGGCATGATTGCTGCGGCAACCATTGCTGACCTACTCCACGTGAAGCGATCGATAAACCGAGTAGCCGGTGGTGTGATAATGGCACCAAGCATGATTCCTATTCCAGAGAGCACAAGTGCGAGCGCAAAACCGCTTAAACCCGCATCGGGATTTTCGACATTGTTATAAGTATTGCGCTGGAGTATCAAAGCCATCAAAGTCAGCGCAGTCAGACCGCCTCGCTGGATTGCGACGACAACAATCGCGATAAAACTAGTGCTGCGCTCCGATAGATACCGGAAACCGGCACGCATTTCGTTGAAGCCTTCATACCAGGCTGGCGCAACAATATGTGGCTCTGGGCCAAATTCATCACGACGCACTCGTAATGCAAGCAAAGCTGCGATGAGATAACCAAAGGCGGCAACAATCACGAGTAACGCATCTGCTTGGTCAGAATCACCAAAGGTATTAAAGATCTTTCGAAGACCCACGCCAACGCCACCGCCAAGCACTATTGCGAGCGTGCCACCAGTGACGCTTAATGCATTTGCGCCAATCAATTTCTCAGGGCTGACTAGTCTTGGGGTAGCGGCAGATAGACCAGCAAGTATCAGTCGATTCACTCCGAATGAAATCAACACGGTAAGCGTGAGCAATACTCCAGTATTGCCGATGAGCAAAACGCAAGCAACAAGAATAAGTGTGAGTGCCCGAATGTTGTTCGCATAGAACAAGATCTGCCTTCTAGAGAACTTGTCTAAGACAGTGCCGACAACTGGCCCAATTATTGAATAGGGCAAGAGCACTACAGCGAAGGCAACCGCTGCGGCTTGGGCGCTTGCAGCACGCTCGGGTGAGAAGAGTAAGAATGCTGCCAGTGCACTTTGATAGAGACCATCAGTTCCTTGCCCCATCCAGCGTATCGCGATCAATCTCCAGAAACGTCCGAAGCCGCGGATGTGAGGCAGTGCCATGTGGGAAAGCCTAGAGGTTAATCTCCTATTACCCTTGTCCCATGTGGTCGCAACGTTCGATAATTGATTATTCGCTTCAAAAGCGCGCCACTATTTTCAATTTCCTCAAGAATGCTTTCCATGGCACGGCCAGCGATCCCACTGATGCCGATCCTTACCTGTTCAAGGCAGCAAAGTTTCACGGTGAAGAGACAGACCGTGATTGTCCGCTCTGTCGGCGAGAGAAGTTGGTGGAGCTCAACTACATCTTTGGTGATGAATTAGGTCAATACTCAGGCCGATTGAAGTCGAGTGAAGAGTTGGAAGAACTTGAGAATGAGCATGGTGAATTTCGAGTCTACGTCGTGGAAATCTGCCAACGTTGTCGCTGGAATCATCTACATACCTCTTATTTGCTGGGAGATGGCCGAAAACGTAAGCCGCCTCGCAAGGTGCGAACCCTTGAGGATGAGGATTTTGCTCGTTAATTAGTAACCTACTCATATGGCAAAGCAGCGCTCCGGGCGGAGAGTTTCCAAGAAGCGCCTTGTCCTTCGCTGGACGCTCTTCCTTGGTGGACTCGGCTTCTTTGCCGGCTCAGTGCTCTTAGTCTTCTCCTATTTCTCGGTTCAGATTCCAGATCCAAATGCTTACGTCACAAGTCAGGCAACGATTCTCACCTATGACGATGGAACCGAGTTTGCTCGTATTGGTGCCCAGAATCGCACCAGCGTTCCACTAGGAAAGATTCCACTCGATCTTAGGCATGCGGTGCTTGCCGCCGAGAATAGGAACTTTTATAGCGAGCACGCCATCAGTCCGACCGGAATCATCAGAGCCCTTTACAACATGGCTCGTGGTGGTGGTGTGCAAGGTGGTTCGACAATCACACAACAGTATGCGAAGACTGCATTCTTAACTCCTGACCAAACCATCAAGCGCAAGATTCGAGAGTTGATTATTGCAATCAAGTTAGAGAATCAGATGACTAAAGATGAGATTCTCGAGAATTACCTAAACACCATCTATTTTGGTCGTGGCGCGTACGGTGTCGAGACTGCTTCACAAGTGTATTTTGGTAAGAGCGTTCGAGATTTAAGTCTGCGTCAATCTGCAGTGTTAGCGTCAGTTTTGCGCTCGCCGGGTTATTACGACCCTGGCCTTAGAGATGGTAATGCAGAGCGGTTAGCCGCGCGCTATCGATACACAATAAGAGGAATGGTCTCTGCGGGATGGGCAGATAAGAAGTTGCTTGAGAATCTCGATATGCCCAAAGTCTTGCCGCGTTCGAAGACAGGAATTCTTGCTGGACCTAAAGGTTATCTTGTAGCTGCAGTTCAAAAAGAGTTGAACAAACTTGGATTCTCCGACGAAAAATTGATGGTTGGTGGATTGAAAGTCACTACGACACTTAACAAGAAGGCGCAAGAGTCTGCAGTGTTAGCGGTCGAGAAAGAGGGACCGATGAAAGCTCCTGATGATTTACATATCGGGCTTGCTGCCGTACGCCCAGGAACTGGAGCGATCCTTGCGATGTATGGGGGAGCGGATTACGTAGAGCGGCAGCTGAATAATGCGACTCAAGGTATTACTCAAGCAGGTTCGAGTTTCAAGCCATTCGCGCTGATTGCTGCGCTAGAGGCAGGAATCTCAATCGACACTGTGTGGAATGGTAAATCTCCCCAAACTTTCGATGACAATGGAAAGCCGTATAAGGTCGCGAACTACGGCAAGAAGTCTTTTAAGAATTTGACCTTACTCGAGGCAACTGAAAAGTCAGTTAATACCGTTTACGTGCCACTGGGAATCGCAGTTGGACCTGAGAAGGTTATCGATGCCGCACGACGGGCTGGAATCCCAGCAGAAGTCGAGATGGTGCCAACACCATCTGTCGTTCTTGGCGTCGCAAGCCCTCACGTATTAGATGTCGCAAGCGCTTATGCAACTTTTGCAGCCCAAGGAGTCTATGCAAAACCATTTCTTGTCGTTGAGGTCATCAATCGCAACGGGGGCACTCTCTACAAGGCAAACCCGCAAGGACAAGAGGTATTCGCAAAGGATGTGATGGCCGATCTGACTTATGCGCTGCAGAATGTGGTCCGATTCGGATCAGGTTTTGCTGCGAAGAAGTTGGGGCGACCAGCGGCCGGAAAAACGGGAACGAGCCAAGAGAATAGTTCAGCATGGTGGAACGGATACACCCCACAGATAGCTGCATCAGTGGCCTTCTATCGTGATGACTCGACTGAATCACTTCGGGGAATCGGCGGCATGACCACGCTCACCGGTGGTTCCTTCCCAGCGCGTATTTGGACTGAATTCATGAAGGGCGCGCTGCAAGGAGAACCAGTAGTGGATTTTCCGGACCCGGTCTTTATCGGTGAAGATGCGCTCGCAGATGGTTCTATCTATAACATCATTCCTAAGCCGCCAGGTTTCGGTGATGTACAAGTTCCAACGCCAGTGCCAACGCCGGCCCCGACATCTACAACAAGTACCACTCCATCGTTAGCACCATCTCCATCTGCGTCACCATCTGCGTCACCATCGCCGAGTAAATCTGGAAATTGATGCGGATCCGCTCATCTTTCCTGGGCGCTGCATTCATTAGCGCTCTGGCGCTCTTCATCAGTTATCTCAAATTTGCACGATGTATCCCAGGTGGCTGGGTCTCTCCCGATGTTTATCAAAAGGCCTGCTACACCGATATCACGGCTTTGTACGAGGTGCGAGGTTTTGCAGTTGATCTATGGCCATATGGAGTTGGCGCAGATTCGTTGGAGTATCCAATCCTCTCTGGGATTGGAATATGGCTAATTGCGCTTATGACGAAGAATGGCCCTGCTGGACTTTCCCAATTCTTCTCGCTGAATGTGGCAGCTATCGCTCTCACATTTCTCGCGCTCGTCCATCAGCTCTATAAAGCGGATAAAAGAAATGCGCTCCTCTTCGCCTTATCACCTGCAGTAATTTCAGCGCTTTTCATCAACTGGGATATCTGGGCAATTCTCCCGTTCATTATTGCGCTCACTTCGATAAACCAGGCGCGTTATCGCCTCGCCGGAGCGCTACTTTCGATCAGTATCTTTCTTAAGTTCTTTCCGGTGATCTATCTCATCCCCATTCTCGCGACATTCGGAAAGCGGTTAGTAATTCCTACGGCAAATCGCACCCGTTTCGTGGGCGCGCTCTTTATCACCACACTTGTAATTAATGTTCCTTTTATGGTGTTGCAATTTGATGGCTGGGCAAAGTTCTATCGCTTCAACTTCGAGCGCGGCGTGGATTTTGGATCGATTTGGTATTTGATTTCACTAGAAGGTTCGTGGATATCGGGTGTCAATCGAATCATCACACCATTAATCACCATTTTACTTTCAGCGTGCTATTGGAGATATCGAGCTAATCTTTTAGGCACGCTCTTCATGGCATCGGTCATCTTCTTCACTCTTAATAAGGTCTACTCGCCTCAATACGTGCTCTGGCTTACGGTGATTGCGGTGTTGTATTTTCCGAAAACACGGATCTTCTACGCGCTTTTTACTATCTGGCAAGGTGGGGAACTCCTTTATCAATTCGGAATCTGGCGTCATTTGTTAACGGTGCTCGATGAGAGCGGTGGCATCACCAGCGATACATACGTTGCAATCAGCGCCTTTAGGATTCTTACTTTGGCCGCTTTAGCAGGATATGCGATTTATTTACTCGAAGACGACCTCATCAAAGGTCGTCGTCGTGAAGCGAACGTTTAGGCCAATTTCATCGCCAATCTCTGGCGGTGTTGTCGATGTGAGAAGCAGTAGCGAGTTATGCATGTGCGGCGCTTCAGCAAAAGTCAATGCCTGACCATTCCAACTGTAGGGGCTTGGATTCCAACCAAATAGTCGGAGCAGAGATTTGAACAACGCCTTCACTCCACTTCCGGGGACTTCGAGTCCAATTCCTTGAGCTGTGCCGCCTGCAGCGACTATTAGCCAGCCCTTGCCTGGTGCCTTTTGGCGATAGCCAATTCGTTCTCCAGCTGAAATCTGATGTCGATCAATCACAGTTGCTGTTGCGGTGAGACTTGTTCGCGCCCCTAACCAGAGTTCCGTTCCCACTCGTACCCGCCAACGGATGGCGGGCCAAGTGCTTTTTAAAGCGAGCAGATCTTCGGGTGCGATATGAGAGAGCCAGATTGTGTTCTGGAATTTCTCTGGTGTGACCCCTTTACTTTGTAGAACACCTAATTGTGTAGTGATCCATTGCACCATGGAGTTTCTTTGGTCAATGGGTAGGTGCAGTGCCAATCCTTCACAGTGACCGGTACGAGAGTACCGCTCGAGAGCGCTTGAAATCTCTGACCCCGAATAGCCATGTCTCTTCACTGGCGAGAGAAGTTCAATGACGAATCTTTTCGGTGCAAGGTTGCCAAATTCTTCGCTTATGGGCGAGATAGTGTGGATGGCCCATTGCTCGTCGATGTGCTGTTGAGGTGCAAGGAGCAAGATATCCCCATCGAATTGTGAGCGAATTACGGCGGCCTCGGCAGCGCTGTAGCACGCAACCGCGTGACTTTGGAAAGTTGTCGCCTCTCGGGCAAGGGTTGGGATGCCAAAACCATATCCATTGCCTTTAATCACTGGGACTAAATCACCCTGATATCGCGCTAGATAGTGAGCAATATGGTGGCGCCAACGTTCAGCATCGACATGTAGTGTCAAGGTGCTCATAGCGTTATCTTCTCACCGTCTATTCAAATATGCACGAAAGGCCAGGTATAACAGGGGATTTAAGGCGTAGTCCCATTCGCCCATCACTTCAACAGCTCGCCCTCCGACGCCAACTTTGAATTGCAATAAACCAGCATGAGGATTGCTTTTATCAAGCGTTGCAGTGATACCACGCAAATCGTAAACATGAGCGCCTTTTTGAAGAGAGCGCTCCATCATCGCCCATTGAATTGCATTACTTGGTCGCGCCTCTCGCCCTTCGGTGCTCGATGCGCCATAGAGGTACCAAGTATGAAAACCTAATTCGATATAGATAGAAGCAGCGACAATCGTTCCATTCCATTCGGCAAGAAATAGAACTAGTTCTGGTTCAGAATCATCGTGATTAAATGCATCCCACATGTTATGAAAGTATGAGAGTGGTCGTGGAGTGAAATTATCACGTGCAGCAGTCTCTACATAGAGACGGTGAAATTCGCCGATGTCTTCACGACCTCCCACGCGAACTCGCACACCTTCGTTTTCACTCTTCTTGATGTTCCGACGCCACAATTGATTGAATCCGGCAAGAATGTCGTCGCGCGATTTATCTTTTGTGGGAAGTTGATACAGAAATCTTGGTTGACCGGAACCAAAACCATCTGGGTCATCGTTACTGAAAGTAAAACCTGCGGCAGTCAAGATCTTTTCAAGGGATTTTGCTTCGGGATTTACAAAGGAAGGAGGGATGTCATTAAGTGATGTGATGGTTTCGTCGGCGAGCGCACTTTTTATGAGATCCGCCTCCCATCGCGATTTAATAATCATCGGACCTATACGCAGGGCAAAAGCATTCTGTTTTTTCGCATATGCAGTAAGCAGCGAAAGGGCGCTCTCATATTTATCGATGGGTAGCGTGGGACCTTCCGGGATATAAAAGAAGAACTTATTTATCTTGGGCGCTTTGCGGGCGAGGATGAGTGCGGTGCCAACGAGCTCTTGGCCAGTGGATCCGTTGGGGCCTTCGAAGAATCCAATGGAGTGATGGCGCCATGCTCCCTTCTTTACCTCACCCCATGACGGGGATTGGAGAAAGGAGGGGTCGAGTTCGCTCCTATATATAAGGAATGCCTGGTGTTCCGCGCTTGAAATCTGGCGAATCTCCACAGGTGGAGCCTACGGCCCTCCCCAGCGATTTCGCCCGTGTCGCTAGGGGGCGATAGATTACGCCCTACGCAATAACCCTCCTGCTACGGAACGACCGTAGCCGTTTAGTCCAGAGG
>CAZBCF010000004.1:49593-52072 GCA_964490435.1 uncultured Bifidobacterium sp. | reverse complement strand
AACTTCGACATTTCAGACGAAGTGATGGCTACTCTGTAGCAATGAAGGTGTTGGGCATCGACCCCGGGCTTACCCGCTGTGGCGTTGGCGTGCTCACCGGGCAGCCCGGCAAGCGATTGAACCTCGTCGCTGTAGGTGTGATTCGAACGCCAGCAACTATGGCGTTATCTGATCGTCTTCACCACGTGCAGATCGGTCTGGCTCAATGGATTGATGAGCATCAACCTGATGAGATTTCGGTTGAACGAGTCTTCGTTCAAGCGAACCGACGCTCTGCAATGGAGACTGCACAGGCGGCTGGTCTAGCCCTCACGCTCGCGGCAGCGCGCGCGATTCCTGTCGCGCTCCATACCCCGAGTGAAGTGAAGGCTGCGGTTACAGGTTCCGGACGCGCCGACAAAGCCCAAGTGGGCGAAATGGTTCGCAGGCTACTTGGTTTACAAGCGGTGCCAGAACCAGCCGATGCTGCAGATGCTCTTGCGCTTGCAATCTGCCACATCTATCAAAGTCCGATCCAATCTAAGATCAGAGCAAGTCAAGGCAAGTGATCTGGCGATGATTGCGACGTTGCGCGGCAAAGTTCTCGGAAATTCAGAGAGCGCTCTGGTGGTTGACGTAGGTGGCGTTGGCTATGCAGTCACAACAATACCTGGGGTTCGGTTAGGTACCGAGATTGGACAAGAGATCTTCTTGCACACCGCGCTGGTAGTGCGTGAAGATGCTTGGACGCTTTATGGCTACCAATCGATAGCAGAGCGAGACCTATTTCAACTTCTTCAGACAGTCTCCGGTATCGGACCAAAAGTCTCGCACGCGATTTTGAGCACTTTGTCTGTCTCTGAAATTGTTCGCGCCATAACATCTGGAGAGAGTCGAACCTTGGAGCAAGTTTCCGGCTTGGGCAAGAAAGGTGCACAACGAATAATCCTTGATCTTAAAGATCGGGTCAGCACTTTTAGCGCAGAGGTTCCGGCGACCGATGTGAAGCCCACACCGCACGACCTATCACTTGCTCAGGCGCTCACTGGGCTAGGTTTCAGCTCCAAAGAGATTGAGCATGCCCTGGCTATCGTGAAGAACTCTTCAACAACCTCTCTCGAAGAGGGGCTCAAAATTGCGTTAGGCGCGCTACAAAACGGGGGCTCACGTGTCTGACGAGCAGATTCTCTCCCCACATTCAGGCGGGGAGGATGTCACTCTCGACGGAGCGCTGCGACCGCATTCCCTTACCGAATTCATTGGACAACAACGGATCAAGGATCAGCTCAGTCTGGTGGTGGCGGCAGCCAAGCGTCGTGGCCATATCACCGACCACATACTTTTGGCTGGACCACCTGGCCTTGGAAAAACCACCTTGGCACATATTCTCGCGCAAGAAATCGGTGCAGGGATTCGACTGACCAGTGGGCCAACGTTGCAGCGCGCTGGTGATGTTGCGGCGATTCTCTCTTCGATTACCGAGGGAGAGATTCTCTTTATCGACGAGATTCATCGAATGTCGCGCCCTGCTGAAGAGATGCTTTACCTAGCGATGGAGGATTTCCGAGTCGACATCATCGTCGGTAAAGGTCCTGGTGCGACGGCGATTCCACTTGAATTACCGCGATTCACTCTTGTGGGTGCCACAACTCGTTCAGGTCTTTTACCTAGCCCGTTGCGAGACCGTTTTGGTTTTACCGCGCAACTTGATTTCTATGAGATCGAAGAATTAACAGAGGTTGTCGCTCGCAGCGCGCAATTGCTCAAGATAAGCATCGCCAATGATGCGCTCTCGGAGATTGCCTCTCGATCACGAGGTACACCTCGGATCGCGAACAGACTTTTGCGTCGGGTGCGCGATTACGGCGATGTGCATGGCAGCGGTTCGATTTTGACGAAGGACGATGTGCGTGCTGCTTTGGATCTTTATGAGATCGACGAACTCGGATTAGATCGACTTGATCGCGCGCTGTTGCACGCAATCATCGAGAGGTTCAATGGTGGCCCAGTAGGTTTGACAACGATGGCCATGTCTGTTGGTGAAGAGGGCGAAACAATCGAAAGCGTGTGCGAGCCGTTCTTGCTCAGAACTGGATTGCTGGCGCGAACCCCACGTGGGCGGATGGCAACAGCAAGTGCATGGAGGCACCTCGGGCTCACTCCACCTGCCTCCGGCGATATTCCCTTGAATTTCGGTGATTAGACCACGGTAGAAAAGGCCTCTAGACTTCCCCCTTGTGTCTACCTCAACCTCAAGGCCAGGTCGCGCAATCGTCGCCCTCCTGGTCATTTTGATAGCAGGAGCAGCAACCATCTTCCTCCAAGGAACGACGAAGATTCGCTTTGGCCTTGATTTGCAGGGTGGCACCAGCGTGGTCCTGCAACCTCGAGTTGATGGCACCAGCGGTGCTGTGACCGCGGCTGCAATTGATCAAGCGGTCTCTATTATTCGCCAACGCGTTAACTCCCTTGGCGTTGCTGAGAGCGAAGTTGTTGCACA
>CAZBCF010000004.1:36625-49493 GCA_964490435.1 uncultured Bifidobacterium sp. | reverse complement strand
CGTCAGGTGCGAAGCGCTTCGGCAGCAATCGATCAACAGGGAACCGGCGGCTGGTTCGTCTCCCTTAATTTCAACAAAGAGGGAACAAAGAAGTTTGGCGAAATTACTCAGCGAGTCGTCTCACTAACTCCGCCACAGAATCAAGTGGCTATCGTCCTCGACGGATTAGTCGTCTCGGCACCACGAATCATCGATGCAATCCTCGGTGGACAGGCTCAAATCACAGGTAATTTCACACAGCAAGAAGCGAGCGATCTGGCAAACGTACTCAAGTACGGTTCGCTCCCACTTGCCTTCGATCGCGGCGAAGTCCAACAAGTTTCGCCAACCCTTGGTAAAGACCAACTACGAGCCGGCATGCTTGCTGGAGCGCTTGGTTTGATCCTGGTCATCATCTATTCCTTCTTCTATTACCGCGCACTAGGCATTGTGACTGTTGGCTCACTCGCCTTGGCGGCGCTGCTTTTGTGGATGGCTGCCATTATCTTAGGAAAGAACATCGGTTTCACATTAACCCTGGCCGGAATCGCCGGAACGATTGTTGCGATTGGCATAACCGCGGACTCCTTCATCATTTATTTCGAACGTTTACGTGATGAGATACGCGAGGGAAGATCGTTGCGTTCGGCAGCAGAGAGCGCATGGATACGCGCCCGTCGGACGATTGTCATCTCCGATGTAGTCTCGTTGATTGCAGCAACTTTGTTGTTCATCTTTGCGATTGGCGGCGTTCGCGGTTTTGCGTTCACATTGGGTCTAACAACGATCATCGATCTGATCATCATCTTCCTCTTCACTAAACCGCTAATCACTCTGCTCTCTAAAGTGCCGTTCTTCGCGAATGGCCATCCACTCTCAGGTTTGGATACCAGCAAAGTGATACGCGGAAATGCAGTTGGGCGGCAATCATGACCACAAAAGTCTCCTTTGGTGATCGCCTCTATCGTGGCGAGAAGTCTTTCAACTTCGTTAATAATAGAAAACGTTGGTACTCACTCTCCGCAGTGCTCATCATCGCCTCGATTTTCGCACTGGGTGCCAAAGGGCTCGAATTAGGAATCGAGTTCAAGGGTGGCTCTGAATTCGTCGTCAACAAGGCAGGTGTCACTGTTCCCGAGGCTCGTGCTGCGATGGACAAGGCCGGTGTTCCAGGTGATCCGATTGTGCAAACTGTCGGAAGCAGCAAGGTTCGCATTCAAACCGGAGCGTTGACAAACGCTCAATCAGCCAAAGTACTCGATGTCTTGTCGACAACTTTTGCGGTCTCGAAATCTTCTATTGATACCAGGCTCATCGGACCCTCGTGGGGACGAGAAATCACCCGAAAGGCTGCGACAGCGCTCATAGTTTTCTTACTTATTATTATCATCTTTCTTTCGGTGACCTTTGAACCGAAGATGGCCATCGCCGCAATCATCGCGCTCTTTCATGACGTGTTCATTACAGTTGGTATCTATGCACTCGTAGGATTTGAAGTAACCCCGGCAACGGTTATCGGATTCTTGACCATTCTTGGTTATTCGCTTTATGACACCGTGGTGGTTTTCGACAAAGTACGTGAGAACACGCGGGGGATTGCAGGTGGTTCGCGGTACACTTACTCCGAGGCTGCAAATCTTGCTGTGAATCAGACCCTCGTTCGTTCAATAAACACTTCGATAGTCGCTCTCTTACCAGTGGCGGCGATTCTTTTCGTGGGGGCTGGGCTCCTCGGTGCTGGCACGTTAAAGGATCTCTCGCTCGCACTCTTCATTGGACTCGCTGTGGGAACATACTCATCGATTTGTGTTGCAACTCCATTCTTGGCTGCGATGCGCGAGCGTGAACCTGCGATGCGCGCATTGGCAAAACGTGTTTCTAACCGAACGAACAAGAGCGCAGGAGTAGCGAGCGATGCCGCGACTGCTGCGGAGGTTAGTGATTCGCCTCGAGGCCCACGCAATCAACCCAGGCGACAGAGTTCCAAGGGCGGCAAGGGTTCAAAGGGTAAGAAAAGGCGCTAAATAGGCGTTAAATAGGAACTCGGCGTACCCTAGTTGCTATGGCTAGCGCAACGCTGATTGCTCCGATTCTCGCCTCGCTCGAGTCACAAGGCTCCGACCGAGAGAAGATTATTCGCGCATTCGAGGTTGCGGAGCAGGCGCATACCGGGCAACTTCGTAAATCGGGTGAACCGTATATCACCCATCCAGTTGCCGTTGCCGAGATTCTCAGTGAGTTGGGAATGAACACCCCCACCATCATCGCAGCGCTACTGCACGATACTGTCGAGGACACTCCCTATTCCCTAAACCAACTTCGCCATGACTTTGGAAGCGAAGTCGGAGATCTCGTCGATGGTGTCACCAAATTGGACCGAGTCGTCTATGGACCTGATGCTGAAGCCGAAACTGTCCGCAAGATGGTCATCGCGATGTCACGCGACATTCGAGTTCTAGTCATCAAGTTGGCAGATCGTTTGCACAATGCGCGAACGTGGAAATTCCTCGATTCAGAGACCGTGAGCCGCAAGGCTCGCGAAACGCTCGACATCTATGCACCCCTAGCACATCGACTTGGCATGAATGCCATCAAATGGGAGCTCGAGGATTTGGCTTTTGCCGCACTAGAACCGAAGAAATATGAAGAGATTACCCGTCTAGTAACTCAGCGACAGAGTGAACGAAAGGAACACACGGATAAAGTAATTAACGAAATCAGAGCGCAACTTGCGGATGAATTCGATGCAGTGGTGACAGGTCGGTTCAAACATTATTTCTCTATCTATCAAAAGATGGTGGTGCGTGGTCGCGAGTTCAACGAAATCTACGACCTTACTGGCATTCGTGTTCTTGTTAACGACGTGAAAGATTGCTATGGCGTCCTTGGTGCGATCCACGCACATTGGAGCCCGGTTCCAGGGCGATTCAAGGACTATATTGCGATGCCAAAATTTAACCTCTATCAATCTCTGCACACCACAGTTATCGGGCCTGATGGGCGAGCAATTGAAATTCAGATTCGAACGCATGACATGCACCGGCGCGCGGAGTTCGGTATTGCAGCGCATTGGAAATATAAATCCGGTGGTAGAGGAGCGGCAGAGCCTGAGATGGCTTGGCTCAAACAACTTCACGAATGGCAGAAAGAGACTGCCGATCCAGAGGAGTTCTTAGAATCACTTCGCTTCGATTTAGGCACTCCCGAAGTCTTTATCTTCACTCCGAAAGGGAGCGTGATCGCGCTCCCATCTGGCTCCACCCCAGTTGATTTTGCTTATGCGGTACACACCGAAATCGGCAATCGTTGCGTAGGAGCGAAGGTCAATGGTCGCTTAGTCTCCCTAGGCACGCCATTATCGAATGGCGATGTTGTCGAGGTGGTGACAAATAAAGGCGATGGCGTGGGGCCTAGTCGAGATTGGCTCAATTTCGTGCAAAGCCCGCGCGCCAGATCGAAGATAAAAGCCTGGTTCACCAAGGAACGCAAAGAAGAGGCGATTGAAGCGGGCAAGGAATCGATTGCTCGACAACTGAGAAAGCAAGGTGCACCGCTCCAAAAGATTTTCTCAGGGCAATCACTTTTAGAACTTGCACATGAATTGAAATATCCAGATATCACTGCGCTCTATGCGGCTGTAGGTGACGGTCATGTGAGCGCGGCTTCGGTTGTTGAAAAATTACTTCATCTCTTAGGAACGGAGGAGCAAGAATTTGCAAGTCTTGAAGCGAATGTCCCCACACCGAGCGTTCGCTCGCGCAAGAGTGATAGTGGAGTTGAAGTTGTTGGCGCCGAAGACCTTCTTGTGAAATTGGCCCGCTGCTGCACTCCGGTTCCTGGGGATGAGATAACCGGCTTCATCACCAAAGGCAGTGGCGTATCAGTCCATCGCCAAGATTGCATCAATGTCTTCGATCTGCAGCAGAATCAAGGGGATCGATTTATACAAGTGCGATGGAGTCCGGGTGCGAACTCGGTATTCCTGGTAAACATTCAAGTTGAGGCGCTCGACCGCGCACGATTGCTCTCAGATGTGACTAAAGCGCTCTCGGATAACGCAGTGAATATCCTCCACGCATCAGTGTCTACCGCGAAGGATCGCACGGCCTTCTCTAAGTTCACTTTTGAGATGGCAGATGCAAGCCACCTCGACGCGGTACTACGTTCAGTCAAGGCAGTTGAAGGCGTGTACGACGTGTATCGAGTAACAAATAATTAAATGGTGGCTCAGCCAGATGTCATGTAAAACTGATTAGGAGAAGCTCGCGAGCGAACGCTCTGCTTCTTGTAGCCAAATCCGTCGAGCCTCTGCAGATTCCCGGGCGGCTTGGGCTTTCTTGGAGTCGCCAGCAGCCTCAGCTTTTGCAGCGGCAGCCTCGTAGCCGGCAATCGCTTCGCTTAATTGGCGCACGACATCGTTGGCTCGGGCTTTGGCAGTGGGATCGCTCTTGCGCTTTTCTACCTCTTCTAGCGTGCGGATTTCTTGTTCGACCGCACCTAGTCGGAGATCGAGCGCATCTCGCTTGTCGCGTGGGACGTTCCCCACCCTTTCCCAACGCTGGAGTAGTTCGCGAAAGCGTTTCTTGGCGGCGGTGAAATCAGTAATAGGTAATAGCGCTTCGAACTCGACAAGTAGCGCTTCTTTTGCAGCGAGATTATTCGCATTCGATGAATCACGCTTCTCTAGGTCGGCCTTCTTTGCGGTGAAGAACTGTTCTTGCGCTGCACGAAAGCGCGCCCAGAGCGCATCATCGCTCTTTTTTACCCCGCGTCCTGCGTTCTTCCACTCTTGCATCAGTGCGGCATATCTCTTTGCGGTGTTGACCCACTCACGCGAGGTCGCTAATCGTTCTGCTTCAGCGACGATTGCCTCTTTCGCTTGAGCCACTGCATCATTCGCGCTTGCTAACTTCGCAAAATGAGTACGACGCCTGCGATCGAAGCCATTTCGCGCGGCAGAGAATCTCTTCCATAATTGCTCATCGGCGGCTTTTTCGATTCGAGGAAGGGCTTTCCATTGATCAAGTAATTCCTTGAGTCGATCTCCAGATAGTTTCCAATTATCCTTCGCAGCCACCTCTTCGGCCTCGGCTACTAATTTCTCTTTAGCCTCGCGAGTTGCAACCCGTTGACTGGCACGCTCTTGCGCCGCTTGCGCTTTCTTCGCGGCATAGGCAGCGCGTTGCTCATCAATGAGTGGGGGAATCTGATCGACTGCCATCGCCAACGCGGCAAGGTCGCCGACGGCGTTAATGGTGTTTACCTGTTCCCTTAGTCGAGCGACTGCTTGATCGGCATCGCTTGGGACCATTGCGCCGCTACGAACGCGCGCTGCGGTGAGTGCAATCTCTGATGCAAGTTGCTCGAATTTCCTGACGAAGTAGGCCAACGCCTCTTCTTTACTCTTGCCTGGATAGGAACCCACAGCCTTCTCGCCATGGCGGGTCCATACATAGACAGTTCCATCGTCTGCTACTCGACCAAAGAGAGCGGGGTCCCCAATCAGGGCGCTTGCTGCTGAGACCAGTCCTTCTGACATTTCCTGCTCCTTTGCGCGGGGCCCACGAGGGGTTCGCTGTAGTAAGTACGATTCGAGATAGCCCTTGGCCAGCCAATTGTCGTTGGCCCTACCTGGGGGTGCGCTAGCGTAGCGGGAATGGGGTAGGGCGCTCAAATGGCTGAATTCAATCAAGGCGGAATCGTGGTAGACCGCGTGGTGGCTAAGGCCTTCGCCACCAACTGTTGGATTCTCTCGGGAACAGGAAGTGGGCAGGCGCTGATCGTTGACCCAGGAATTGGCGATCCCTATCTCCATCAGGCGATACGTGATCGATGCTCCGAACTAAGGCTCCATCCGGTGGCAAGTTTTATCACCCACGGCCATCTTGACCACATCTTCTCGATTGCTCCCCTCTGTGCTGCAGAAAAGATTCCGGCCTACATACATCCGCACGATCGCGCCCTCTTGAGTGCGCCTGAGCGAGCGCTAAGCAAGAGTGCTCAATCCATGATTCCTGAAGGAATGCGTTTTACCGAACCCGAAGAGGTCCACGAACTCAGGGATGGGATGGAGCTGGAGATCGCCGGTCTATCACTGCGCTTTGCGCACACCCCAGGCCATACCCCAGGCTCGACCGTTGCACTTGTGGGAAAGGAGTATCTGCTCTCTGGTGATGTGCTCTTCGCAGGCTCCATCGGACGAACCGACCTCCCGCTTGGCTCATTAAGTGATATGGAAGCAAGTTTGCGTGAGAAAATTGCTCCCTTATCCGACGAGTTGGAGGTCCTGCCCGGGCACGGGCGCACCACAACGATCGGAGCAGAGCGAAGGGACAATCCGTTCCTGCGCGCTGCCATGGAGGGAAGATTGCAATGAAGTACCAAGCGCCGAAGGGCGTCAAGGAGTATCTCCCGCCTCAATCGGCTCGATTCGAGCAGATACGTGAGGCGTTGATTGCTCCTGCCCGTTTGGCAAATTATCAATTGATGGAACTTGCCGTCTTCGAAGAGACCGAGGTCTTCACCCGTGGCGTAGGAGAATCAACAGATGTGGTCTCGAAGGAGATGTACACCTTTACAGATCGAGCAGAACGTTCATTGACGTTGCGTCCCGAAGGGACTGCAGGCGTCATGCGTGCAGTAATTGAAAGCGGAATGGATCGCGGTCAACTTCCAGTAAAAATTTTTTATGTCGGACCTTTCTTTAGAGCCGAGCGTCCTCAGGCGGGTCGATATCGCCAGTTCTATCAGGTAGGAATTGAAGCAATCGGTAGCGATGATCCGTACATCGACGCCGAGGTGATTTCGATTGCCATCCAAGGATTTCGTTCGCTCGGATTGAAAGGTTTCCAACTAATAATCAATTCCTTGGGTGATGGCGAGAGTCGTAGCGCTTATCGCGAAGCGCTCTCGGCCTTTCTCCTTAAACTCTCACTCGATGATGCGACCAAAGAGCGCGCTCGCATTAATCCGTTACGAGTCCTTGATGATAAACGACCTGAAGTTATTTCAGCTCTACAAGATGCGCCTACGATAAGTGACTACCTAAATTCTTCTTCACGAAGTGATTTTGAAGCAGTGCAAAGTTCTTTAACGAATCTCGGAATTGAATTTGAAATCAATCCTCGATTAGTTCGCGGTCTTGATTACTACACCAAGACCACATTTGAATTCGTACATCCGTTATTGGGTGCACAATCTGGCATCGGTGGCGGTGGCCGTTACGACGGTTTGATGGAATCCCTAGGCGGTCAACCGCTCTCTGGAATTGGCTTTGGTATTGGTATAGACCGAGTACTGCTAGCGCTCGAGTCTGAAGGCATCATTCCTGAGAGCCAGACTCCACTGGCGTGTTTCATCATTCCCTTGGCAGCGCAATTCCAAAGCGCAGCATTGAAACTCGCTTCCGAATTACGGGAGCGCGGATTACGCATCGACTTGGCTTTCGGCGATCGATCGCTCAAAGGCGGAATGAAGGCTGCCGACAAATCCGGAGCCCGCTTTGCTCTTGTGCTGGGCGAGCGCGAGATCGACAGTGGAGAGATCGAACTAAAGGAGCTTTCCAGCGGGAGAGTCGAGTCCGTTAGGCTCGAGGACTTGGCTGGTTATCTGCTCAAGCAGGTTTCTGGCAAAGTGAAAAATGAGAGCGGGGGGCTCTGATGCGTTCGCATAAGGCTGGATTGCTCAATCTTTCATGTGAAGGGCTATCAGTCACTCTCACTGGCTGGGTCGCACGCCGCCGTGATCACGGTGGCGTTGCTTTCATCGACCTGCGTGATGCTTCGGGTTGGGTACAGGTAGTCATTAGCGATGAAGAAGTTGCTGCTGCGCTGCGCGCCGAATGGTGCGTGCTCATCGAAGGCAAGGTGCGTCGACGTCCGGCTGGCAATGAGAATACTTTAGTTGCAACGGGAGAGATCGAAGTCGTATGTGAATCATTGACCGTTCTAAGTGAGGCCGCGGCGCTGCCATTTCCCATCGACAGCGGTGAACGTGTAGAAGCAAACGAAGAGACGCGGTTGAAATATCGCTACCTCGATCTTCGACGTGAAGGTCCAGCACGTGCGCTTCGAACTCGCTCCAAGGTGACGTCCATTATCCGTCGCGTTATGGAAGAGTCGGAATTCCTCGAAATCGAAACCCCGAACCTCACCCGATCAACTCCAGAAGGTGCGCGTGATTTTCTTGTTCCGGTTCGATTACAACCGGGCAGCTGGTACGCGCTGCCTCAATCACCGCAACTCTTTAAGCAACTACTCATGGTCGCAGGGATGGAGCGCTACTACCAGATCGCTCGCTGCTTCCGCGACGAGGATTTTCGTGCCGATCGACAACCCGAGTTCACCCAATTAGATGTCGAGATGAGTTTCGTCTCTCAGGATGACGTCTTATCGTTGACTGAAAAATTACTCGGTAGTTTATGGCGAGAACTTCTCGACTACGAGATACCAATGCCGATTCCCCGAATGACATATGCCGAAGCGATGCGCCGCTATGGCTCTGATAAACCAGATCTTCGATTTGGAAACGAGTTGGTCGATGTCACCGAGTTCTTCAGAGATACTGAATTCAAGATATTCCAAAGCCAGTTCGTTGGCGCAGTAGTGATGCCTGGTGGAGCCCAACAAGCGCGGCGCGAACTCGATGCATGGCAAGAATGGGCAAAAGCGCGCGGGGCTAAAGGGCTTGCATACATTCTCGTTGGAGCCGATGGCGAGGTCTCCGGTCCAGTCGCAAAGAACATCTCCGAGAGGGAGAGAAATGGGATTGCGGCTGTGGTAGGTGCGCAGAATAACGATGCAATCTTCTTTGCCGCTGGAGATCGAGCGGCTTCACTTGCATTACTTGGTGCAGCGCGACTTGAGATTGGCAAGCGATGCGCTCTGATTGCCGAAGATGAATGGCGATTCTTATGGGTAGTCGATGCGCCTATGTTCGAGAAGAACGACGAAGGACGATGGACAGCCGTGCATCATCCATTTACTGGTCCGAAACCAGAATATGCCAAGACTTTCCATACTGATCCAGAAAATGCACTTGCTTACGCTTACGACATCGTTCTCAATGGCAATGAAATTGGGGGAGGGTCGATTCGAATACATCAACGTGAAATGCAGCAGCGGGTATTCGATGTCATCGGATTGTCCAAAGAAGAAGCGCATTCGAAATTCGGTTTTCTTCTCGAGGCATTCACTTATGGCCCACCGCCGCATGGTGGCATCGCCCTCGGCATTGATCGTCTCACTGCGCTGATAGCAGGGGTTGAGTCGATTCGAGAGGTGATTGCTTTTCCAAAGACCGCAAGTGGTGGCGATCCACTCACCGGGGCACCTACTCCAATCACTGCTGCGCAACGGAAAGAGGCGGGCATCGATGCTCCGAAATAGCGCTAGGGCCTTGGGTCGAGCCGTTCTGTCATGTGTTGGCTTGGCTATCCTCGCGACTGCGGTGACTTCTTGTGGAGCACCTACCAAAATCTATGCAAAGAATTCTGAACAGGGTGTCTATTTCACGGTTCCGACAGGTTGGAGCCGCATTTCCGCCGAAGATATCCGTACTTATGAGGTCGAAGGTGCGGATGCGGCAGCAAAGGCCAAGGCAGATCTGGTGCTTTGGCAAGAGGCGTACAGCGAGAGTAAATCAATAACAGCGAAGAACGTCCTTCAACTTGAACCACCTAAGGCACTGACTGCGTTTGCACGCGTGCGGGCCTTGACGATGGATGAAAGCGATGCAATGTCCTACAACGGATTGCGTAATCTCGTCCTTCCAGTCACTGAATTGGCAACTGGACAATCGCAGGATGTGCAGGACTTCGAACTCATCGGCGAAACAGAGATCATCACTGATGCTGCACGCGGTCTACAGACTGTCTTCTCGTTTACCTCGAAGGGTGGCGCGAGTGAAACGGTGCACCAAACTGCGCTGCTAAGCAATGACCGACGATCAATCTATTTCTTTCTAGTTCGATGCACCACAGAATGCTTCAATGAATCCGAGAATACGGTGAACGAAATCGCTAAGTCGTTCACCGTGAAAGGTAGTCGCTGATCATGTCCACGCCGAACATCACTCAATTCCAGAGCAGACCCAAGGACACCGAACGTAGGACTCGAATTCATTTAAGTCTCTTCGATCGCCTGAAGTTCTTGGTCGCATTCACGCTCACCTTCTTTGTCTTGGTCTGGTCTGACATGGCCGGCAATCCGTTACTTGGTTTTGGGGACGCCGTCAACGAGCGAAGCCGGTCTGCTTGGTGGCTCTTCGTATTGACTGGCCTCGAGGTCATCCGACAAATTCACTTCCTGATATCGGAATTTGCATCTCCCTACCATGGCTTCTGGCAAAAATACTTCGGATTCGTCGATCGAACTCTCCATCGAATTAGCGATTGGAATCGCTTCAGACTCTCTCGCGCAATAAAACTCCTGCTTTGGATAGCCCTACTTGCGGTGATTTTGGGTGCGGTATACGACGAGGCTCCGGTTCGTGCGCTCTTCCTAGCGCCCGCTGCGCTTTGGAGCGCGCTTCCGTTCATCGCCCAATTGATGTTCGCTGTTGTCTTCGTGTTGATTCAATTCGTAGCGATTTTTTGGTTCCTCTCGCGCGGTGGAATCGATGTTTATTTCCCAGATGACATTCGGACCAGATTTACCGATGTGTGGGGGCAAGATCACGTGCTTGCGCGCATTCGCGAAAATTTAATGTTTCTCGAGAAGCCAGAGGAGATTGAGAAATTCGGTGGTTATGTTCCGGGTGGAATTTTGCTCTGGGGGCCGCCAGGCACGGGTAAGACTTTGATGGCTGAGGCGATGGCAGGCGAGACCGGAAAGCCATTCGTTTTCGTAGATCCAGGCGCCTTTAACAACATGTTCTTTGGCGTCGGAATCCTCAAAGTGAAATCACTCTTCCGTAAATTACGAAAACTTGCGTTGCGATATGGGGGTGTAGTCGCTTTCTTCGATGAAGCGGATGCGCTGGGAAATCGTGGACTTGCTCCTGCTGGTGGGCTGGGTAGATATAGCCAGAGTGAGTGCCATGGAGGGAACTACCTTTCGCCAATAAGTGCCAACCTCGTCTTTCGAGAGAAGTTCGTGATGGGCGCAGGCGGCGGTGGCGGCGGTGGCATGGGAACTTTACAGGCGCTGCTCACCGAAATCTCCGGATTAAAGAAACCACGTGGATTCTTTAACCGAATCGTTCGTAGAACTTTAGGGATGCGCCCTAAGACGCCGCCTAAATATCGAATTCTCATCGTGATGGCCACCAACTTGCCTGAAGCGCTCGATGAGGCGCTCCTTCGACCCGGTCGAATCGATCGAATGTATCGCGTCGGTTACCCAAGTAAAGCCGGACGAGTACGCACATACGAGGGATATTTAGCGAAAGTCTCACACTCTTTGTCACCAGAGGAGATCGATAAACTTGCGACAATTACTCCTTACGCGACTGGTGCTCGAATCAAGGACACGATCAACGAGGCTCTTATCTATGCCATCCGTAGTGGTCGAACTACTATCACCTGGCCCGATGTCATCAAGGCCAAGCAACTCAAGGAATTGGGCCCGCCAGAAGATGTCGAATACATCGAGCGTGAGCGACATGCAGTAGCAGTTCACGAGGCATGCCACGGCGTAATGGCTCACGTTGTACGCAGACACATGATGATTGACTTAGCGACCATCGAAAAAGGTTCGGATTACCTAGGCATGGTCGCAAGTATCCCGCCAGATGATCAGTTCACTCGATGGAAGAGTGAGTATGAGGCAGATATCTTGGTTTCACTCGCTTCCCTTGCTGGCGAGCGGATGTTCTTTGGTGGGGATAACTCCTCAGGAGTCTCAGGAGATCTCGAGAGCGCAACGACGATTGCCAGTTTCATGGAAGGTCATTGGGGGATGGGATCAACAGTCTCATCACATGCATCCAATAAGAGGTTCGAGGTGGGCGCACCCGGAGGGGGCGGCAAGGAGAAGCGAGGGGATGCAACAAAAGAGATGCGTCGCTCACTGGCCGATCGTATCGAGAGCAATCTTGCGACCTTACTGACGAAAGCCGAAAAACTTCTCAAGGAGAATCGCGATCAAGTGCTTGCTCTTGCCCACGCCCTTGAAGTCCATAAGACGCTCTCAGGCGAGGATGTCACGGCGGTAATCGATGGCGTTGAAGGTCCAATCGTTGATGGTCGGCCATACACGAAGAGTAAGAACATCAAATTACTCGAGGCCTATCACGAAGCGGCAGTCAAAGCGCACCGGGCGCATAATGCGCCAGCAATCACTTTGCCTGAACTGCAACCGTAAGCGAGCACTTCAAAGGTGGCAGTCGTGGACCTGTTCGATAACGAAGAGAATGTGACGGGTCAAGCCCCGCTCGCTGCTCGAATGCGGCCGAAACAGATCGCAGATGTCCTCGGACAAAGCCACCTGATGCAACCTGGATCACCGCTTGCTCGTCTTCTCGCAGGCGAGAAATCAGCGCCTCCTGCGCTCATTCTTTACGGTCCTCCCGGGTGTGGGAAGACGACCATCGCCCTTCTTCTGGCGCACGGACGAAGATTTCGTCAGCTCTCTGCCGTCTCCGCAGGAATAAAAGAGGTGCGTGAAGAGATCGAATCGGCGCGATATCAACTGAGCCAACGTGGAATCGAAACTATCCTCTTCATAGACGAGGTCCATCGATTCAACAAGGCTCAACAGGATGCGCTATTGCCTGCAGTTGAAGACAAAATCATCACGCTGATCGCCGCAACAACTGAGAATCCATCGTTCTCGATCATCACACCTCTACTCTCTCGCGCCCTAGTTGTTCGGTTAGAGCCACTGAGCAACGAGAGCGCTCAACAAATCATCGAGCGAGCGCTATCGAGTGAGCATGGGCTCAATCAGAC
>CAZBCF010000004.1:27958-36525 GCA_964490435.1 uncultured Bifidobacterium sp. | reverse complement strand
GCGCTCAACAAATCATCGAGCGAGCGCTATCGAGTGAGCATGGGCTCAATCAGACCGTGTCCATCGCAGATGAGGCCAGGGAAGAATTAATTCGATTGGCGCATGGCGATGCTCGACGTTTGCTCACCTATCTTGAAGCCGCAGCGGGTGCTGCCCAAGATGGCCTCATCACTAGGGCAAGTGTCGCTGCTGCAGCAGATCGCGCACTCGTGGATTTCAATATCGATTTGCACTACGACATCATCAGCGCCTTCATTAAATCTGTCAGGGGATCAGATGTCGATGCGGCCTTGCATTATCTCTTGCGAGCGATTGAAGGTGGCGAGGATCTTCGTTTCCTCGCCCGGCGTTTGGTGATCTTGGCGAGCGAAGATATTGGGATGGCCGATTCGAACGCACTGGTCATTACAACTGCCGCGGCGCAAGCGGTTGCCTTAGTGGGAGCACCTGAAGGGCACTACGCCCTGGTGCATGCCACCGCATATTGTGCGCTCGCTCCGAAATCGAATGCGCTCTACCGAGCGATGCAGCGCGCCCAAAGCGATATTGCCGCGGGGGATATCGGAGAAGTGCCAGAAAACCTCCGTGACGGCAATTCGCCATTCGGCCAGAAGGGGGTTTACCGGTACCCTCATGACTATCCCGAGGGAGTTGTGAGCGCTAAATACCTGCCCGGGCCACTGGTGGGTCGGCAATACTACGAACCGACCGACCACGGTGCCGAAGCGCGAATATCGCAAGCGCTCGCTCGGATACGAGGAATTTTGGAGGGGCGAGAATGAGCGCAGGTGGAATTGCAGCAATCATCGCAGCCAGCGCACTAGTAATCGTGGCTATCGCCATTGCCTATGCGGTCATTCGTTTTAGCAAAGTCCTCGATGAGGCCAGCGTGGCCATTAAGAGTGTGACGACCGAAACCGTTCCGCTCCTAGAAGAGGTCACCACGACTGTTGAATTAACGAACCGCCAACTTGAACGAGTGGATAACCTCACTCGAAGCGTGGAGAACATCGCAACTAAGATAACTAGTTCGGCAGACTCGGCTCTGTCGAAAGGTGCAGCCGCAAAACTTGCTGGCGTTGCATGGGGTATCGCGAAAGCATCGCGAAAAAAGAAGAAATAGTCTCAGAGAAATTTTACCCCCTATGGACTCTGCAGAAATTCGCCGTCGTTGGTTGTCCTTCTTTGAGAGTGAGAACAAAGTCGGACTACCGCACACTGTCGTGCCATCCGCCTCACTGATTGCTGATGACCCCAATCTTTTACTCGTCAATGCTGGCATGGTGCCTTTCAAACCCTATTTTCTGGGCGAGCTTGCTCCTCCTTATCAGCGTGCAACGTCCGTTCAGAAGTGTGTGCGCACCCTCGATATCGAAGAAGTAGGTAAAACGACCCGACACGCCTCGTTCTTTCAGATGTGTGGCAACTTCTCCTTTGGCGACTACTTCAAAGAAGGCGCCATCGCGTTAGCGTGGGAGTTGCTCACAAAATCAGTCGCCGACGGTGGCTATGGCTTTCCCGAATCGAAATTATGGGTGACGGTGTATCACGATGACGATGAAGCCGCGGAAATCTGGGAGAGACAGGTTGGTGTCCCAGCCGAGCGGATCCAACGTCGAGGTATGGCCGATAACTTCTGGTCGATGGGAGTACCCGGCCCATGTGGCCCGTGCTCAGAAATTTATTTCGATCGCGGCGCAGAGTATGGACGCGAGGGCGGTCCGGTAGCAGACGAGGATCGCTATTTAGAGATTTGGAATCTAGTTTTCATGCAATTCGAACGCGGTGCTGGGAGCGGAAAGGATGATTTTCCAATCCTTGGTGATCTACCAAAGAAGAGCATTGATACCGGTCTTGGCTTAGAACGAACTGCAGCGCTACTGCAAGGTGTAGAGAATATCTACGAGATTGACACCACGCGCAAAATCCTCGATACCGCATCAGCGCTCACCGGGAAAAAGTATGGCTCTCATCCGAAAAGCGATGTTTCACTGCGCGTGATTGCAGATCACGCTCGGACTGCTGCGATGTTGATTTGTGATGGCGTGACCCCCGGCAATGAAGGTCGTGGGTACGTCTTACGTCGAATGATGCGCCGAACCATTCGCAACATGAGAATTTTAGGTGCACAAGAACCAACGATCGTCGAATTAGTCGAAAGCGCAATTGGCGCTATGGGACCGCAATATCCGGAGTTGATTTCAGACCGCAACCGGATCACCCAAGTAGCAGCTAACGAAGAAGATGCTTTTCTTCAGACACTTCGCGCTGGAACTTCGCTCTTCGAGAATGCTGCTACAGAACTCAAAGCACGGAAGTCGACGACAATCTCGGGTGATGACGCGTTCAAGTTACATGACACATACGGATTCCCCATTGATCTAACGCTCGAGATGGCCTCTGAAATAGGGCTTCACGTAGATCAAGATGCATTCAAGAAGTTGATGAACGAACAAAAGAGCCGAGCGAAGGCTGATGCAAAGGCGAAGAAGACGGGTCATACCGATCTGACGGTTTATCGGAGCGCTATTGATGTAGCCGGTCCGAGCATCTTCCTTGGATACGAACACGTCTATGCCGAGGCACAGTTAGCTTTTCTGGTGAGTAAAGGTGTCCCGATAACAAGCGCCAGCGTCGGCGACGACGTTGAGGTGATCTTGGATCGAACGCCCTTCTATGCCGAAGGCGGGGGCCAGGTCGCTGACTGGGGCCGAATATCGACAGCCAGCGGTGCGGAGATAGAGATTGACGATGTGCAAGCGCCGTTGCCTGGACTTTTCGTGCATCGAGGCAAGGTAGTAAAGGGTGAAGTATTTGCCGGAGAGCAAGTCTTTGCGCAGATCGATAATGAACGACGAAATGCGCTCTCCCGTTCACATACTGCAACCCACATGGTGCATAAATCATTCCGAGAAGCCCTGGGTGAGACCGCTACTCAAGCAGGCACAGAGAACCAGCCTGGTCGATTCCGTTTTGACTTCGCTGCAGTCGGGGCAGTCTCTGAAGCGACGATGAGTGAGGTAGAGGATCGGGTCAATTCACAACTCATCCTCGACCTGCCAGTCAGTGCGGCGGTGATGTCACAAGCGGAGGCAAAGAAGACTGGAGCCATCGCGCTCTTTGGTGAGAAGTATGGTGATGAGGTTCGAGTCGTTTCGGTGGGGGATTGGGCCCGTGAATTATGTGGGGGCACTCACGTGACTCGTTCGTCGCAACTTGGCATAGTCAAACTTCTTGGTGAATCGTCGATTGGATCTGGTGTTAGACGCGTTGAAGCCCTCGTAGGGGTCGATGCCTATCGATTTTTTGCTCGCGAGCACCTCATCATTAATTCGGTCAATGAGGCTCTCAAAGCCACTCGCACTGAAGAGATACCCGAGCGAATCGAAGGGATTTTGGAGCGCCTAAAAGGTGCAGAGCGAGAGATCGCCCATTACAAAGGTAAAGAAGCGCTTGGACAAGCAGATGAATTACTCGCTCAAGCACAGAGCATTGGCAAGAACCATGTAGTGATTGCGACGGTAAAAGGTGAATTGGGTAACGATGAATTGCGTGCACTGGCTGCAGCTCTCATCAATCGGATGAGTGGATCTGGTGGCGGTGCGATTGTGTTGTTCAGTGCTGGTGCAAAACCAATAGTAATCGCGCAAACTAATGAGGTAGCTCGCACAAACGGAGTAAAGGCGGGCGAGTTGGTTAAGCGTGCGTCTAAAGTGCTCGGCGGCGGCGGCGGCGGAAAGGATGATTTTGCACAGGGCGGTGGCACCACCACAGACGCCATTCCCGAAGCAATGCGAGAACTCGAGGCATTCCTAGCCTCTATTGGCTAATCTCGCTCCAATGAGCAGCCCCGAGAGCGTTTCTCCTATCGGGCAAAGCCCTGGTCGCTTCCTCGGTGTAGATCTTGGCAGCGTTCGAATCGGAATCGCACTTTCAGATTCACGCGCCGTCCTCGCATCACCGCACTCTGTTATCACTAGGGGCGCTCACGACGAGGAGAGCGCCCAGGCGGTAGCACGGCTAGCAACTGAGGTCGAAGCAGTCGCGATTGTGATCGGTATTCCAAAGAGCCTCTCTGAGCATAATGTGATTGCTGCAACGAAAGTAAGAGAATTCATCGCACACCTTAGATCTACCAGTGAATTACCAGTCATCGAAGTAGATGAGCGTTTTACAACGGTACTAGCAACAAAGCGGCTTCGAGAAGCCGGGCATACATCACGCACTATGAAGTCGCACATCGATGCGATGGCTGCTGTTGAGATACTGCAGAGTTACTTGGATCATCGTGACAAGGGTTGATCTCCGAAAGAATGCACTCATCGCGGCTGCGATTGTTATAACACTGATTGTCGGGCTGCTAGCGATACGCGAATATCGGAAGCCAGATCCGATACCCGATTATCAACTGTCGGAGCAATCCACAGAGGCGACTGTAGTCATCCCTAATGGAGCGACTGGAGACAAGATCGCAGAAATTCTCTTTGAGGCCGGAGTAGTCAAGAGCGCCCGAGCATTCTTTGCGGCAGCAACCGCAGACAATAGATCCCAATCTATCCAACCTGGGACTTATCGAATACAGACAAAAATTCCAGGACGGGAGGCGCTTTCACAGTTGCTGGATAAAAGGCGTCGACTGATGGTCCTGTTAATCCGAGAGGGTGAGCGTGCGTACGAATTGCGTGATGATTTACTTAAGTTGAAATTTGATGAGACAGAGATCTCTCGAATCTTTGATGCACAAGTTGAACTAGCCGGATTTGGGAAGCGCAATTTCGAGGGCTTTCTCTTTCCGGCAACATACAACCTAACGCCGGAAGAGAGCGTGGAATCTATTCGAGATCGGTTACTAACAAAATTCGATGAAGTGACGAGAAAATTGGATTTTGTCGAGCAATCCAAGAAATTAGGAATAAGCGCTTACGATGCCTTGATTATCGCCTCTATCGTTCAAGGAGAAGGATTCGATGAGCGAGACTTTGGAAAAGTCGCTCGGGTCATCTTCAACCGCCTAGAAGCGAACATGCCCCTTCAAATGGACAGTACTGTTCTGTATGCACTCAAGGAGCGTCGACTTGCAGTCTCGACTAAAGACATTGGTATCGCGTCTGCATACAACACTTACAATCGCAGAGGTCTCCCGCCAACTCCGATCGGTAATCCGGGTGAAGACGCTCTTGCAGCAACCTTAAATCCTGAACCAGGAGATTGGCTATACTTCGTAACGGTCGCTCCTAGCGAAACCAAATTCACTCGATCGTATGAAGAGTTTTTGACATTCAAAAGTAAGTTCAAGAAAAACTTGAAGGCGGGGCTTTTTGATGGACAGGAATAGAGCTGCTGTCTTGGGATCGCCTATTGCACACTCGCTCTCGCCGGTAATCCACCAATGCGCTTATGAGATGTTGAAGTGGGATTGGGTATACGAACGTCACGAGGTGTCTTCCGGATTATTGAGCGACTTCTTAGAGCACAATCACGGAGAATTCAGGGGGTTATCTCTCACGATGCCGCTAAAGGAGGAAGCAGTTGGGCTCCTTGAGACAGTGAGTGATTTGGCTAAACGAGTGAACGCCGTAAACACAATCGTGTTCGATGACTTTGGGGGCCATGGTCATAACACGGATGTACAAGGTTTTATCGATGCCATGGGGCATTACGACATCGCGATTCCAGAGGTAGTTTCGATTCTTGGAGCGGGTGCAACTGCCCGCGCTGCCGTTGCTGCCATCGACCGAAAGGCAACCCGCATAAACGTCTACGCACGCTCCGAACATCGGTCGAGAGCGATCGTGAACTCTGCTGAACAGGCGATCGTAAGCGTGTTGCCATGGGAGAAAGTGGATAGCGCCTTCTCGGCGCAACTTGTCATCGGCACAACGCCCAAGGGAGCAAATGATCTGGTCGAGATTTCAGAAGTTGCTGGCGCGGGCACAACCTATTTTGAATCTCTCTACAACCCGTGGCCAACACCATTATTGTTGCGTTGCCGACAGGTTGGCATGCGCACCCTCGACGGCTTAGATCTACTCGTGTGGCAGGCGATCGGACAGCTAGAGTTGATGAACCCTGAAGCGGACTTAAGTAACCGACGTGATGACTTGCACGCCGCAATGCGAGAAGCGGCGCTGCGCTCACTCACATCATGAACATCACAGCAGTGTTGATATCTTCAGAGGTAGACCGCTTGATTTCCTAATCTTGATGGATGAATCACCACCCTATTCTGAATCTCCTTCACGTAAGCGACAAGGTTTTGGTGTGTGGCGCGCTATTACTGCTCATTGATTTTCTACAAAGCAGATTTGTTCTAGGAATATCACGTGTTACGACGATGATCTGGTGTCTCTCACTAGTCTTCATCAGCACTAATACGCTCTTTATCTTGATAGCGAGCGCGTTATTTGTCATCGCGGAGATTGATCGAATCAGTTACCGGATCCCCGATGTTTTCACCAAGCCCGCAATTCTCACTTTGTCCATAACCCTGGTGATGAGTCCGACGCCCCAGCGCACACTTGTCGCACTTAGCGCACTCTGGCTCGTCGTTATGTATTTACTCACTCACTGGATGCCAGAGTCTCTTGGTCGAGGTGATGTGAAACTCATCGCAGCGCTCCTCTTAGCAAACGGATATTTCCGCTGCGGGACTGATCTCGAATTTTTAGTGAACTTGCTCTTTCTCTCAAGCGCTCTGGCGCTACCAGGCGCCATTACCCAACGTTTTCGGGTCCCAGCGCGCCACCGTTTCGCCTCTAACAAGCCCTATCCATTCGCCCCCGCAATCGCAAGTGCCTGGATGCTGCTCGCCGGATTTCACATCACTTGAGGGAAGTGGTGGCTAAAAGGACGAAATTTGGCTCCGCTAGTAGGTACTCATCTGCAAGAATTACCCAATGCTCAGATGGCTCACCGCAGGCGAATCGCACGGCCCTGCGCTCTCGGCAATCATCGAAGGATTGCCGGCGCACATCCAGATCACTTCAGCGGATTTAGATTTTCATCTTGCCCGTCGGCGCCTTGGTGTCGGACGTGGTGCGCGTCAGAATTTCGAGGCCGATCAGATCACGATTCTTGGCGGGATTCGCCACGGCTTGACTCAAGGTGGTCCAGTATCAATCCAAGTTGGAAATACCGAATGGCCTAAGTGGGAGCGGGTGATGTCAGCTGATCCCGTTGACGCCGCTGAACTTGAAGGACTTGGACGCAATGCTCCACTCACACGCCCTCGACCAGGTCATGCTGATTTAGTGGGAATGCAGAAGTACGACTTCGACGATGCTCGACCCATTCTTGAGCGCGCATCTGCGCGTGAGACAGCCGCTCGCGTTGCACTCGGAGCAGTTGCACGAGCTTTCCTTGAGCAAGCTGCAGACATAAAGATTCTTAGCCATGTAATCTCGATTGGTTCGGCGCGTGTGCGTGATGACTACGCCTTACCAAACCCAGACGACATGGCGCGTATCGATGCAGATCCTGTTCGGGCCAGCGATTCCGCAGGAAGTGCAGCGATGATTGCCGAGATCGAGAACGCTCATTCTTCGGGCGATACTCTCGGAGGGGTCATCGAAATACTGGCCTACAACCTGCCACCTGGATTGGGGTCGCACGTGCATTGGGATCGTCGACTTGATAGTCGAATCGCTGGCGCCATGATGAGCATTCAAGCCATCAAGGGGGTTGAACTGGGCGATGGTTTCACTACCGCAACCCGCCGAGGTTCACAGGCGCATGATGAAATTGATATGACCGATAGTGGTATCAGACGCAGAACAGGGCGCGCTGGAGGCACTGAGGGTGGAATGAGCACAGGTGAACCGTTGCGCGTGCGAATTGCAATGAAACCCATCTCAACGGTGCCCAAGGCGCTGGATACCATCGATGTAGCGACCAAAGAGAGCGCAAAGGCGATCAACCAACGTTCAGATGTTTGTGCGGTTCCCGCTGCAGGCGTAGTCGGCGAAGCGATGCTGGCTTTGGTTCTCGCCGACGCATTAGTTGAGAAATTCGGTGGTGACAGCCTCCATGAAACCCGGCGCAACATTGAGGGCTACTTGTCTTCGCTGAACATTCGCTGAGTGAGACTGAGTGAGACTGAGTGAGACTGAGTGAAGAAAATATGTCCACAGAAATAAATCACCACATAATAATCATGGGTCCGCCCGGGGCAGGCAAGAGCAGCACTGCGCGTGCACTAGCCGAGTTAGTCAACGGCGAGGTAATCGACACCGATCACATGATCGAAGAAGCAAATGCAAAGCGAATCTCAGATATCTTCACCGAGGATGGTGAACCATTCTTTCGAGAACAAGAGGAACTGGCAGTCCAGCGGGCGCTTGGAAAGAAGAGCGCGAAGCGAAAGATCATCTCTCTTGGCGGTGGTGCAATCCTCTCCGAGATAAGTCGTGAGCGAATAAAAGCAAGCGGTGGCAAGGTCTTCTTTCTGAAAGTTTCCATCGCGCATGCGGCGCCACGAATTGGTTTCAATCGCGATCGTCCCCTCCTGGTGGACAACCCTCGGGCTAAATGGGTTGCGCTTATGAACGAACGGCTACCTATCTACCAAT
>CAZBCF010000004.1:25435-27858 GCA_964490435.1 uncultured Bifidobacterium sp. | reverse complement strand
AACCCTCGGGCTAAATGGGTTGCGCTTATGAACGAACGGCTACCTATCTACCAATCTGTCGCAGATGTCACCGTGGATACCGACGGAAAGAGCGCGCGCGAGGTCGCCCAAGAGATCGCGGGTACTTTATGAAGCCACGACCAGTTTCGATCTCCGTAGTAGCAGAGCATGAGTACAAAGTCGTTTTCACTAAGGTGGATGCACGTTCACTGGCTCCGGTTCTCGCCGAGGCGGCAAAAGTGGCGCTTATCGCACCCGCAGATCTCCGACAACTAGCAGTAGCCCTACAACAGAAGTTGCTCACCTCGCATCCCGACCTGATCATCGAAATCATTGAAGTAGGAGAGGGGGAGAGTCAGAAGAACCTTGAGACGCTCGCGCATTGCTGGGAGGTTCTGGGCCGAGCGAATTTCAAGCGCACGGATGCGATCATTGGCATTGGTGGTGGTGCGACGACAGATTTGGCAGGTTTTGTCGCAGCAACCTGGCTACGCGGTGTGAAATGGGCAGCAATACCCACATCACTTGCCGGAATGGTCGACGCCTCTGTAGGGGGAAAAACGGGGGTAAATACCAGTGCCGGCAAGAACCTCGTTGGCGCCTTCTATTCACCACAAGTTGTCATTATCGATGTGGAATACCTTAAGAGTTTGCCGATTTCAGAACTGCGCGCTGGAATGGCAGAGGTTATCAAAACTGGTTTCATCGCCGACCAGGCAATCTTGGAGATCATTGAAAGTCGTGATGACTTCTTGGATCCCACGAGTGCTGCACTACGCGAGTTGATTGAACGATCGATTGCGGTGAAGGCAGATGTGGTCTCGAAAGACCTCAAAGAAAGTTTCTTGAGAGAGAGCCTCAACTACGGCCACACCCTCGCGCATGCCATTGAACGATATGAGGGTTACACCTGGCGACATGGTGACGCTGTCGCGGTGGGGTTGGCATACATTGCTAATTTGGCAGTGCTTGTGGGTATCGCTTCTGAGTCACTTCGCGACCGCCACATCCGAATCTTAGAACGTGCCAATCTACCCACCACTTTTCCTGCTGATGCGTGGGATGAACTTCACGCTGCGATGCAGAACGATAAGAAAGCTCGAAAGAGTGGATTGCGATTCGTGGCCGTCAACGATGCGTATGAGGTGGTGCGTCTCGAAGGGCTGTCGAACGACATCTTGCGAGCAGCATATGAGAGAATCTCATCATGAAGATTTGGGTACTTAACGGTCCTAACTTGGGGCGGCTTGACCTTCGAGACCATTCGATCTACGGAGATATCTCCTTCAAAGATTTGACGGAATTCTGCATCAAAACTGGGGCCGAATTCGGACTAGATGTCGAAGTGCGACAGAGTGATAGCGAAACCGAGATTATCCATTGGCTACACGATGCCGCCGACCAGAAAATCCCGCTTGCGTTCAATCCTGCGGCTTTCACGCATTATTCCTATGCAATCCGCGATGCGGTCGCGATGCTCAAAGCACCCATCATCGAAGTTCATCTGTCGAACCCTCTATCGCGTGAGGAGTTCCGCCACACGTCGGTAGTTTCTGGCGTGGCTACTGGAACTATCGGTGGCTTCGGACTGCTCTCCTATGAATTAGCGTTGCGGGCTTTGGCTGCCATGGTGGGTAAAGCCAAGTAACGATTCGGGTAGACTGGAGACTTGCTCGCCTATTCGTGCTTTCAAGCGCGCTGAAGATAAGGATTCGTTGTGGCAACGACTAATGACCTCAAGAATGGCATGACCCTCAATTTAGACGGCCAACTGTGGACTGTCGTGGAGTTCCAGCATGTAAAACCCGGAAAAGGGCCAGCCTTCGTCCGTACGAAGATGAAGCACGTCTTGTCGGGAAAGGTGGTCGAGAAAACCTTCAACGCCGGCCTCAAGGTCGAAGTGGCCAATGTTGATAAGCGAGATATGACCTACCTTTACAAGGATGGCGAGAGTTATGTCTTCATGGACAAAGAGAATTTCGATCAGATGTACATTCCGGAAGCAACAGTCGCAGATGCGGCCAAGTACATGCTCGAGAATGTGGGAGCAATCGTCGCTGTGCATGAGGGTCAGCCGCTCTATGTCGAATTGCCGGCCTCAGTAGAGTTGCGAATCACTTATACCGAGCCGGGTTTGCAAGGTGATCGTTCGAATGCTGGCACAAAACCGGCGACTCTGGAGACGGGCGCAACGGTAAATGTCCCGCTCTTCATCAACCAAGATGAATTAGTCCGAATAGATACACGAGATGGTTCGTATCTCGGGCGAGCGAATTAATGTCCTCGCGCTCGAAAGGGCGTAAACGCGCGCTCGACATTCTTTATGAGAGCGATATCAAGGCGGTCAATCCGTTGTGGCTTGTCAAAGAGCGAATTACTTCCGATGATGAGATTTCTCGGTTTGCCGCGGAGTTAGTCGAAGG
>CAZBCF010000004.1:0-25335 GCA_964490435.1 uncultured Bifidobacterium sp. | reverse complement strand
AGCGAATTACTTCCGATGATGAGATTTCTCGGTTTGCCGCGGAGTTAGTCGAAGGGTACGGAGCCCAAGCGCAAGAGATCGATTCACTGATTGATAAGCATGCAAAAAACTGGGATCTCGATCGATTAGCTAGCGTTGATCGCAATATCCTACGGATTGCGACCTTTGAGATTTTGCATGGCGCGCAAAGTTCGGTACCACTCTCAGTGGCGATAGATGAAGCGCTCGAACTCGCTACGACGCTATCAACCGATGATTCGCCACGGTACATTCACGGAATTCTTAGCGCCATTGCAAAAGAAATCGGTTGATTCGTAAAGTGTCGAGGAAATCGGCATAGGTGAGCCCTTCGTAACATGCCGCCATCTGAAGATCGGTGCCTCGAATTGAAAGGATGTGTCTGTTCCAATCTCCGCGCGCATTGATGATGAAACTAACGTACTGGGCAAGCCCTGGATGTTGCGCAGCCATTTGCGGGCGGCGCGAAAGGTCAAAGGCGAGCGATGGAGCCGAGGCTGGCTCTGGCGCCTGGGGGAAGAGCGCGCTCACGGGGGCTTGATAGAGCGCCATCAGGGCTCCCAAGCGCCCAATGGTTATGGCGCGATCTGCGCGCTCGTACGAACCAACCACGACCGCCTTCCAACGTCCCTCCGAGAGACTTTCTACCTCTGCGAGTGAAAGGCCGCGTTGCTTTCGAATTTTCTTCAACTCTTGCCCGATCCGCAGGGCTTCTAATCGGTCAAATTCCATGAGGGGCAGGGTAGAGGCGGTCGCCTCGCGCCAGTTTTAGATATCCACCACCTCTCCGATATAGTCCGCTAGAGTCACGTTCGATCCTTTAAGACTCGTCCCGAGAGGCGAGGAAGGAACGGTTGCCATGAAGGCTGTTTTAAGTAGCGCGGATGTAGCACGCGCTCTCACTCGCATTTCTCACGAAATCATCGAAAAAAATCGCGGCACGACCGATGTGATCTTGTTAGGGATACCTACCCGCGGAACCTTTCTTGCCGATCGAATCAGCGCAGAGATGAGCCGTATTGACGCTCAACTCGTGCCAGTCGGGACGCTCGATATAACCCTGCATCGAGATGATCTTCGCTCGAAGCCACCGCGCGCACTCACCCCTACTCGGATACCTGGCGGGAGTATCGATGGCAAACGCGTCGTACTCGTCGATGATGTGCTTTACTCGGGCCGCACCATAAGAGCCGCTCTCGACGCGCTTGGTGAAATTGGTCGACCGGCACTTGTCCAGTTGGCCGTGCTCGTCGATCGCGGTCACCGCGAACTTCCGATTAGAGCCGACTATGTAGGTAAGAATTTGCCCACCTCGCATGATGAAGTCGTTCGAGTGAGCATCGTCGAAGTTGATGGCGAAGATAGCGTTGCGATTGCAGCATCCCATGAGTGAAAGAGCCGCGGCTGCCACTATGCCCCACTTAGGAAGGCATCTACTGTCGATAGATAATCTCACTCGCGAAGGCGCAATCCTGATTCTTGATACCGCGGATGAGTTGGCTCGAATCTCTGATGCGCCAATCAAGAAACTCCCCACCTTGCGCGGTCGGACCGTTGTGAATCTCTTCTACGAGGATTCCACGCGCACCCGCATCTCTTTCGAGGCCGCGGCGAAGCGACTCTCAGCCGATGTCATCAACTTCTCGGCAAAGGGTTCAAGCGTCTCCAAGGGAGAGAGCTTGAAGGACACGGCGCTCACCCTTCAGTCGATGGGTGCCGATGCAGTCATATTGCGTCATGGTTCGTCAGGTGCTGCGCACCGATTAGCTGAATGGACTAACGGTGCAGTGATCAATGCTGGAGATGGCACGCATGAACATCCCACCCAGGCTCTTTTGGATGCTTTCACTCTTCGTAAACATCTTAAAAGCACCTCCGGAAATGATGGCGGTGTCGGCGAGGACCTCTCTGGATTAAGGATTGCGATAGTCGGTGACATCCTGCACTCGAGAGTCGCCCGCAGTAACGTCTTGCTCTTGACTTTACTTGGCGCGAAGGTAACTCTCGTCGCGCCACCGACCTTATTACCGGTCGGCGTTAGCCAATGGCCTGTTGACGTGTCTTATGATTTCGATTCGGTCATCCGCGAATGTGATGCGGTGATGATGCTACGACTTCAATTAGAGCGGATGAAGAGCGCCTTCTTTCCAAGCGCTCGCGAGTATTCCCGGCTATTCGGTCTAGACAGCGAACGACTCAATCGCGCCGAAAGGTTGCCATTAATCCTGCATCCTGGACCCATCAATCGCGGGCTAGAGATCTCTGCAGATGCCGCAGATGCAGTCGAATCAGTGATCCTGGAACAAGTTGCGAATGGTGTGAGCGTACGCATGGCAGTGCTCTATCTTCTCTTAGGAGGTTCACATGAGTAGTTCCCAGGGTGCGACCTTTCTTATCTCTTCAGCGATAGGTCTCGACGGTAAAGAACTTGACGTGCGGATCGACAATGGCGTCATCACTGAAGTATCGAGCGGCAAATCTGGGGCAGGAGACGGGGCAGCAGACGGGGCAACAGTGATTGATGCTCGCGGTCTACAACTGCTACCTGGACTCGTTGATCTACACACACATCTTCGTGAACCAGGACGTGAAGATGCCGAAACGGTTCGTACTGGAAGCGCTGCGGCAGCACTTGGTGGTTTCACCGCGGTACATGCGATGGCAAATACCGATCCTGTGGCCGATACCGCAGGGGTAGTCGAGCAAGTTGTTCGATTGGGGCGCGCTGCTGGGTACTGTGATGTGTTCGCGGTGGGAGCAGTGACCCAGGGCCTCAACGGCTCCGAACTCGCAGAGTTGGGAGCCATGGCGCACTCAAATGCGAAAGTGCGAGTCTTTAGTGATGATGGAAAGTGTGTTTTTGATTCGTTGGTGATGCGACGTGCACTTGAATATGTAAAGCAATTCGATGGCGTAATCGCGCAACATGCGCAGGACCCACGTCTGACTGAAAATGCGCAGATGAACGAAGGAGTGGTGTCAGCCAAACTGGGCCTTGCTGGTTGGCCAGCAGTTGCTGAAGAGGCGATTATCGCGCGCGATGTACTACTTGCTGAACACGTCGGAGCCAGACTTCATATTTGCCATGTATCTACCTCAGGAAGCGTTGAGATAATCCGCTGGGCTAAGGCTCGTGGAATCAATGTGACTGCAGAAGTTACACCGCATCATCTTTTACTTACCGACGATCTTACTGAAAGTTATGACCCAGTCTTCAAAGTGAATCCACCGTTGCGCACACACGATGATGTCAAAGCGCTCCGGGCTGCACTTGTCGATGGCACGATTGACATTGTGGCAACCGACCACGCACCGCACCCTAAAGAGAGCAAAGAATGCGAATGGAGTGAGGCTGCGAACGGAATGATCGGACTTGAGACCGCTCTGTCAGTCGTCCAGGAAAGTGTGATCGAGACAAAGATGACGGATTGGAAGACGATTGCCGAACGAATGTCGATTACTCCGGCACGAATCGCTCGCATCAAAGATCATGGAGTAGCAGTGGTTCCAGGCTCGAGAGCAAACCTTATTCTCGTTGATCCCAGAGTCCGGAGAGAGGTAAATCACTCTAGAAGCGCGAGTAAGAGTGGAAATAATCCCTATCGGAACCGCACTTTGCCTGGGCAGGTTCGTTACACAATTTTCAACGGCGCGCTTGTCGTGAGCGATGGAGAGTTGGTGCACCCACTATGAGTGAGACTGCTTATCTGGTGCTAGATGATGGCCGAGTTTTCGAAGGGCAAGCATGGGCAAAGACTGGCGAAACATTTGGTGAAGCGGTCTTTGCAACAGGCATGACTGGATATCAGGAGACTTTGACTGACCCCTCGTATTTTGGACAAGTCGTGGTGATGACCGCCCCTCACATTGGAAATACCGGAATGAATACAGTTGATGAGGAGTCGAGGAGGATATGGGTCTCTGGATTCGTCGTTCGAGATCCCTCTCGCATCTCCAGTAATTGGCGAGCCGAGCGCGACCTAGAGGCTGAGCTAATCGAAAGTGGTGTGGTAGGAATCTCTGGAATCGACACCCGAGCACTTACTCGACATCTTCGCGATTGCGGTGCGATGCGAGTAGGGATTTTCTCTGGTTCTGACCTCTCCCGAGAAGAGATGGTCACGCGGGTTCGGAAATCACCGGAGATGGCCGGGGCGAAACTTGTAGCCGAAGTCTCAGTGAGCGCGAAATATGTCGTTCCTGCACTGGGTTCGAAGAAGGCAACAGTTGCGGCAATCGATCTGGGCATCAAAGGGGCGACGCCACGATTAATGTCAGAGCGTGGAATCGAAGTTCACGTTTTCCCACACGATGCGACGTTGACCGAGCTGCTTGAGGTGGCACCTGATGGAGTTTTTCTCAGCAATGGACCTGGAGATCCATCAACAATGCGCGAGAGCGTCGAATTGGTTCGGGAACTACTCCATCGTGAGATTCCCATTTTTGGAATCTGTTTTGGACATCAGATATTCGGCCAAGCGCTAGGCTTCTCAACATATAAGTTGCGTTTTGGACATCGGGGTATCAATCAACCCGTGCTAGATAAGGCAACCGGCAGGGTTGAGATCACAGCACACAATCATGGCTTTGCGGTGCAGGCGCCAATCGATGGGATCTTTGACACTGTCTTTGGTCGCGGTCGAGTCTCACATGTGAATCTTAATGACAACGTTGTAGAGGGGCTTGAGTTACTTGATCGCCCTGGATTTAGCGTTCAGTATCACCCCGAGGCGGCTGCCGGTCCGCATGATGCGGCATACCTCTTTGATCGCTTCTTGAACCTGATGAGAGGTAAACGCTGATGCCAAAACGCGAAGATATCAAAAGCGTTCTTGTCATTGGTTCTGGCCCGATTGTCATAGGTCAAGCGTGCGAATTCGATTATTCTGGAACGCAAGCCTGTCGAGTTTTGCGCGCCGAAGGGCTGCGCGTCATCCTGATAAATTCGAATCCGGCGACGATCATGACTGATCCAGAATTCGCAGATGCGACGTACATCGAACCGATAACTACTGAATTTGTCACCAAAGTGATTGAAAAAGAGCGACCCGACGCTCTATTGGCAACTTTGGGCGGTCAAACCGCGCTCAATACAGCAATTAAACTTCACGCAGCAGGTGTTCTTGATAAGTATGGTGTGAAACTAATTGGCGCGAATGTCGAGGCAATCAATAGAGGCGAGAATCGTGAAATTTTCAAGGGAATAGTAGAGAGTATCGGCGGAGAATCTGCGCGCTCCCAGATTTGCCACACCATTGATGAATGTATCGACGCTGCTCACCAGTTTAATTATCCAGTCGTGGTCAGACCTTCATTCACGATGGGTGGTCTGGGTTCGGGAATTGCAAAAGATGAAGCAGAGCTCCGTGAGATTGCTGGAGCAGGTCTGCGTTACAGCCCGACCACGGAGGTACTCATCGAGGAGTCGATCCTGGGCTGGAAGGAATTTGAACTCGAGATGATGCGCGACCACAAAGATAATGTCGTGGTTATCTGTTCGATTGAGAACTTTGATCCGATGGGCGTGCACACTGGAGATTCAATAACTGTAGCGCCCGCACTCACGCTCACCGATGTCGAGTATCAAAAACTTCGCAATCTTTCTATCAATATCATTAGAGCCGTAGGTGTCGATACTGGCGGATGCAATATTCAATTCGCGGTCAATCCGACTAATGGTCGAATCGTCGTCATAGAGATGAACCCACGCGTTTCCCGATCTAGCGCTCTTGCCTCGAAGGCAACTGGTTTTCCTATCGCAAAAATAGCGGCAAAGCTCGCTATTGGATACGCACTCGATGAAATTCAGAATGACATCACGAAAGAGACGCCTGCCTCGTTTGAACCAACTCTGGATTACATCGTCGTCAAGATTCCTCGATTCAACTTTGAGAAGTTTCCAGCGGCTGATCCACGATTGACCACAACCATGAAGAGCGTCGGTGAGGCTATGGCAATCGGTCGAAGTTTCCCCGAAGCGCTCCAAAAAGCGATGCGCTCTCTCGAAAAGAAGGGGTATGCCTTCGCTTTCGAAGCCGAGGGAGATGTGCAGCACGAATTGCAAGCATGTGCGATACCAACCGAGATGCGAATCCACCACGTTCAGCGAGCGCTTTTCCTTGGCGCAGGTATAGATGCGGTGCATCAAGCGTCGAAAATCGATCCATGGTTCCTCGATCAGATCGAGCACATCAACGAGATGGCTCGCGAACTAGCAATCCCTGGTGAGTTGAGCGCACAAACTTTACGAAGAGCCAAGAGATTGGGGTTCTCGGATCAACAGATTGCCGCAATCCTCTCGCTCGCCGAGTCAGATGTTCGGCGTAAACGCGAGAGCATGGCGATTCACCCGGTCTATAAGACGGTCGACACTTGTGCCGCCGAGTTCAAGGCGCTCACCCCTTATCACTACTCAAGTTATGACGAGGAGAGTGAGGTCGAACCACGCACTCGACCAGCGGTTCTGATACTTGGCAGTGGACCGAACCGCATTGGTCAGGGCGTTGAATTCGATTATTCCTGCGTTCACGCGGCTTTTGCGCTGAAGGCGATGGACTTTGAGACGATTATGGTGAACTGCAATCCAGAGACTGTCTCGACCGATTACGACACTTCAGATCGACTCTATTTCGAACCGCTCACCTTTGAAGATGTGATGGAAATCTATCGCGCCGAGTTAGCCGTTGGACCTGTTGCTGGAGTGTTGGTTCAGTTGGGCGGTCAGACACCATTGGGTTTGGCAAAGGCATTAGAAGAAGCAGGCGTACCCATTGTGGGTACGAGTCCTAGTGCGATCGATAAGGCGGAGGATCGTGGCGAATTTGGAGCGCTCCTCGCACATGAAGGTTTACGAGCACCTGAATTCGGCTTGGCCTATTCGTTCGACGATGCGGCGCAGATCGCGGCGCGAGTGGGATACCCCGTCCTGGTGCGTCCTTCTTATGTACTAGGTGGTCGCGGAATGGAAATCGTCTATGACGATGATGCCTTGGCAAGTTACATATCGCGGGCAACTGAGATCAGTCCAGATCATCCCGTCTTAGTCGACCGATTCCTTGATCACGCCATCGAACTCGATGTCGATGCGCTCTTTGATGGCACCGAACTATTCCTTGCTGGGGTTATGGAACATATTGAGGAGGCTGGTATCCACTCTGGTGATTCTGCCTGCGTATTGCCTCCGGTGGATCTTGCTGCAATAGATCTCGTTGAAATTCGAGTCGCAACCGAGAAAATCGCTCGAGGCGTTGGGGTTCGCGGACTTGTGAATATCCAATTCGCGATTGAAGAGGGCGTTTTGTATGTCCTCGAGGCTAATCCACGCGCGTCCAGAACAGTCCCATTCGTGAGCAAGGCAATCGGCGTACCGCTTGCGAAGGCAGCAGCACAGATCTCGCTTGGAAAATCAATCTCGCAATTGCGAGATGAAGGAATGCTCCCTGCACGCGGAGATGGCATCGCGCGCGGGATTAGCGTCAAAGAAGCAGTACTGCCATGGAATCGCTTTCGTAAACGCGACGGAAGTGGAGTTGATGCGCTCCTTGGCCCGGAGATGCGCAGTACCGGGGAAGTCATGGGACGGGATACCTCGTTTGGTCGGGCTTTCTCGAAGAGCCAGAGCGCTGCTTCCGGTGCCTTGCCAAACTCAGGGGCGATCTTTGTTTCCTTCGCTGACCGTGACAAAGTCGCTGGCGTGGCCGGGGCAAAGCGTCTCTTTGAAGCCGGCTACCAACTCTTTGCAACCTCTGGCACTGCAAAGGCGCTTAAAAAAGCCGGTATAACGGTGGAGCAGGTGCGAAAATTTAGCGAGGGGACCGGACCTCAAGGCGAGCGGACCGCATTGGATCTCATCGAAGGCGGGGTTGTTTCGTTAGTAGTCAATACCCCTTTCGGTTCTGGCCCTCGTGAGGATGGCTGGCGAATCAGGACATCGGCAGTGGCTCGTGGCATTCCCATTATTACCACGATCTCTGGATTGGGCGCTGCTGCCGAAGCCATGGTCGCGCAACGTTCCGGAGAATTCACAGTCACCTCGTTGCAGGAGTGGTTGCAATGAGTGCGATCAATCACCACCCTATCCAGGCCGATTGTGAGATCGTCTCTAATCGACGAGTTGGTGCATACCAACACCTCACCTTGTCAGCTCCAGGTATAGCCGAACAGGCTCGTCCAGGAAATTTTGTTGCCATCAGTGTGAGCGATCCCACGACATCGATGCTCTTGCGACGCTCATTCGCGATTTATCAAACAACGAGCAGAGGGCCTTTCGGTGGAACAATCGAGATCATTGTTGCCCCACATGGTGCAGGCAGCACCTGGATTGCGCATCGTCCGGCACATGAACGATTGAACGTCGTAGGTCCACTAGGAAATGCATTCAAGATTCCCAAAGATCCCGTGCGCGCACTGCTGGTAGGAGGCGGATATGGTTCTGCGCCGCTCTTCTCGCTTGCTGAATTATTGCGCCAGAAAAACTCACGCGTAGAGATGGCCGTTGGTGCTAGTACCGCTGAGCGAATATTTGCACCAGTTGAAGGAAAGCGGTCCGTGCACTCTCTCGCAATCGCAACCGAAGATGGATCGATGGGTAGCGCGGGGAGAGTCACAGAGCTTTTTGATAAAGAGCTGACGAATATCGACATCGTCTACGCATGTGGGCCAATGGGAATGCTTAAAGCAGTAACTGCTATCGGAGAACGTGCCGGGGTACCAGTTCAATGCGCGGTCGAGGAATCGATGGCCTGTGGAATTGGCCTATGTATGACGTGCGTCCTACCAGTGAAGAGTCGGGATGGGGTCATTAAAATGGCGCGTTCATGCATTGAAGGGCCGATTTTTGATGGTAGTTGCGTGCAATGGGATTCAATCGGCACCATACCGCCCGGAACCTACGGAGCACCCCGATGAGCGTTGTCGAATTCGATTACAGCACTCGTCTTGGCCTCGCAAAATTCCCTAATCCTCTCTTCACGGCAAGTGGTTGCGCAGCAAACGGAAAGGAGCTCTCTGCTTTTTTCCCTCTGAATGAAATCGGAGCGGTGGTCACAAAATCGGTAATGACTAACCCGCGCTCAGGCCGAGCAACTCCACGAATGGCAGAGACACCAAGTGGAATGCTCAATGCGATTGGTTTACAAGGCCCGGGTATCGATGCATTTCTCAAAGAGGACCTGCCCTGGTTGGTCGCGCATGGCGCTCGCACAGTCGTATCAATAGCGGGGGAGAGTGTCGAAGAATTCGCTGCCCTCTCTCGAAAGGTTCGGAATGCTCCTGGTGTGAGCGCGCTCGAGGTCAATATCTCCTGCCCTAACGTAGAAAATCGTGGTCTGGTATTTGCTTGTGATCCTGGTTCGGCTCGAGAGGTGATTGAAGCCGTCAAGCGCAGCGTCGGAAATTCATTACCTGTCATCGCAAAACTCTCACCAGATGTCACCGATATTGTCTCGATTGCTCGCGAAGTAGTAGCTGCCGGTGCTGATGCGCTCGCGATGATCAACACCCTGCTCGGGATGGTCATTAACACCACGACGATGCGTCCTCATCTGGCGAATAAGACAGGCGGACTATCAGGTCCTGCAATCCTTCCGGTTGCAGTACGCGCGATTTATCAGGTTCATCAAGCGATGCCAGACATTCCAATCCTTGGCATGGGCGGAGTGCTCACCGGCAATGATGCTTTCGAATTGGTGCTCGCTGGCGCAAGTGCGATTTCGGTCGGAACGGCAACATTCCACGATCCGTCAGCACCCGTGCGAATCAAAGCAGAACTTCATCAATTGTTGATGGAGCGTGGGTTTACGAGTTTCGCCGATGCAGTGGGATATGCACATCGGGATGCTTCATGAAATCACCAATTATCCTCGCGGTTGATACCACAGACCCATTTGTGGCTGCTGATTGGGTGCGCGTCACCAAAGAACATGTAAGCGTTATTAAATTGGGGCTTGAGTTCTTTCTTGCAAATGGAGCAGAGGGAGTTCGAATGGTTCGAGCGAGTGCACCTGAATCAAAACTATTTCTCGATCTGAAATTGCACGACATTCCGAACACCGTTGCGGGCGCAGTTCGCTCGGTCGCCGCGATGCAACCAGATTTTCTTACCGTACATGCATCGGGAGGGCCGGCAATGATTGAGGCAGCGGCACACGAACTGCCTCATGGCGCAATCACTGCAGTGACGCTGTTAACATCGCTCTCCTCTGAAACTATCTCGAAACTTGGAATCTCAGGGAACTCTCATGAAATCGTTATTAAATGGGCGAAACTTGCTGTCGAAGCGGGCGCCAAGGCCATTGTTGCCTCACCTCAAGAAGTTTCCCAGTTGCGAGCAGCGTTACCCAAGGAGATTGTGTTGATAACACCTGGAGTTCGCCCGATTGGCGCAGATTTGGGCGATCAAGCTCGCGTAGCAACGCCGCAACAGGCCATCGCATGGGGAGCAGACTTTGTTGTCATCGGCCGACCGATAACTTCCGGCACCTCCCTCGAAGTAATTTCTAAGAATGCTGAAAATATTTTCTGCTCACTTTGAAGATGCCAAGTAAATACTTTTTGGCTACCGTGTTCGTATGCCTCTTCCACAGTTAAGTGATAGTCAACGAGCGGCGGCGCTTGAAGCAGCCGCACATGCGCGCAAAGTTCGCGCCGAAATCAAAGCAGATCTTAAAATCGGTAAGCGCACACTCCAAGAGGTGATCGAACTTGGCAAGAGCGATGACATCGTGGGGAAGATGAAAGTTAGCGCCCTGATTGAAGCCCTCCCAGGTGTGGGCAAAGTTCGCGCGACTACCGTCATGGAGAAGGTTGGAATTGCCGCAAGCCGGCGAATTCGTGGTTTAGGAGTTCATCAGACTCGCGATTTATTGGCAGAGTTCCAACTACGCTAAGGGCGTGGATTTAATCGTTCTCTCAGGTCCAGGCGGGGTCGGCAAATCGACCGTCTCTGAGTATCTTCGTGCTCACACCCAGAATATTTGGGTGAGCGTTTCAGCAACTACACGTGCCCCTCGAGATGGGGAGAGTGATGGCACCGATTACTACTTCGTGAGCGAAGCCGAGTTCAAAGAACGCATCGATCAGGGTGCTTTCCTTGAATGGGCCCATTTCGCTGGCAACTATTACGGCACGCCAAAGGGCGCGGTACAGGAGATGATCGGCAAGGGAAAATCTGTTCTCTTAGAGATAGAGATATCGGGGGCTCGCCAAGTGCGCACCAGTAGCCCTGAGGCCTATCTCGTATTCCTTGCACCACCCTCCATCTCCGAGTTAGAGCGCAGACTCCTAGGCAGGGGTACTGACACCCCAGAGCGCGCTGCCCAGCGCCTTGAAATCGCCCAAGAGGAGATGGCACAGAGCCATTGGTTTGACGAGGTTCTGGTCAACTCATCGGTCGAGGAGGTCGCTGGCCGGCTGATAACATTGGCCTCACAAGCCCCTAAGAAGCGCTAACTGGGTAAACGAGTAATTGGGTAAAAATCAAAGATGACGAGAGGGCAGCATGATTCACAGTGATGGCATCACCAATCCGCCAATCGATGACCTCTTGGCAAAGAGCGGTTCTAAGTACAGCTTGGTCCTTTTCTCGGCAAAGCGCGCTCGACAGATCAACGCTTATTACTCGCAATTGAGCGAAGGTCTCTTGGAGTACGTGGGGCCCCTTGTTGAAACTCACGTCCATGAGAAACCACTTTCTATCGCCCTTCGTGAGATTAATGGCGGGCTTCTGACTCTTGAGTCATTAGAAGGCGCTGACAATCAAGAGAGCGCGTAACAGCGCAATCGCAGAGCATGTCCTCCCTTCCCCGCAACGTCGTTCTCGGTGTAACCGGGGGAATCGCAGCCTACAAATCGTGTGAATTATTACGCCGTCTACTCGATCGCAAACTCGATGTCACCGTAATACCTACTGAAAACTCGCTACGTTTTGTCGGGTCGGCGACATGGGAGGCGCTCTCTGGCAAGAGGGTGCATTCCTCGCTCTGGGATGAGGTGTCCGGCGGCGCACACATCGAACTAGCGCGTGACGCGCAGTTGATTCTTATCGCCCCAACTACTGCTGATTTCATCGCACGCTTGGCTCAGGGTCGAAGTGATGATCTTCTCAGTGCAACCGTGCTCACCGCTGATTGTCCAGTCGTCATCATTCCGGCTATGCACCATCAAATGTGGCGTAACAGTGCAACCGTTGCGAATGTGCAGACGCTACGCGCGCGAGGTATTCACGTGATGGAACCCGTTGTTGGTCCGTTAAACAATGGTGATGTCGGTGTCGGAAGGTTCCCAGAGATTTTTGAGATATTCGATTACCTTGCTGAGCAAGGGTTTTTCAAGAGCGATCTTGTCGAGAAGCATGTTGTCATAACCGCCGGTGGTACACGAGAAATGATTGACCCGGTTCGTTTCATCGGGAATCTTTCCTCTGGTAAGCAGGGAATCGCGTTAGCGAATGCTGCCGCTCAACGGGGCGCGCAGGTAACGCTGATTGCAGCGAATATTGAAGAGGGGCTTCTGCCCAATGATTCATCGATCACCATTGTCAGCGTGAAGTCGACTAGTGATCTAGAACGCGCGCTTGCACAAATAGATCGTTTCGACTTTCTCTTTATGGCCGCTGCTGTGGCAGATTATCGACCGGCGGTTGCAAGTACTGCGAAGTTAAAACGTGACGGCTCCGAACGGTCGATTGATCTAATCGAGAATCCTGATCTGCTCGCTGAGTTCGCATCTCACCATCGAACAAATAGTCACAGTATCCATGGGGGGCTCATCATCGGTTTCGCCGCCGAAAGTGCGGTCGATCCGGCAGAGGCGCGAGCAAAACTCTCCCGAAAAGGCGCTGATTTCCTCTTCGTCAATGATGTGGTGGGGCAGCAGGTCTTTGGTTCTGACGCTAATGGCGGCACTCTCATCGCTCGCACTGGAGCGAGCCAGACATTCGACTACCAGAGTAAGGACACGCTTAGCCACGCGCTACTTGATGCGGTTATGAAACCGCTAGGTTAAGCCAATGTCCAAACGGCTCTTCACCTCTGAATCGGTCACTGAAGGCCATCCCGACAAGATGGCAGATCAAATCTCCGATGCGATACTCGACGCATTCCTGCACACTGACCCCAAGAGTCGCGTCGCGGTCGAAACCATGTTAACGACAGGGCAAGTGCATGTAGCCGGCGAGGTCACAACGCTGGCAAACCCAGATCTGATGTCGCTCATACGTTCAGTCATCCTCGATATTGGCTACGACAGTAGTGAACGTGGCTTCGATGGCAACTCGTGTGGAATTAGTCTCTCGCTCGGCAAGCAATCACCAGATATCGCTCAAGGGGTCGATGCAGCCCTGGAGGGACGCACGAAGGAGTCGGTGGATCCACTCGACCAGCAAGGTGCTGGTGATCAAGGTTTGATGTTTGGTTATGCGAGTAATGAGACTCCCGAATTGATGCCGCTGCCGATTGCAATAGCGCACGCACTCTCGCATGAACTCGCGAATGTACGTAAGCGCGGCACCTTGCGGTATCTGCGTCCTGACGCAAAAACGCAGGTTACTGTCGAATACGATGGGAATCGAGCAGTTCGACTCGACACATTGGTGATCTCAACCCAGCATGACCCCGAAGTCGACCTGATAAAGCAATTGCCTAGCGATCTCAAGCGCGAAGTAATCGATCCAGTCCTCTCTCGCTATGAACTCTCAACGAAAGAGATGCGAACTTTAATCAATCCGACTGGACGTTTTGTCGTTGGAGGGCCGATGGGGGATGCCGGCCTTACGGGAAGAAAAATCATCGTCGATTCATATGGCGGAATGGCTCGCCATGGCGGGGGTGCCTTTAGCGGCAAAGACCCATCTAAAGTCGATCGATCCGCTGCATATGCGATGCGCTGGGTGGCAAAAAACATCGTCGCCGCAGGACTAGCGCAGCGATGTGAAGTGCAAGTTGCCTATGCGATTGGAAAAGCCCAACCGGTGGGTCTTTTTGTCGAAACCTTTGGCACCGAAAGCGTTGCAATCGAGAAGATCCAGGCCGCTGTCACATCGGTCTTTGATCTACGGCCCGCCGCGATTATTCGAGATCTTGATCTACTGCGCCCGATTTACCGAAAGACGAGCAACTACGGGCACTTTGGCCGGGAGCTCCCAGAGTTTACGTGGGAGCGGGCCGATAGAGTCGCACTGTTGCAGAAGGCGCTCTAACTGGCTCACCAGTAGCCCTTCGCTGGAAAAGGTCACACGAGGGGGCGCGCAGCTATGGCAGAGCTCATCAAGCCCTTGCGTTTGAAGCGCGAGGCAGCACCGCGTCCGCAACCAACCCGCTCAACCTCTCACCCGATTGCGCGAGTGCTCATTGATTCAGGCCTTCTTCACATTGATCAAGAATTCGATTTTCTGGTCCCGCAAGAACTAGCCGATATAGCAACAGCAGGGGTAGTAGTAAAGGTACCTTTTAATCGAAAACGAGTTCTCGGCGTTGTCATCTCACGCCATGACACCTCTGAATTTCGTGGGGAGTTGCGGTTCATCTCAGAGGCAGTCAGGCCATTTCCGTTGATTGGTGAGTCGATTCTTTCGCTGAGCGCTGAAATAAAACGGTATTACGGAGGCACGCGGTGGGATGTTCTGCGTTTCGCGCTACCAAATTTCACAAAGTCATCGCCAGCACAACAACCTTCCGTGATGACGGGTACTAGTGCTCGCGCCACCGTGCGGCCATCGCGTCAAGACCCACGATATCCAGCGGCTTTTTGGGAAGCTTTGCAGGTACCCCCGACGGCAAATAGTCGCGTTCGTGCTTTTTGGACGCCACCTCCTTACGAGGATCCATTTATTTTTCTCCGAACTTTGCTCACGCATTCGTCTAAAAGGGCGCTACTGCTCCTGCCAGATGCGAGCGATGTAGATCGAATGGTCAATTTACTCTCTCAGGATCCTGACCTACATGATTACCCAACGACAATATGGCACTCCAACTTATCTCGCAGCGAGCGAGAGCGGGCCTTTATGGACGTTCTACATTCAAGGACTCAGATTGTCATTGGAGTACGCGGCGCTGTATTGCTTCCGCTGAACGATCTTGATCTCATCGTAATGTGGGACGAAGGTAGCGATACCTACTCAGAGCAACGCGCTCCTTATTATCATGCAAGGGAAGTTGCAATCTTGCGGGCCCATATTCAAAAATCTCACCTCATCCTCGCCGGATGTTCGCCGTCGATGCAATCGATTGCCTACCTCCGTCGAAACTACTTCACTCCAATTTCACCAACATCCGATGTGGTGCCAAGGACAATTCCAAATATCCAAGCAATTAATGAGCGCAACGACCCGAATGAATTGGGACGAATTCCCACCAAAGCGTGGAAGATAATTCAAAGAAATATCTCGAGCGGTCCAGTTCTTGTTCAAGTTCCTTTGCGCGGTTACTATCAATCGCTTTCATGTAATCACTGCCGAAATCAAGCTCGGTGCAGATGTGGGGGAAAATTACTCGTCCGTGGCCAACGAAATCTGCCCGAATGCCACCTCTGCAGCTCTATTTATCGAGGATGGTCCTGCCAATTTTGCGCTGGAAGTAATTTTAGATTCGGTCACGTTGGGGATATTCGGGTGGTCGAAGAACTTGGTAAGGCCTTTCCCAACTATGGGATTCTCTCGTCAAACAAAGATCATCGAATCTATTCGATAAGCGATAAATCCATCATCGTGGTGGCGACTCCAGGTGCCGAGCCCATCGCTGAATCAGGCTATGCAGCGGCGGTTATTCTTAACTCTGCGCTCCTACTGGAGCGTTCATCTCTTGATGCAGAAGAAGAGGCACGGCGACGCTGGTTTACCTTGCTCACCTTGCTAAGAACTAATGCACCGCTGTTCATCGATGCTGATGTTGGCAATCGAAATATTCAGGCACTGCAACGATGGGATGCGCTAAGCGTAGGATTTCGTGAGTTCGAAGAACGTAAAGTGTTGCGCCTACCCCCGGCAGACAAAGCGCTCTCAATATCGGGCACACCAGAGGCAATCTCTGAAATCATTCGGAGCCTCCCGGAGAGCGTCGAAGTCTCTAGACCGCAATGGATCACACATTCAGAACCGACGGCGCTGATTCGAATCAATACAAATGAGGCGCCACAAATCGTCGAAGACATATTTAATCAAGCGCGAATGCAGTCTGCACAAGGAAGGGGCGTCGCCAGAATCGCAGTCGACCCAATCACGCTATAGCAAGGTAAGATAACGCCATGGCAATCCAACCTATTCGACTCTTTGGTGATCCGGTACTCGCCACAAGAGCCGATGAAGTCAAATCTTTCGACAAGGAGATCCGCCAACTTGTCGCTGACTTAACTGAGACTATGTTGGATGCCCCTGGGGCAGGACTTGCCGCGCCACAGATTGGGGTTTCGCTACGTGTATTTACGTGGTCGATAGACGATCAGGTAGGGCATTTAATCAATCCAGTTCTTACTCTTGGTCAAGAAGAGCAAGAAGGAGATGAAGGATGTCTTTCTATCCCGGGTCTTACATATAACTGCCGTCGCGCTTTCCATGTGGTTGCCGATGGATTCACGATGCATGGAGAGCCCATTCAAATAGTTGGCGAGGAGTTGTTAGCGCGGATATTTCAGCATGAGACGGATCATCTCAACGGCATTCTCTTCGTTGATCGTCTCGACTTAGATACCAGAAAGCAAGCCTTACGTGACATAAAAGAGAGCGAATGGTTCGGAATGAAGGCTCCAGAGATTCGGATTTCACCACATGCGACCGGTGGTTTAGGTATCTAGTGCGAATACTTCTCGCCGGCACTCCTAGCATTGCACTACCTATTTTTGATGCAATTCTCGCCAGCGACCATCAAGTAGTGGGAGTCATCACCAATCCACCGAAATCGCGAGGTCGCAGCGGTTCTCTTGTTCCATCACCTGTCAGCGTATGGGGGCGCGAACATCTGCTACCTGTGTTCGAGAGTGGCAGTGATAGCGAATATGAGAAATTGCTTCCGACGATCGATCTGGTACTGGTAGTTGCGTATGGTCGACTCATCCCACGTTCACTTTTGCGAATCCCTCGACATGGTTGGGTGAACATCCACTTCTCGCATCTTCCTGAAGCGCGTGGTGCTGCGCCGGTGCAACGGCTGATTGAAAGTGGCGCGACGCATATCGGTTACACACTCTTTCAACTCGATGAAGGTATGGACACCGGTCCGATCTTTTACCGAAGCCCTTTATTGGAAATCGAAGGAATGACTACAGGTGAGGTCTGGGCAGCACTTGCCCACCAGGCTGCTGGCGAGATCGTTGCTCAGATTAGGGAAATCGGCACCGGCAAGGAAGCGTTGCCACAAAGTACGTATTCAGGCCCAGTAGCTCATGCGCCCAAGATCACCAACGAAGAGTCACGGATAACTTGGTTCGAGAGCGCAACGGTGGTAGCGCGGAAAGTTCGCGCATTCAATCCGACCCCAACAGCATGGAGTACTTTCCGGGGGGAGAGATTCCTCATCCATCGTGCCCAAGCCACGGCGCCCCAGACTTCGCAGCCTGTGACTCTCGGGAGAATTTTCATCAACCAAGCGCAGGTGCTCGTTGACTGTGCGGGGAGTGTGCTCAGGCTTATCGAGGTGCAGCCTGCCGGCAAAAGAGCGATGTCTGCCGAAGAGTGGGCAAGGGGCGCTCAACTCGAGATTGAATCGCACTTTGAGTGACACCAGAACTAGATGATTAAAAAGGAAAAGTCAACAAAAGGCATCCGAAAGGATCCGGGTTTTGATGCGCGCAATCTCGCACTTGATCTCCTTATGAAGGTAGAGAGAGAAGCGAGTTATGCCAACTTGATTGTCCCAGCGGAGTTGCGCAAATCATCTCTTGAGCCTCGCGACAGTGCGTTCGCGACTGAACTTGTCTATGGAACTTTGCGCCAAAGAATCCTCTACGACGCTATCATCGAGGTGGCGGCCGGGCGTAAAACAAGCAAGATAGATGTTATTCCATTGACCATTCTTCGATTGACCGCTCATCAGCTACTCTCTCTCAATACACCAGCGCACGCAGCCGTAGATAGCGCGGTCCGTCTAACCGTACGAAACCGAAGCGGCTCTGCCTCTGGTTTCGTGAACGCCATATCTCGCCGAATTAGTGAACGATCTCTTGATGCATGGATTGAATTGCTAACAGCCCAACTTGATGAAAACGGGAAATTGGCGTTGATTCATTCTCATCCACGGTGGATCGTAGAGGCCTACGTGGAACGGCTTGGCGATATCAATCGCGTCACAGAGGAATTGCGTGCCAACAACATTAATCCAAAGGTAACTGGCATCATCTACCCTGGTTCATCGTGGTCTGATGAGACACTTTCAACGAGCACTCCTTGTGAGTGGGTGCCAGAAGCCCGATATCTCACGGGCAATCCAGAGCGGATCCTAGAAATCCAAAAACGAGTCGGAGGTATCCAAGACCAAGGTTCCTATCTCGTTGCTAGCGCACTAGCTGCAGTGGTGGTTGATCCAGGAAGAGGATCATCGAATCTCTGGCTGGATATGTGTGCAGGTCCGGGCGGAAAGGCCGCTCTCCTTAGTCGTTGGGCGCACTCTCTTAACAAGAGATTTCTTGCCCTTGAGATATCAGAGCATCGAGCCGAACTTATTCGAAGAGTTGCTCATGAGATTGTCGTTGCCGATAGTGCGCAGGCTCCCATTTCGAAAGCCAGCGTCGAGCGCATTCTCCTGGATGCGCCATGCTCTGGATTGGGCGCCCTCCGGCGCCGTCCAGATGCCAGACATCGAAAAACACCTTTGGATATCAAGGCTTTGGTGGAGCTGCAACGGAACTTACTCGCATCAGCGCATGAGTTGCTTGAAGAAGGCGGGGTTTTGGGATACGTAACCTGTTCTCCCGTGAGTGCGGAGACCGAAGGCAATACTCGATGGTTTTGTGAAAGTTTTCCCGACATGGATCTCATAGATGCGCGACCCTACTTTCCTCCGCAAATGGAGTTGGGGGAGCGCTTTGACGTTCAATTGTGGCCAGGAGTTCACCACACCGATGCCATGTACGTGGCGATGTTCCGGAAGAAAACGTCCACAAGATAGGCTTTCGACGTGACGATTCGCATCACGCCAAGCATCCTCAACGCTAACTTCGACCGCTTGAATGAAGAAATCAACCGGGTTGCAGGCGTATCTGACCTTATTCACCTTGACATCATGGATGATAAATTCGTCCCTAACTTCACTTTTGATTTCGAGCGCGCAGCGGAAATCATCCACGATTCACCGATACCGATAGATTCTCATCTGATGGTCGTCGAGCCAGAGCGCGCAGCACCACTTTTTGCAGAAATGGGTTCGGCGAGCGTTACCTATCATTTTGAAGCTGCCACGAACCATCGTCAGATCATCTCAGATGTGCATTCGCTGGGCGCCCGTTTAGGTATCGCCCTCAAGCCTGGAACTCCATTCGAGGTTTTAGAGCCTTACGTCAGTGACATCGACATGATTTTGATTATGACGGTTGAACCCGGGTTTGGTGGTCAAAGCTTCATGAGCGATATGTTGGACAAAGTACGACAAGCGCGCGCAAGACTCGGAAAGAACGAACGCGGGGTGTGGTTACAAGTGGATGGCGGAATCTCGCCAACCACAATTGCCAGCGCAGCAGAAGCCGGCGCCGACACCTTCGTGGCAGGTTCGGCCGTTTACAAATCAGAGGATCCGGCCGCGATGGTTACGCTACTGCGCGAATTAGCGACATCAAGCAACACGAACAGATAAAAAAGGTAAATACCGAGCGAGGTTTCCTGGCACTCGGTTACCCTTGAACCATGAAAACCTTCGATGATTTATGGGATGAATTATCAGACCGCGATTATGGCAATGGTCCAGAGCAGACGAGTTCTACTGGCAAACTCCTAGCAGCAGGTGTTCATGGCATAGGCAAAAAGATCGTTGAAGAGGCTGCCGAAGTTTGGATGGCGGCCGAATACGAGAGCGATGACAATCTCGCAAATGAGATAAGTCAATTGCTGTATCACATCCAAGTATTGATGTTAGCGCGCGGTGTTGACATCGAAGATGTTTACGAAAAACTCTGAGAACGGTTAGGAATCGATTATGTTGAAGATCGCCCTGCCTAATAAAGGCGCACTTGCAGATGACTCGGTAAAAATACTTAGCGAAGCCGGGTATCGACAACGCTCGGATTCTCGGGATCTCATCACACTCGATTCTGAAAATGAGATCGAATTTTATTATCTACGCCCTCGAGATATCGCAATATACGTTTCTTCTGGGGAGCTCGACCTTGGCATAACAGGTGAAGATTTGCTCATCGACTCTGGAGTGAGTGCAGAGGTTCTCTTGAAACTAGGGTACGGACGTTCCACTTTCAGGTTTGCTCTTCCGATTAATACTGCCTCGAACGTTTCCGAAAAGGAGTTAGGAGGTAAACGCATTGCCACCTCCTATCCAGGAATCTTGCGACGCGCGCTCGAGGAGCGAAAGCTCTCAGCAAGAATTGTCGAACTCGATGGAGCGGTAGAGAGTGCAATAAAACTTGGCGTCGCCGATGCAATCGCTGATGTAGTGTCAACTGGCACGACACTGAAACAAGCGGGGTTAGCCGTAGTGGGCACTCCGATTCTTGAGAGTGAGGCAGTCCTCATTAGCGCTAAGAAGGTGAACGACGAGGGCGCAAATTTGATTCGACGTCTTAACGGCGTCATCATCGCACGCCAATATGTACTGATGGATTATGACATCAAGAGTGAGCTCATTGACCAAGCCTGTGCGATTACCCCCGGTTTTGAGTCGCCCACGATTTCACCATTGCGCACCCAAGGATGGTCGGCGGTGCGTGCGATGGTGCCGCGAAAAAATGCTCAGAAGGTCATGGATGAACTATGGGCAATTGGAGCACGCGGCATTCTGGTCACAGACATTCACGCTTGCCGGCTCTAGCCAAAAGATTTTTATCGAGGACAAGCAGCCTATTGGGCGACTTCGTGCCGGGGAATGCCCAGCAGGTAAAGCACTGAATCTAGGTACGGAGTGGTCACTGATGTATCAGCCGACTCTCGCACGACTGGTTTAGCATTGAAAGCAATGCCGAGTCCTGCGAGCGCAATCATGTCTAGGTCGTTCGCCCCATCACCAATCGCAACCGTATCAACGAGATCTACGTCGGCTAGGCGAGCAAATTCCCGTAGCGCACGTGCTTTACCAGCGCGATCGATAATTTCACCTTTCACACGTCCGGTAAGTTTGCCATCAGCAATATCAAGATGATTAGCAGCGATGAAATCGATGCCGAGTTCAGTGGCGATTGGCGTAATCACTTCGGTGAAACCGCCAGAGACAATCCCGACCTTATGATGAAGCTTCTTAAGGGTTCGAACCAACGTTCGCGCGCCTGGGGTGAGTGTTATCTGAGCGCGGACTTCATGAATAACGCTCTCAGGAAGTCCAGCGAGTAAAGCTACCCGCTCAGTTAATGCTTGGGCAAAATCCAACTCGCCACTCATCGCCCGGTCGGTGATGGATTTCACCTTCGCCTCGACGTGAGCGTGCGCTGCGAGAAGTTCTATTACTTCCTGCTGAATAAGAGTGGAGTCAACATCCAAGACCACAAGTTTCTTCGCCCGCCGTTGTAGGCCTCCGGCTTGAACTCCGATATCTACGGGTGTTTGGTTAGCAAGTGCAGCAAGTGGTTTTTTAATCCGCTCAACCGGAACATTGGAGACTAGGAGCTCGAGGGCTGTTACTGGATATTGCGCAATCCGAAAAATTCGCTCGATATTTCCGTTAGCTTCCCGAACGATTCCGGCAACCTTTTCCAGCGTTCCAGCCGTCAATTCTTGTCCCATTACCGTGATGTGCACGAAGACCTCACCTACAGAGTGTTCAATCTGTCGATGGTCTCCTTCTTGCGCGCGCAACTCCAATCCATTCTCACGAGCGCACGATTCAAGCGCTACAAGAACTCGTTCGCGGTTACTCACGTCAATTTCCAGGGCGAGAGTAAGAATGAGATGTCCATGAATAACTACTTGCTCCATATCAGAGATGGCGTGTGGCAGCGCTAGCGCATCGAGGCGCTCCAATAAGGCTTGGGTAATTCCAGGCCGATCCATGCCGCTGACGATTACCACGGTGCTCATGACCTTAGGTTATCTTTCGGCGCGACCTTCGCGGGCCACATAGTAATTGAGGCTGCGAGCCCATGTGGTGCGGTAAGTTCTCTCTTTGTGTCGGTTCTGAATTTCACGGAAGTCACCCTGCGTCGTGGCCAACGGGAGATACTCCATCCGCTCAACTGGCAGGTTGAAGCCGGGCAACGCTGGGTTATTCTCGGACCCAACGGGGCGGGTAAGACCACCCTTATTCAGATTGCCGCCACCCTGCTCCATCCCACCTCAGGAACGGCAGAGATTCTTGATGAGCGCCTGGGCAAGGTTGATATCTTTGAATTGCGACCACGAATTGGATTAGCCAGCGCCGCTCTCTCTGACCGAATCCCTCCCGATGAACGAGCAGTGGATGTGGTGATGACTGCGGCATATGCAGTCACTGGCCGATGGCGCGAACTTTATGACCTATGGGATGAATCTCGGGCCTTGGCACTGCTTGATCAATTCGGAGTAGGTGATCGTAAAGAGCAGCCTTTCTACACGATGAGTGAGGGAGAGCGAAAACGGGTACAGATCGCGCGTGCGCTGATGCCCGATCCAGAGTTACTTATTCTCGATGAACCTGCAGCAGGGCTAGACCTTGGCGCGCGCGAGGATTTGGTCAGACGCCTCTCTGGGCTCGCACTCGACCCCACGTCGCCAACAAGCATCCTGGTCACACACCACGTCGAAGAGATTCCTTACGGTACAACGCATGTACTTTTGATTCGCGAGGGAAATATCGTCGCTGCAGGGCCAATCATGTCAACGCTGACACCAGATTCGCTTTCGGCTACTTTCGGAATTCCAATCTCACTGGCATACGATGGCCAGCGTTGGTTTGCACGAGCTTGAACGACAATCGTGCATAACAGTTGGCAGAACGTACTTAAACCGCTGCGACCTCAAATAGATTCCCTACTGCGCTCACTTTCCGAGCAAGATTTTGCTCCAGCTTCAGATCAGATTTTTCGGGCTCTCGATCTTCCTATTGATGATGTTCGTGTGATTATCCTGGGTCAAGATCCATATCCCACCAAGGGAATGGCCGAGGGGTTGGCCTTCTCTGTTCCACCAGATGTACCGTTCACTAAATTGCCGCCCTCGCTAAAGAATATTTTCCGAGAATACGAGTCTGATTGTGCGCTGCCGCCTCCACTAGATGGCCATCTTGGACGGTGGATGAAATCAGGAGTGCTACTGCTCAATCGCATTCTCACCGTGCGAATCGGTGCGCCACTCTCACATCAAGGTATTGGTTGGGAGAGTGTGACTGATTGTCTATTAACAGAGCTTTCTCGCCGTGAAATCCCAATCATCGCGTGGGGTGCCAGTGCGCAACGTGCTGCTTTACAGACCGGCTTTAGTGCCGATCAAACCTTTGCAGCGCCCCATCCTTCGCCACTTTCTGCCTATCGCGGATTCTTTGGTTCCCGCCCCTTTTCACAGGTGAATCACTATTTAAATGAACGTGGCAAAGCGCCAATTGATTGGGGTCTTTGAGAGCGATGGCCGGCGATATCTTAAAAAATTTCAAAACAAAATCCCCGGCTCCTTTTTTCTGGAACCGGGGATTTCGCTACTGAATAGCGATTAACTAGTTAGTCAAATAACTATCTGCACACTAGCCAATCCATGATCTGATGGGCGAGCTAAGGAAATAGATCATAAAGAGGAATGAGACCACCCAAAGCAATGGGTGAACCTCTTTGCTTCGCCCTTGGACTGCACGGATGACAACGTGTGATACGAAGCCAGCGCCGATGCCAACAGAGATGTTGTAGGAGAATGGCATCAAGATGATTGTGAGGAAGGCTGGGATTCCAATTCCCAGATCCTGCCAATCAATCGCCTTCACTTGAGACATCATCAAGAAGCCCACGACGAGAAGTGCGGGTGTTGCAGCCTCGTATGGAATCACCGCAACGAGTGGAGCAAGGAATGTTGTCAGCAAGAAGCAGATTCCTGTGACAATCGAGGCGAGGCCCGTTCGAGCACCTTCACCGACTCCTGAGGCAGATTCGATGTAAGAGGTGTTGGAGGAGATACCGGCTGCGCCACCAGCGGCTGCCGCGATCGAGTCGACGATGAGGATCTTGTTCGCGTTCTCAACATTGCCATCGGCATCGGTGAGGCCGGCTTGGCTACCAATCGCTGTCATCGTTCCCATGGTGTCAAAGAAGTCAGCCAAGAGAAGAGTGAATACGAGCAGCAACGCTGCAAGGAAACCAGTCTTGGGATTGGTGAATGCGCCAAAGATATCTTTGAAACCAAGACCAAGAGTGTCGAATCGTGGCGTGTCAACGATGTTATCTGGGATCTTTGGAGTATTGAGTCCCCAACCGCGTGAGTTTGATTCGGTCGGGCTAACGAAACTATTACCGATCTTGAACGCATTCTCGAGGATGACTGCGACAATCGTCGACACGACGATTCCAATGAGAATTGCACCTTTGACCTTGCGCACCATCAGAATGACGGTGAGGAAGAGACCAAGCGCGAAGACGACAATCGGCCAGCCGACGAGTTGACCACCATCACCGAGTTCGAGTGGAACGGCGGAAGGCTTTGAGTTAGAGCTGCCCCACACGATGTTCGGTGTTCGACGAACGAAACCGCTATCGACGAGACCGATGAGCGCGATGAAAAGTCCGATACCGACCGAAATCGCGACCTTGAGCGGAGTCGGAATCGCTTTGAAGACTGCAACTCGGAAGCCGGTGAGAACCAGAATTAGGATGACAACGCCTTCGATGAGCACTAAGCCCATCGCTTGAGCCCAGGTCGAGTTCTTAGCGATCGAGACGGCAACAAAGGTGTTGAGGCCTAGACCTGTGGCAAGAGCCAACGGAAAGTTAGCGACGGCACCCATCAGAATGGTGAGTATTCCCGCAATTAATGCGGTGCCGGCTGCAACGATGATGATGGCGTTGGTTCTGTCGCCACCACCAATGAACGCACCGGTGCCATCTGTCGTGGCGAGGATCAGTGGGTTTAGCGCCACGATGTATGCCATCGTGAAGAACGTGACTAAGCCACCCCGGATCTCTTGACCAACAGAGGATTTGCGTGCGGAGATCTTGAATAACGATTCGAGCATGTATCCCTCTCAACTATTTTGGTTTCGGGGGTGTTTACGACCCCGCCACGAA
>CAZBCF010000003.1:33080-54271 GCA_964490435.1 uncultured Bifidobacterium sp. | reverse complement strand
GTAAGAAGGCCGCTAAGAAAGCAGCATAAATTCCAGCATAAATTACTGGTAATTAGCCCCCATGGCCTCACGGCGGTGGGGGTTAATTCATTTCGCTACTTATTTCTTTATTTCTCGCAGAGCGATAATTCTGTCGGTGAGATCGCTTGATTGACTTTTGAAAAAATTTTTTCGATCTGAGTTCGTTCCGTTGCGCTCAGATGTTTGAGCAACCGTTGTTGCACGCTCGCACGATACGTCGGTGCAATCTGTGCAACTTTCTTCTGACCCCGCGAAGTGAGCACTGCAAAGAGGCCACGCTTATCCTCACTGCAACGAATGCGATCGACCCACCCCTGCTCCTCGAGCACCTTGATTCGATGGGAGAGGCGAGAGCGAGAGACCATGGCCAACCCGGCAAGCTCACTCATCCGCATTCGACGCGCCGGCGCCGCACCTAACTGGGCGAGCAACTCGTAGTCGGCCAGACTCACCCCAAAAGCGCTCAAGTCCTCGTCTAGGGCAGCAGTGATTGCCCTCGTCGCTGAGATATAGGCCCGCCACGGGGCAAGGGCTGAATGAGCGGTTCGTACTGCCACGGGATGAGGGTATCTATTCGGGGTAGTGGCAGGCGACTTCACTTTTATCAAGCCCCTGCAATACCGGCTCCTCAGAGAAGCACTTGGGTTGTACTTTCCAGCATCGGGTGTTGAACACACATCCGGTCGGAGGATTGGACGGGGAGGGAAGATCACCACTGAGCACAATCTGCTCGCGCGCGCTCTCGAGTACGGGATCTGGGATCGGAATCGCAGAGAGGAGCGCTTTCGTATAAGGGTGGTGCGGGCGTTGGTAGATCTCTTCAGTCGGTGCAAGTTCGACGATCTTGCCCAGATACATCACCGCAACGCGGTCAGAGATGTGTTGGACCACTGAGAGGTCATGCGCGATAAAAAGATAGGAGAGGCCAAAATCATCCTTGAGATCATCGAGGAGGTTTATCACCTGTGCCTGAATCGAGACATCGAGGGCTGATACCGGCTCATCACAGACGATGAATTCGGGCTTAAGAGCCAAGGCGCGAGCGATGCCGATGCGCTGGCGTTGGCCGCCCGAGAACTCATGGGGGTAGCGGTTGTAGTGCTCTGGATTGAGCCCCACCCGCTCCATCAAATCTTGTACTGAGCGCTTTATCTGGCCCCCAGTTCGACCCCCAGTTCGACCAGCCTGACTATTGCCTTCAGAACCTGAGTCGACCCCATGGATGGTGAAGGCCGCCCCGATGATCTCGCCTACGGAGTGGCGAGGATTGAGAGACGAGTAGGGGTCTTGGAAAATGATCTGCATTTTCTTGCGCAACGGTTTCATCTTCCGTGGTGAGTAACTGGTGATCTCTTCGCCATCGAAATGAATCTCACCTGCGGTTGGTTCGTATAACTTCAAGATGGTTCGCCCTGCAGTTGATTTGCCGCATCCAGATTCGCCAACTAGACCCAGCGTCTCTCCGCGTTGGAGCGCAAAAGAGATTCCATTGACAGCCTTATTCTCACCTTTGACGCGCGCGAAGATGCTATTGCTCGTAATCGGGAAGAACTTCTGGAGATTCTTCACCTCAAGTATTGGGGTATCGCTCACAGGCTCGCCCCCTCAAGATGGCAGCGCGCGAAGTGTCCTGGAGCGTGCTCGATCAACGACGGCATCGCAGCATCGCAGCGCGCCGCTCCCCCTGCTACGCGGGAAGAGAAGGTGCAGCGCGGGGCAAATGCACACCCCGGAGGCAGCGCAATCAAAGATGGTGGTTGGCCAGCAATGGCGCTCAACCGTGTACCGCGCTTGCCACTTATCTGATCCATTCGCGGAATGGAGGAGAGCAATCCATGTGTGTAGGGCATCAGGGGATTTGCGTACAAAGAGCGAACCGGTGCGCTCTCTACGATCTTGCCGGCATACATAACGTTGACCCGATCGGCAGCTCCAGCGACAACGCCCAGGTCGTGGGTAATCAAGATGATGGCCATCTTCAATTCATCCTGTAATTCCCGAAGAAGTTTGAGGATCTGCGCCTGGACTGTGACATCGAGGGCCGTGGTGGGTTCATCAGCGATGAGCAATTGCGGATTATTCACGAGAGCCATGGCAATCATCACCCGTTGGCGCATCCCACCCGAAAATTGGTGTGGGAAAGCCTTTATTCGATTGGACGCATCAGGAATTCCGACCATATCGAGAAGTTCGATTGCTCGCGCCTTACTAATCTCTTCGTCGACATCGTTATGCACTTGATGCGCCTCGATAATCTGGTCACCGATGCTGTAGTAAGGGTGGAGGGCAGACATCGGATCTTGGAAGATCATGGCGATGTCATTGCCACGAATCTCACGAATCTGATCATCGGCGCAATTAATCAGCTCGATATTTCCGGCTGCACCTTTCAAAATGGCGCTACCACTTACTCTCGATGCGCGCTTTGAGAGTAAGCCCATCAACGCAAGATTGGTGACGGTTTTGCCAGATCCTGACTCGCCGACAATCGCCAAAGTCTCGCCGCGGTCGATGACGAACGACACCCCATCGACAGCCTTGACCAGGCCATCACTAGTGGGAAACTCGACTTTCAGGTCGGTTACTTCAAGCAGACTCATGCAGCCACACGTACTCGAGGATCGATAAATGCATACAAGATATCGACGATTAGATTCATAAAGATCACGATTGCCGCTGCAAGGATCGTCGTCGCGACGATGATGGGAAGATCAAAATCAACTACTGCGCCCAATGAAAGGCGGCCCAGTCCAGGGAGATTAAATACTGCCTCGGTAAGAATTGCACCGCCAAGGAGTCCTGCGAAATCTAAGCCGGCCATCGTGGTGAGCGGCGCCAGCGCTGCACGCAGGGTGTGCTTGCGCAGAACCACTTTCTCGCTCAAGCCCTTGGCACGTGCGGTACGAATAAAATCCTCGCTCAATGTTTCGAGCACCGCGTTTCGAACGAAGCGTGTATAGAGCGCAGCGTAGGCGAACGCGAGAGTAATCCACGGCAGAATCATCGTATTCAGCCATTCCAGAGGATTCTCAAGAAGCGGCGTGTAATTGCCTGAGGGGTAAGGCAAAATCCGCCATTTCACCACCACGAAGACTAGAAGCAACAAACCGGTGAGGAAGGTCGGCAATGAAGTTCCGATTAACACGAATATAGTGCTTCCGGTATCGGCTGCTCGGCCACGAAATCGAGCCGCAATAATCCCCAAACCTACCCCCAAAATGAGCCAGAGCACTAGCGCACCAATTGCAAGGGAGAGCGTGACGGGCAAAGCCTCCAAGATTGAGTTGGTAACGCATGCATGCTCTTGGAACGAATAACCAAAACTGGGTGCAGGGCAGAATATGGTTGCCGCCCCTTCACCAAATGTGCGTCCTACAAAAAGACCTTTAAGAAAGATTAAATATTGAGTCCAAATCGGCAAATCATAACCAAGTCGCTTTCGGTTTGCCTCGATAATTCCTGGGTCATTGCAACTCTTTCCGCAGGTAAGCGCTGCAGGATCAAAAGGCAAGATAGCGAAGATTAAATAAACAGCAAAACTAACTGCGAGCAAGATTGTTATCGAGATCGCAATTCTCCTTGCTAAATAATTAATCATCACTCACCCCTTGTATTTAGATTGAGGTGAGGGATTTCTCCCCCACCTCAACAACGTACTTATTCAAGTCGTATTAAAAAGCCTTAACTACGACTTGACTTTGATGTCACCAAAGGATGGTGCGCCTTGTGGTTCCCAGAAGAAGACTCCCTCAAGTTTGGAGCCCCACATCTCTTGGGTCTTCGAGAAGACGCCAGGGATTACCCACATTTGGTCCATCACATATTGGTTGAGCGCAGCCCACTCTTCGCCCTGCTTCTTACGATCAGGCTCAGAGAGATTTGCTTGAGCGCGACGCTTGAACTCCGCATATGCAGGGTCCTTGCCAACGCGCGAAAGTGGGAATCCTCCCTCATCGAGGAATAGCTCTGGGATAACAGTTGAAGCATTAGCCCAGTCTGGAGCCCATCCTGCCCGAGACATGTCACCTTGTTTGGTGGTATCGAAGACCACTGCATAGTACTGACCTGGCTCGATGAAATTGAACTTCAAGTTGATACCTGCGTTCTTCTTCAAGGAATCAATCCAGATAGTTGCAGCCTTCTTATTTGTGTCTGTGTCGCCAACATCGAAAGTGAGTCCTTCGCCAGTCGCCTTAGCATAGATGTCAGGGCATGTGGTCTTAGCCTCTTCCATCAAGGCCTTCGCCTTCTCTGGATTTCCTTCCGGCTTGAAGTCCTCCAAACCAGTAACTGGCTTGTAATCAAGACCCATCAAAGGCTTGATTACGCCATCGGCAGGATCGCCACCAAATGCCGGACCGCCACCGAGTTGAAGAAGAGCGGCGAAATCACGTCCATAGTAGAGCGCCTTGCGAATTGGTAAGCACGTTACTTTGCTGACATTCACAGCGGTGTAAGTGACATATGGGTCATAAACATTGAGTGCGCGAGACTTCCACTCTTCCTTTGGTGTGCCGTCTTCATTGAATACGGTCGCCAAGTTAGTTGGAAGGATGCCGTCGAGTGAGAAGGCTGCTGGTTCAGAGTCATTGAGAATCAACTGATCGCGAACTTCCTCAGCCACTCCGAAACGAACCACGATCTTGTCTGGGTAGGCATTTCGGATTGGGTCGGAATCTTTGCTCCAATTTTCATTACGAACCAAGACCATCTCATCTTTTGCCTTGTACTTCTCGATTTTGTATGGACCAGAGGAAACAGGTGCTAGATCGTATTGATCGCCTGTGTCTTTGGCCTTTGGTACTGGGCTAAACGAAAGGTATGTAACCGTGTAGTTGAAATCGCCAACTGCGCGAGAGAGATTGAAAGTAATGGTCTTGTTATCTGCAGAGCAGGTAACAGCCTTGTCATATGCAGCAGTGTCGTTGCCATCTGTCTTATACGGCCCTTTGTACACGGATGAACCATCTTCAGCTTTAGGAATATCGAGCATGCTAATCGCATAAGTCGGTCCGTCGGTGATGACATCAGTTGCGAATGTACGTGAGACGCCATATTTCACGTCTTCACAGGTGATATCGCTGCCATCTTCGAACTTGACTCCGTCGCGGAGTGTGAACTCCCAGGTCTTGTTGCCGTTTGATGCGCGACCTGTGTCGGTTGCCAAGTCAGGAACAACCTCGGAACCTGCAGCACCCTCAGCACGAGCATAAGCAGTGAGTGTGCGGTGCATAAATGATCCGAACCACGCGATGTGTTGACCGGTGTAATTACGGTTCGGGTCAGCGTGTGTCCACGCCTCAGCGTTTGTGAGGAATGTGAGCGTTCCGCCCGCACCTCCACTTGATGATGAGCAGCTCACGAGCACACCGGTTAATAGCGATAATGCCACTACACCAGAGAACGCGCGGCGCCCCTTACGGGACGAACCCGATTTTGTCTTGAACATATTCCTCCTCAACGATGGATATGTAGTTAGGTGTTATTTAGTTATCTACCGTTGACTCAGCTGTTGCCAACGGTAATTCTCAATCAGGTGACCTCACTTCGTGGGTCGAGTGCATCACGCACCGCGTCTCCAAGTAAATTGAAAGTAAGGACTACCAGAATCAGGGCGGTCGATGGTATAAAAAAATATGTGGGGTTATTGATCACATATTTGATGGAATCGGAGATTAAGAGACCCCATGTCGCATCTGGTGGCTGAACTCCCAATCCCAGAAAGGAGAAGACTGCTTCTGCCGTCAGATAACCAGGCAGCGATAATGAGAGGTAGACAATCACCACGGTCCATAAATTCGGCAGAATCTCCTTGAAGATAATCCTCCGTTTTGACGCGCCTAACGCACGAGCGGCGAGGATGTAGTCACGCTCCCGAATAGAGAGCACCTGCGAACGCATAATTCGGGCAAGATAAGGCCATCCAAAAAAGATAAGTATCAAAACTAAATAACTCATTCGAGCGGAGTTGCCCTCAACGAGGCCAGTTGCTTCCAATCTTTGGACCATAGGCAAACTCAAAGCCACTATCATAAAAAATGCCGGAAATGCTAAAAGGAAATCGATGAATCGACCAAGGGTGGAATCAACGGCGCCACGAAAGTAACCCATGAGGATGCCCATGATTAATCCAATGCTCACGCTTGAGATAGTTACAATGAGGGCCACGAAAAATGAAGTGCGTGCACCAAAGAGAAGTCGCGAAAGTAGGTCATGGCCAATTCCCGGTTCAAGTCCTAAAGGGTGAGCCCAACTAATCCCGTTAAAGCCGCCGGTTGGAAAACCCTGACTATTCATCAAGTCGTTATAGCGTGCCCTAGGGTCTAATCCGAATAGTGCTCGTAAAAGCGGAGCGAACATCGTCGAGAGTATGAGGAAGATCGCGATTGACAGCGTGATAAGCCCGGTCTTGTTTGTGCGAAAGCGAAGCCATGCCAATTGACGCGGACTACGTCCAACGATTCCGGAAGAGAGGCCCTCTCGAACTGTCTCGCTCAAGCTGCCCCCCAATTCTGTCAAGCCGCTACCGGCCAGTAGTCCCTGAGGAACTTACTCCTTTATAAGGGGCTTAGGCCACCTCCAAAACCCCGTTTATCAGCCAAAACGGCCAGGCTGCACAAAGTTATCGCGGTAGATTGCCGTCAATGGAACGCAAAAATTGGGGTTTTGCCATTGAGGGCCATGGTCGGAGCGACCATGGCCGCGCCCGCCGCGGTGTGATCGCTACGCCGCATGGCTCGATTCAGACCCCGGCCTTCATACCGGTTGGCACAAAAGCAACGGTTAAATCTCTCTCAGTAGAACAAGTCAGACAGAGTGGCGCGCAAGCAGTCCTTGCTAATGCGTATCATCTTTATCTCCAGCCTGGTGCCGGAGTTCTCGATCGCGCCGGTGGTTTAAGTTCTTTTATGAATTGGCACGGTCCAACTTTCACTGATAGCGGTGGTTTCCAAGTTCTCTCCCTTGGCGTTGGTTTCAAAAAAACACTTGCGATGGACCCTGGTGATGTCACAGCCGATGATGTAATTCAATCGCCAAAGTTACGGTTGGCACATGTCGATGATGATGGCGTGACATTCAAATCACACCTTGATGGCGCGCTGCACCGCTTCACTCCAGAGATTTCGATGCAGGTTCAACATCAGATTGGTGCGGACATCATCTTTGCCTTTGACGAGTGCACGACATTGATGAACACCAAGGATTACCAGAAAATCGCGCTCGACCGTACCTTGGCTTGGGCACATCGCTGCATCGCCGAACATCAACGGCTGACTCACGAGCGAATCGGAAAACCGTATCAAGCGCTCTTTGGGGTCATTCAAGGTGCCCAATACGAAGATTTACGAAAAGAGGCGGCGCGAAGTATCGCTGCCCTCGACTTTGATGGATTCGGAATTGGCGGGGCAATCGACAAGAGCGCACTCACCCACATCGTCTCGTGGGTCACTGATCAACTTCCCGAATCCAAACCTCGCCACTTGCTCGGCATTGGTGAACCTGACGATTTATTTCGCGGAGTCGAAAGTGGCGCTGATACCTTCGACTGCGTCGCACCCACGCGAAATGCACGCACTAGTGCCGTTTATGGTCCATCTGGTCGATTCAATCTCACGGTTGCCGAGAACCGTACCGCCTTCTCCCCAATCGACGAGCGTTGTACTTGCTATACCTGCACTCATTACACCAAGGCATACCTCCATCACCTCTTCAAGAGTAAGGAGATTCTGGGTTCTACATTGACAACCATTCATAATGTGCACTTTACGGTTTCACTCGTCGACAAAATCCGGGAGCATCTCGATCAAGATAATTACGCAGAATTCCGAGATGATTTCCTGGCTCGCTACTACCCTTCGCGATAGTACGTCGGTTCAATCCGCTTCATCAACGCAATAACTCGATATGTAATCGGCAGTAATACCACCTCTAGCAATGTTTTATACACGTAACCGGTTATTACATAGTTAAGAAAATCTGCGCCAGTAATAACCCCATAGAAAGCAATCGTGCAAAAGGTTAGAGTGTCGGCAAGTTCGCCAACAACGGTCGAACCAATCAACCGAAACCAGAGCGCTCGCTCGGCAGTGCGTTCCTTGATTTTCACGAGCACATAGGCGTTGAGAAGTTGTCCAACGAGAAATCCACATACGCTCGCCAACACGATCCTTGGCACAAATCCCAGCACCGCTTCGAATGCCGCTTGATTGTTCCAACCATCTGCGGGAGGGGCTGACTGCACTGCCCAAAAAGTTAGCGAGGCGAGTATCGACAAACCGAATGCTAGGAAGATTGCACGACGAGCAGCTTTCAGGCCATAGACCTCACTGAGAACATCACCGACGATATAGACGAGTGGAAAGAGAAAGGCGCCACCATCAGTGATGATTGGTCCGAACTCGATGAGTTTCACCGCTCCGATATTAGAAAAGAGCAAAAGTGCGGCGAAGACAGCGATGACATAGGGGTAGACCCCGCTTGCCGGCGAAGCAAATGCAATCCGCTTCAGTGCCTTACTCCTCGCCCTTGAGTAATTCAGCGATTTTTCGCTGAATGTGTGGATCAGACTCGTTGATTTCAACGACCTTGGTCCGACTAGTGTGGCCCATCACTATGGAGACTCTGGAGAGCGAAACACCGAGCGCTTCGGCCATCGCACGACAGACAGCGGTCGAGGCGCGGCCATCGATAGCCGGTTCCGAAACGGCGACCACGAGCGCTGGTGGATCCCCGAAACTACCGCGGACTTTGTTGCGCGAAGCGCCAGGTTTCACCCGCACCGTCACTCTTATCGCCATGCGCCAATTCTACTAAACTGCGCAGATGACTGGAGCGAAGAAGGTGTCAAGCATCTCTTGGGAGAAACTTTCCTGGCCTGAGATTGCAGAACTCGACCGTGATCGCACGACGGTAGTTATTCCTACTGGCGCGATAGAACAACACGGTCCACACCTCACAGTTGATACCGATATCTTCAATGCCGATGCGGTCGCACGGGCAGTCGCAACGAAGGTCAATAGCAATACTCGGCAACGAGTACTCGTGGCACCGCCGATTTGGTGGGGAACTTCCCCCCATCATCTCGGTTTTCCAGGAACCATCTCATTAAAGAACGAGACCTTCACGGCTATCCTGATGGATACGATTGCATCATTAAAACCACATGGCTTTTATCGCTTCTTGCTCATTAATGGCCATGGCGGCAATATTGGAAACCTCACCGCAACAGTTTCAAAAATAGGCGAAGAGTTGGGCATATCGATTCCGGCGCTCTCTTACTGGCAGACAATCACTGACGTCTTAATCAAAGTAGGAGAATCAGAGATCGGCGGAATGGGACATGCGTGCGAGATGGAGACTTCGCTAGCCCTCTACCTACGCCCCGAAGAGGTCAATATGTCGAAGGCAATCGTTGACATGCCACATCAGCCTACGCCGTGGTCCTGTATCGATTTTCGGCAACCGGGATTCTTGAACATTCCACTCGACCTCAAACGAGATAGCAAAGCCGGCATTATTGGAAATCCGCTACTTGCCACTCGCGAAAAGGGTGAAGTGATATTCACTGCCGCGGTCGAGCGAATCTCATCTGCAATCGAAAGCATGGCAGATTTGCGAAAGAACGCCTTGACAACCTCAAATTACTGAGCAACGAAATGTCGGGTTGGCTCCAAGCCTGCCGCTCTGCCTCGACTGAAGATCGCAAGCGCCATCTTTCGTGAGGCTTCATCGATCATCGCATCCTTGTAGATTACTGCGCCTTTTTCACCACCGCTGTGCGAGGTGAAATGTTCATATGCCTCGAGTAGGCAAGAGGCTTCGTCGAAACGTGCTTGAGTTGGCGTGAACGCTGCGTGACAAGCGTCGATTTGATCCGGATGAAGCACCCACTTCCCATCGAAACCCATGGCAGCAGAAATCGCGGCAGATCTCTCGAACTTGGAAATATCGCGAACTTCGAGAGTGGGACCATCTATTGCTGAGATACCAGCCGCGCGCGCTGCTACAAGTATCCGCATCAGCGCATATTCGTTCGAGGTGACCTCTTCAGCAGGCGCCCCTAGATCTGCCATGAAATCTGCCGGCCCAAAATTCAGTGACGTGACGCGATGCGCCCTTGCGATGGATTCGCAGTTCACCAACCCCTGAGCGCTTTCAATCTGAGCATCTATCGCAATCTCTCGAGGTGCCCGCCCCAGAATCTTCTCAATCTCATCGAGTCTGGCTGATATCTGTTCAATATCGTGTACATCTCGGACTTTTGGCACGATAACGGAATCAATCCATCGCCCAACTCCCGCCTTGAGCATCCCGAAGTCTGATTCAAACCAAGCGCTCTCGATTGCATTTATTCGAATGCTCACCGTGGAGGCTTTGAAATTCTTCTGTCCTGCCGAACTAATCAATGCACGCGCGCGCTCTTTTGCATCGGGCGCGACCGCATCCTCAAGATCTAAGAAAATCTGATCGACCTGGAATTCCAGCGCCTTTCCAATCATCTTTTCGCTGCTCCCAGGCACTGCGAAGACTGAGCGGCGCGCTCGCGAATGTGACATGGAACCTCTTCAAAGATAAATAAAAATCGTTGCCAATGCTCTCTTACCCGTACTACGGTACCGCAAAGGAGGAACAAATGTCAGGTCTTCGTGCAGGTGCTGCAGTCGTCTCAATCGAACCCCCACTCCCCTCAGATCCGCAAGGCTTTGTGCGCCGCGCTGTTGCAGTTCGTGACGCGATTGATTCATGTCAGGTGCGCGCCTGTGTGATTCAGAATGATGACCATGTGCTTGCGGTAATCGCTGCTGATGTCACAAACCTTGATACCTATTTTGCAGATCGAGTCCGCGCTGCAATCGTCGCTGCAACTGGCATTCCTTACGACAATATTCTCCTTAACTCAAGTCATACCCACGCTGGACTCTGGCCACGTAAAGAGGGCGAGAAACTCCATGGAGAGTTTGCACGGCTCACTGATGCCGAGCATGCCTACTTCGAAAAGATCCCCTATGACTTCGCCAGCGCATGTGTCAAAGCAATCTCACGGATGAAACCAGCGCGAATCTCTGGCGGCACCGGAGTAGCACCCGGCATCGCAGTCAATCGCCGTGAGCGCGATGGAAAAGGTGGCACGATTCTTGGCTGGAACAAAGAGAATTTCATCGATGAAGAGGTGCCGACTATCCGCATTGATGCCCATGATGGCAGTGCAATCGCAACTCTCATCGCATTTGGTTGTCATCCCGTAGTCCTCGGTGGTGAAGTGCCCTTCGCCGGAAGTGATTTCCTCGGACCTCTTCGTAATCAGGTCGAACTGATGCGCGGAGGTACCTGCATCTTCTTCCAAGGCGCAGCCGGAAACATTCTTCCGCTCGAAGCATTCTTTGATCATCCTGGCCCTGAGATTGCCTTTGGTCATCGCCTTGCCCTCGAAGCAGTCCACGCTGTGATTGATAAAGATCCGCGTGAGATTGATATCGAACATATCGCCTACGGCTCTGTGACGCCGATTTCACTATACCGGCGCAGAGCGCGCACACCTCAATCCACTCAACCAATCGCCTCCAAACGAAAGGTCCTTCAACTCCCCCTCAATCCTGCGCTCACAGTGGCCGATATGGAGCGAGAGTTGCAGGAGCGTTCGAATGACTACGCATCAAAAGAGAAGGCTGGCGCACAACGCGATGTCCTCAATCCAATTCGATATCACATCTCTTGGTTAACCGAAATGTTAAAAATGGCTGCGCTTGGTCCGCTCCCAGAAGAAATTCCTGGTGAGATTTGGGTCGCCCGACTTGGAGAGTGCGCAATCGTTGGCACACCGGGAGAACTCTTCACCGAGATAGGCGCGCAAGTGCGCAGGCGCTCACCTTTTGAGACCACGCTCTTTGCTGGATATTGCCAAGGAGTGTTGGGCTACGTCTCTACGCCTGAGGAATATCAATGGGGTGGGTACGAACCCACGGTTGCACAGCGCGGATACGGGCATCCAGCGCCCTTCGCGCCTCAAGCAAGTCACATCTTGATCGAAGAATCACTCGCACTGCTCACTTCGCTGCACGGTTAGAGGTTCTCCATGACACGCTCTGCATTGGTCAATACAGTTCTTGGCCCAGTCGCCTCAGATCAACTTGGTCTCGTGCTACCTCACGAACATCTGATTGTCGATACATATGATGTGCGCCGTAGCGCCGAGATGGTCTTGCTCGAACCAGACACAATGGTGAAAGAGGTCGCGCTCTTCAAGGCAGCCGGCGGTGGCACGTTGGTCGACCAGACCATCTATGGACTCCACCCAGAGCCAGAGAAATTGGCCTATATCTCTGAGCGCACTGGCGTACATATCATCGCCGGTACTGGTTTCTATTGGGATGTCTATTACCCCGAGTGGCTTCATACGATGAGCACCGCCGACATCACCAAACGATTGGTCACACACATCACTGAAGGGCTACCAGGAACCTCGATCAAAGCCGGCTTCATTGGCGAACTTGGCACCCATCACCGTGCGATTAAGCCAACTGAGAAGCGAGTCTTGGAGGCTGCCGCACATGCGCAACGCGAGACAGGCATCCCAATTGGCACACACGCGCTATTCACAGAAATTGGTATCGACCAACTCAATATCCTCGAGAGCGCGGGTGCCGACCTAGATATCACCATCATCGGTCATTGCGATACCAATAGAGATCTAAACTATTCGCGAAAGCTACTCAAACGCGGGGTATGGATTGCCTACGACGCTGTAGGGCAATTCGATAAGCAGAGCGATGAATTACGCGCCCAATCAATCGCCACATTAATTAGTGAAGGGCATCTCGAGCGAATCCTCATAAGCACAGATATTGCCGCTCGCTCAAGATTGGCGATCCATGGCGGAAATGGATACGCGCATCTCATCACCCATTTCCTACCTAAACTCAAGGCCGCTGGCGTCACAAATGAACGGATCAGGACCCTCACCGAGTTGAACCCACAGCGGATCCTTGCGGGCAAGCGTTAGTACATCAACAATCCGCCGCTAACGTTGAGCGTCGCTCCGTTGATGAAGGATGCATTCTCAGAGGCAAGAAAAAGAGTCACTCGTGCTAATTCCTCAGGTTCGCCCATGCGACGAAGTGGGCAGGCGGCGGCGGCCTCAGCGACGATCTTTGGGTCATTATCTACATGTTGCATCGGAGTGTTTATCTGGCCGGGCGCGATGACATTGACTCGAATTCCATGAGGCCCGAATTGACGCGCAAAGCCTCGAGCAAGTGAGACTATTCCGCCCTTCGATGCAACATAAGCATCTGACCCTTTCATCGGGCCAATCAACCACGAGGATGAAGCGTAGTTTGTAATGCTCCCTTTAATCCCACGATCAATCATTACCTTACCAACTGCTCGATTGAGAAAGAAGGTCGAGCGCAGATTCACATCTAATTGTTGATCCCAATCTTCTTCAGTGACATCGAAGAGATCTTTGCGGATTAACGATGCAGCGATATGTGCTAACACATCAATTCCACCATAATGTTTATCAACTTCGGTCACGAGAGTTTGGCATCCTTGGACATCCTGTAAATCGAGAACTCGATAAATATGATCTCCGGCAGGCATCAATCGTGCTAATTCTTGCAATCCCGCCTCATCGCGCGCTGTTGCACAGACCTTCAGACCTTCTTGCGCAAAGAGCAGCGCTGTCGCACGCCCGATTCCACTTGAAGCGCCCGTGACGATCGCGCTCTTTCCGACCAATCCAGCGCCAAGCGCAAGTGCGGCCATCTTTATGCGAGGCTCTCGGGGAAAGCAGGTTCCATATGCGCAACAGTCACCCAACCGTCGGCTGCTGCCAGAATCCGTTGAATGGAATTAGCAACCATATTCTTTGAACCAACTTGCGAACCGATTCCTGGTTTGAGAGTAATCGTTTGAAAGACCTTGCCATCGAGGGAGAATTCAATCTCATCCATCGCGCTCTTGTTGATTCCTGCTAAATCGACATGGCCATAGAAGTGCGAGACGAACCACGGCTTGCCATTTACCTTTGCCGTATAGGTTTGATTCACTCCAGCGCTCTCTCCGGCTGCGATAACGAAACGATTTGGCAAGTCAATCTCGTATTTGGTGATGAGTGGGAGTAATTCCTTATCTATCGAGTCGATGCGCAGTCCCATCGCATCGGCAACGACTGTCATCGATTGTGGAAAGCCAGCATGCCCCAAGATCTCTTCGCGCTTGACCCGCTCGGCAAAGACTTCGGAGGTGAATCCCATCCCCAATCGGCGCAAAACAGTCGCGCCGAAACCAGAGATATTCACGGTTCGTCTCACCGCTACGGTGCACCCGCGAGGGGCAGCACCAAAGAGTGTGAGCACCAGCGAATCAAAGATCAGTCCAGGGTTGACTCCAGTACCGGCGATGCTGACACCTTTTGATTTTGCTAATGCATCGAGAGAATCAGCACGCTGTTTATCGACTGCCCATGGATAGGCGCATTCTTCGGAAGAGACAAGAACGTGGGAGCCGCTCGCCACTGCTAATTCGATATCAGCGGCAACATCTTTGAACTTAGTTGTCGTCGCGATGATGACGACGTCGGCGCCACTTGTCAGCGCTTGATTTCGCTCGCCACGACCGAATACGCCAACTACTTTGTGGTGTGGAATTTCCTTGAGTATTTCGGCTACGGTCGTGCCAAGTTGGCCGGCACCATATATCGCTACCGTTGCCATGGGATTGTTCTAACTTTCGCAGGTGGCGATCGGATCGCCAGTTTTTATTTCATCGCCATCTTTGAAGAGTAATTCGACGATTTTTCCGGCGACCGGAGAAGGTACTTCGACATTAGCTTTGTCGGTCTCGACCTCCATGAGAGATTCTCCGACTGCAATCGTCTCGCCAGGCTGTTTATGCCATGAGACCAGGTACACAGAGTCAACGGTGTCGCCCACTCGAGGCATCTTTATCGTCATCTTCATCTGGATAGCTCCTCAAATCCACTTAGCGAGTTGTGAATACGTTCTGGAACATAGAGGCGACCGTAGGATCTGGCGCCGCTTGACACGTCGCAACCACTCCTTCGATTGTCCTGACCATATCGGCGCGCATCTTCTCGATCTTTGCTCCGTCGAGCAGCCCACGTTTGAGAAGGTCCGCTTCGGTCAGCTTGATTGGATCGCGCTCTTGCCACTTCTCGAGTTCACCTTCGGGGCGATAGAGCGCTTTGTCAGCGCGAGAATGACCGGCGAATCGGTAGGTCTTGGCTTCAATCAGCGTCGGTCCGCCGCCACTTCGGGCACGATCAACCGCTTCTTTGATTCCCTTGCGGGTGGCATGGACATCCATACCATCAACAGCATAGTGAGCCATCTTGTAACTTTCTGCGCGCAAATGTAGATCTTCTAGCGGAGTTGTCTTATCGATACGACTGTATTCGCCATAGACATTGTTATCGCACACAAAGATCACCGGAAGTTTCCAGATAGCGGCAAGGTTCAAACCTTCGTGGAATGCTCCGATGTTCGTTGCACCATCACCAAAGACTGCAACGCCCACATTGTCTTGTCCCAGTAGTTGATAGGCAAGCCCAGCACCGGCGGCAATTGGAATGCCACCGCCAACAATCGCAGATGTTGGTAAGAGGCCCAGAGTCATATCGGCAAGATGCATCGATCCACCTACGCCACCACAACAACCAATGGTCTTTCCCATAATCTCACCTAAGACTGATTCGGGCGTGAGTCCAAGTGCGAGTGCAACGCCATGTCCACGATAAGTGGCCATTACGGTGTCGGTTGGGCGAAGTTCTGCTGCAAGTGCGATATCGAGGGCTTCTTGACCTATACATAGGTGGGTAGTTCCGCGAATGAGACCAGCAGCGAAGAGCCCGTTAATCTGGTTTTCGAATTCACGAATTTCAAGCATTCGTTCATATCCAGCAACCTCATCAACCTGTACTGCCTTGCGTCGTTCCAATTGAATACTCATTACTTCAGCCCCTCCATTTCCCACCAGGTCTTCGGAGTCTTACCGGTTGAAATGACTTCCTTGATTTGCCGCGCGACATCCTCTTTGGTCGGGATGTAACGCGTCTCAAGCGGTCCGCTGTAAGGCACTGGAATATCAGGTGCTGTGATGCGGAATGGCGCTGCCTTCAACTCGCTAAAGAGCGCCGACGTTGCCGCAGCAACAATCTCACTTCCCCAGCCACCGCTTAGTGGCGCCTCTTCAACAACCACAAGTCGCCCGGTCTTTCGGACTGAATCAAGGACTGTCTTACGATCCCACGGAATGATTGTCGCTAGGTCAATCAACTCAGCATTCACTCCAGATTCTTCAATCGCGGCCTTGCACACATCAACCATTTGGCCTGAGGAGACGATGGTGATCTCTGTTCCAGGGCGAAGTACTCGAGCCTGGCCAATCTTGATCTTCAAATCCTTGTCGACCTCGCCACGCTTTGCGTACAAGATGCGCGGCTCAAGAATGACTACAGGATCTGGATCTTGAATCGCAGCGCGAGTCAGTGAATAGGCAGATTGTGCATCGCTCAACATGATTAATTTCAACCCAGGGGTCGCAGTGAACCAATTCTCGAGCGTCTGAGAGTGTTGACTTCCGAAACCAAGTCCTGAACCACATGATGCGCGTACAACCATAGGCACAGAGAGTTTCCCGTTCGAGAGATAACGCATCTTTGCGGCTTCGGTAACGACTTGATCGAGGGCAACACCAAGAAATTCAATGAACATAATCTCAACTACAGGCTTTGCACCAAGAATCGCTGCGCCAACGGCGGCGCCGGTGAATCCCATCTCCGATATCGGAGTATCGCGCACGCGTACCGGGCCAAATTCAGCAAGAAGTCCCTCGGATGTCTTGAATGGACCTTCAGCTTCGGCAACATCCTCACCAAATAACATCACTGTGGGATCGCTTCGCATCTCATCGGCGAGGGCATTGACAATCGCTTGTCGAAATTGCATTGCAGCCATCTAAGAGCCTCCAGCTCTGCCTTCCATAACCCAACGGGAACGGGCTGGAATCGTTTGCTAGGGTATTGACCCACGAGCAACCCCGTCAAGGAGTAGCCATGTCGGATTCATCACCAGCGCTACCCCTCGCAGGTATTCGCGTGCTTGATGCGACATCCAATATTGCCGGTCCGTACGGTGGCGCCGTCTTGGCTGATCTTGGCGCAGAGGTACTCAAAATCGAGACTCCCGCAGGGGATCCCTCACGTTCTATGTCTCCCGTCGATGGTGATCGCTCCGCGTATTTCCATATTGTGAATCGGAACAAAGATGTTGAGGCAATCGATTTGAAGAGTTCTGAGGGAAAAACTCGACTCAACGAATTACTGGCGGGGGCCGATGTCTTTCTTACCAATTTTCTTCCTGATCGACTGCGCGCTTTGGATCTTGATCCGAATTCCCTCATGCAAAGATTTCCACGCCTGATTTTTGGAAATCTCTCATCGTATGGAACGACTGGGCCAGATGCCGCGGCGCCTGGTTACGACGCAACGGTGCAGGCCCGAACTGGAATCATGCACGTCACTGGTGAACCCGATGGCAATCCAGTTCGCGCTGGCGTCTCGGTATTGGATGTTGGTGGTGGGATGTGGTTGGCAATCGGAGTGCTCGCAGCCCTCATTGAACGAAATACCACTGGTGCTGGGAAGATCGTAGAGACTTCCCTTTATGAGACTGGTGCTGCCTGGGTGAGTTATCACCTTTCAGCCGAACAATTGACTGGCGCCCCATCGGTGCGATCGGGAAGTGGCCATCCCGCCTTTGCGCCGTATGGCATCTTTGCAACTGCACAAGGAACGCTATGTATCGGGGTTGGCAACAACAACATCTTCGCAAAGCTCTGCTCGCTCATTGGTCGCCCCGACCTCATCGAGAATCCTGCATATGCGGTGAATGTCGATCGAGTTCGCAACGCTCCGGCGCTCAAAGTTGAGATTGAAAGCGCGCTTGCGCAACATGATGCGCGGTATTGGGCAGAATTGCTCGGACGTAATGGCGTTCCGGCTGACCGAGTAGCGCTCCCTGAGGAGTTGCATCGGGATGAACAAGGCAAGGCCATTGATGTGCTTCTCGACTACCCCGATAGCCAGTCAAAGGTAAGGAAGATTCCAGGCCTGCCCTTGCGCTTCAATGGAAAACGGCCTCCCATTCGGAAGGCCGCTCCACATAAAGATCTGCAGTAGGTTTTAGAACTTCTGTCGATACTTATCGATTACCTCATCGATGATCTCGATACCTAGTCCAGGTTTACCCAGTGGTGGATAGACCCAACCCTCGGAATGTGCAAATGGTTCTTTGACCAGGTCATGCTGCATCGGATTACGCAATGGTTTGAACTCGAAAAGTCGGAATGCGGCGCTACTAAATGAAACGGCAAGACTTGCCGCAGAGATGATTGCCGACGACCAAGCATGCGCATTAGCCGTCCGCTTGTATGCCTCGACCCGCTCCGCTGCTTTCTTAAAACCAGTGATTCCTTCAGCGCGTCCTGGGTCGATTCCAAAGACATCACACGTTCCGGTCTTGAGAATCTCTTCGAAGCCGGCTACTTGCCATTCGCGTTCCCCATAGGCAATCAAAGTCTTCGTCTTAGCACGCAAATCGGCATAACCTTGTGGATCCCATGCGCCGAGCGGCTCTTCGATCCAGTCGATGTTGTACTCGTCGAATGCTTGTACGCGTTTGACTGCAGTTGCGACATCCCATTTGATCGCATAACCCAGGTCAATCATGATCATCTTGTCTTCACCAAGAGTCTCGCGCATCGTTTTGACGTACTCGACGTCACGATCATGCTCGTAACCCAAATGCGCATGGCCACGTTTGCCAAAGCCAACTTTCATTCCCTGCAAGCCCTGATCCATCCACGTCTTAGCCTCTTCTGCCATCTTCTTGATATCCGAATCATGGGCATGGCCAGAAGCAATAGCAGGTAAACGATCGTGGACTGGGCCACCGAGCAATTCAAGGACGCTGGTGTTGAGCGCCTTGCCCTTCAAGTCCCAAAGTGCGATATCTATTGCCGAAATCGCATACGAGGCGATACCACCTCGATATCCGTACCACCATGCTCGTTCCTTCAGCGATCGCCAGATCGCAATATTGTTAATCGGGTCTTTACCGATGAGGTAGTCCTCGGCAAGACCTGCAATGAGCGCTGCTACAGGTGCGTTTGCCTCTTTGAATTGAGTGATTGATTCCCCCCAACCGACCAGTCCATCGTCAGTGGTTATCTTGACGAGACAGAGGTACCGCTCGGCGTTAAAGTCATTTGGTTCTGGATAGGCAACTGGAATTGGTTCGACTTTCACGATTTTCATAGGGGCTTCTCCTTGGAGGTAATTGGCAGTAACTTAGGGTGAACGCGAAGTCGTTGCAAGTGCTCGACGACCCATCAGTAGCGCTGTCAGCACTAGAGGAACTACAAGGAAAGGTGCACGTACATGGCGAAGCAGATTCCCATTATCGATACCCACGCTCATTTCTATGATTTCAGCCATCCCGAACTGAAGTGGGTCTGGCTGGAGCGAGATTTCATCCACCCGATTCTCGGGAATATCAATCCGATCAAGGCTCCAGAGTATGTCGTAGAGAACTTCCATGCAGAATCACGATTTGCTGGAGTGACTGGAGTAGTGCACGTTCAAGCGGCTATTGGATCTCCCGACCCAGTCACCGAGACTGTTTGGCTAACTGAGATGAATAAGAAGTCTCCAATCCCGATTCGAATCGTTGCCGATTGCGACTTGGGAAGCCCCGATGGAATCACCCAACTCGAGCGTCATGCGAAGTCAAAACTCTTCGTCGGCGTACGCGACTTCAAGGCGGAACCGATGTTGGCAGCCAAGGAAATCAATCCACATTACGAAGCGTCGCTGAAGTGGATGGCCAAGAAGAAGATTGTCTTCGACTTGGATTGCGAGTGGCAGAACATGGCTGAGGCTCGAAAGTTGGCTGAGCGCCATCCAGATCTGCCCATCGTCCTCGAGCATATTGGCTTCCCGCGAAAACGGACCAAATCCTATTTCGAGAATTGGCAGAAAGCGGTCAAGAACCTCGGAAAAGCCGAGAATGTGACGATGAAAATCTCTGGCGTCGCCATGACTGATCCACACTTCTCGAAGCAGTCGCTCAAACCATGGGTCGATACCTGCTTGAAGGCTTTCGGTCCAGACCGTTGCGTTATCGGTTCTAACTGGCCGGTTGATCGTCTCTACAGTTCATATGACCTAATCATGAGTTACTACCGTGACTACATCGAGAAACTCTCGTCAGCCGAGCAGCACAAGATTCTTCACAAAAATGCGGAACGGCTTTATAAGTTCTAAATAGGTTCTAATTTGCTGACGACTAAAGTCGTACGCGCTTTGCCAAATTAAAGAGGTACAGGGAGAGGAGGAGCACGATTGCTCCTCCTAACCCCACCGTTAATCTAATTCCAATTGCTTTTGCGAGTAACCCAACCAGAGGTGCACCGATTCCAAATCCAAGATGGAAGATGAATAGATAGATTCCGTACACCCTGCCTTGGAGATCAATAGGTGAATTTGCCGCGATGATCCCATTTGCAGTCGCCATCACTATCAAGTGAAAGAGATTGACGAACAGTGCTAGTACGGCATAGCTCCAGAACGTGGGTGTGATGGCAGTAGCAATCCAGAATGCTCCTAGTGCAATCCCTGCCTGCATCATGGTCACAAATCGCGGACGATGGCCAGAGACTGACAGTTTCGCTGCATAGCCAGCACCAATCAAACCGCCGACAGCAAGCAGCGCGCCAACGAAACCTAAATGTCGCGAATCTTGCTCAAAGACTTGGCGCACCATCAGTGACGAGATTAACGAGAAATTCATCCCTAGTCCGATGAAAATTCCGGTCACAATCATGGGAAGGTAGAGCGCTCGATTCTTCTGCAAGAACAGCAATGCCTCTTTGAGGTTACCCGAGGCATTTGCGCTGCTGTTCTGGTGCAACTCATCCATTCGGACCTGAAGCAAGACGAGAAAGATGACTACATACAGCCCGGCGACATATATGAAAGGGGTCGCAGTATCGAACGCGGCGATCAATAGGCCGGCTGCTATCGGACCAAGTAATCGCCCAATATTAAAAGTGAAGGAGTTAAGACTAATTGCATTGGCGATGCGCTCCTC
>CAZBCF010000003.1:0-32980 GCA_964490435.1 uncultured Bifidobacterium sp. | reverse complement strand
GCCCAATATTAAAAGTGAAGGAGTTAAGACTAATTGCATTGGCGATGCGCTCCTCCGGTACAACCTTGATTGAGAGCGCGGTAAATACTGGCCCTTGAATCGCACCAACTGTACTAAGCGTGAAAGCCAAGATGGCAAGTAGGCCATAGGAGAGCACGCCATTCTGATACGAGAGGAAAATTGAAACGTAAATAAAAACTAACAGCGTGGAGGTGATGAGGAGAATCCACTTCTCGCTGAATTTGTCTGCAAAACTGCCGCCTATCAGTGAGACGATGATGATAGGTGCGACTTGGATACCCACCATGCCACCGAGCGCGACTGCGCTTCCGGTCAGATCCAAAACTAGCCATTCAATTGCAAGTTGCCCGGCCCAGTTTCCCCCTGAGTTGAGCGAACTATAGAGAAATACTCTTCGATAGTTACGGTAATTAAGCGAAGAGAACAATTACTAGCCTCGGCCTAAAACTTGATCAAGCACTCGAATAGAACCCGCAAGAAGAGCCTGCATCACTCCTTTGCCAAATGGAGGCTGCCATGCTTGGTAGAGGTTGAGATCATGGAACTCGTCTGGGACTACATATCCAATGGCTTCATAATCGACACACGTAATCGCCACCACACCGTTCTCTGGATAACGCGCACGCACTGCCTTTTGCCATTCGGAATACACTTCACACTGCGCTCCCACGAAGAGGATATTGCCGATTCGCCAACCATACGAGGTGAGCGAAATTCCAGAACCCCCACTCATGAGGGCGGCTATTGATTTCTTCCGGAAGAGTCGCTCACGTGCGAAGGAATCTTTCTCTCTTGTGATTGCCTGATCGAGCTCGGCAATTGTCGGCCACGGCTTCGTTGGCAGCGAAGTTTCGGCTGCGGCGATAGCGACATTCTCGGGAACTGAGTAAGTAACTGGCTCCCAATATCCAAGTGGCGCACCAGATTCGACTGCTTTGATGAATTCCAGACGTTTTCCAGGCTCATTCATCCCGGCAAGCGCTGCCAGCGCCGCGTAGCCAAGTTGCTTCCCATGATGATCGGCGACATCGCCATCGCCAACGTATTGGTGAGCCGGGCCTAGTTCGCCCGACGCACCTTGTAAGAAAAGGCTAGGTGCGAACTCGGTAGCACTCTCAATAACCTCACGCATAGAACCCACGTAATCGGGTGAGATAAGTCTGTTGTCCCATCCCAGAGTTGTTGGGTGGCACGCGTAATTAACGAGCGTACCGATGAGCTTCTGGTCGTTCACTCGAACAACTCTCCCCACCATCACCGTATCGTCTGCAGGTATTTGCGGATTGAATCCAGTGAGATAGCGAGAGGGATTGTGTGGATCAATCATGTCTCGATTGCTGGCCAGGGTGCAGGAGCCCTTAGCAAAAGTAATAATCGAATCGGCCATCGAATTGACTGCCTCTTGGCATGCGCTGATTAGCGCATTAACGACGAGAGAGATATAAGGATTAATCAATTCACCGCCAGGCATATGTCCACGGCTACGCGCAGCCCATGGCGAAGAGTGTGTATGTGAACATGCCAACATCAGGTGTGACGAAGGAATGTTTAAGGCGTTCAACACAGCGGATCTAATCTCTAAGCCCTCCCGGCCGGCAAGATCACCAAGAGATGCTGCATCGATTCCTACTAAGAGCGCGGGTGACTTGCTTTCACTACTTTGGAAGGCCATCACGGTCGCAAAAAGTGGCTTGTGCGTACCTTCAGATTTATCGTGGTTCGAAGCTCCCCACATTCGGCCATAGATACCGAACGGGGGCGTGATGTCGCGACGCGCGAATCCAATCTGCGCCCGACCTTCGAAGGGGTCAACGCTGAGCGTTGGCGCCTTCTGGTTCATTGGTACAACCTCGCCTCAGATTCGAGTCAACTTCTTACTACTCGACAACCATAGTTGAAGTGGTTTCCGAACTGCTAGCAATTCCGGAAATGTCGGTTTTGGTTCGTGAAGAACAAACGATGGCAACCTTTCAAGGAGTTGACGAAGAGCAATTTTTGCTTCGAGTCTGGCAAGTGGCGCTCCAATACAAAAATGGATGCCATGGCCAAAACTGACGTTTGCGGCATCGGTGCGCGTGATGTCAAAGTCATCTGGATTAGCAAATCGGCGTGGATCACGATTAGCAGCGCCAATCATAAAATGCACATAATCCCCTTTGCGAACGTGTTGTCCGAGAATCTCAAGGTCAACCGAAGCAACGCGGCTCTGCTTTTGGATTGACGAGTCGAATCTAAGTGTCTCTTCAACTGCCGCTGGAATAAGTTCAAAGTTGGTGCGAAGCAATTTTTCTTGCTCGGGGTTATTAATCATCGCAAGGACCATATTGCCGATGAGACCCTCGGTGGTCTCGAATCCAGCAAAGAAGAGTTGGATGGTCAAGCCCACTATCTCTTTATCAGTCAAGGCATCACCGCTGTCATCCTTCGGTGCATTGAGGATCTTGCTTAAGAGACCCTCGTTAGGGTTCGCTCGAAGGTCAGCAAAAAGCTCCATGAGATATTCTTCGGCCTCACGCGCCACCGCTTCTGCGTGTTGGGCCTGTTCGGTGGTGATGCGCGCTGAAGCCGTGAATCCAGCAACACCATCAGACCATCTTTTGAGATCCCATTGCTTTTCAAGTGGGATACCTAACAGTTCACAGATCACAATTGCAGGGAGTTGGAAAGAGAAATCATCGACGAGGTTGAAAACATCTTTCTCCATCGCCTTATCAAGCAAGTCGCTGACTATCTTCTCAATTTTCGGTTCTAGCGCGGCGATGCTGCGAGGGGTAAACGATTTACTTACTAGGCGACGTAGCCGAGTATGTGCTGGCGGATCCTTGAACACAATCCAATTACTCAGGTTTGTCAGAATGAAAGGCAAGGTTGCCAGTTGATCTGGCGCGAGATGCGAAGAGGCTTTGGTCATGCGCTCACTTGTATTGAAAACATCATCATTAGTTAGCCCTGCTTCGACCTCGTCGAAAGGTGTGACAATCCAGGCGCGGGCAATATCACTCCAAAAAATCGGAGTTTCCTCAAGTAGCTTTCGATATACCGGATATGGATCGACGAAATATTCCCCGACCAGAAAATTCGAGACGCCAACAGGATTGTTCGCCATTATCCATTGATCCTTTCGCCTCACACCGCGAGAGTGGGTGTAGATTCAGACTATCTTCAAGTTGACGAAAAGGGAACAACTGAGTGTTCATACTCTATGCATCTGCTGCCACACTTGCATTTGCCTTCGGTACCTTCTTCACCAAAGGTGTGACGCTCAGGATTTCCATCTTCAGAGCAATTGGGCCGCTCTTCCTACTTAACGCAGTGTTTGCGCTCCCATTCATCGGCACCGGCCCATCCTGGAAACTCTTCTCTGGACCAGTGCCATATCTACATCTTGTCGCGGCGCTATCGAGTGGATTGGTCGCCTACATTCTCTTCTCCATGGTTGCGAAAAGCACTGCCTCGGTTAGCTCGGTGGCACCCGCGATGGCTCCGGCAGTGGTGCTACTACTTTCACCGGTATTCCTAAGTACAACTATCACAATCACTCAGATTTTTCTCGTACTCTTCTTGATGGCAATCACTTTATTCCCGCTTCGAAAGTCAATCTCCGGATTGAACTCCTCGAAGACGATTGCGTTCATGCTCATTGCAGCATTAGGTAATGGAGCGGTCACAATCATCGCAAAACTGCTGGGAAATGAAGGGGTGGGGATGCCAGAGACATTCATCGCTCGACAAGTTATCGCCGGCCTCTCATTTATCATCCTCTTTCCCCCTATTGGTTTGAAGTTCCGAGATTTCTTCGAACTTGTTCGACGCTCTTTCTTCATGGCAATAGGTTGGATGACTTCGATCACGGCAATCCAAAAGGGCAGCCCACTGGTCGTGCAGACCTTTCTCGCGACGATTCCTATCCTCGTCATCCTGATAGAGACGGTCGCCTATCGAAAACGCCCCGACCGGGCGATTATCGTAAGCGCGATTCTCACTGCACTGGGGATTGCTGCTCTCAGTTTGACTGTCTAGCAACTCTCAATCAGAAGTTACTTCTGATGATTGACGTTAGTACATGAGTTGGCCACCGGATACGTTCATCACGGTTCCAGTGACATAACTTGAAGCCTCAGAGGCGAGGAATAAGACTGGGCCGACCATCTCTTCAGGAGTGGCAAGCCGTCCCATGGGAATCATGCTGACAAAAGACGCCAACGCTTCTGGTGTTTGGTTGCCGGTCATCATCAGAGTATCTACCCCTCCTGGAGCAACTGCATTGACTCGCACACCATCAGGAGCGAAGGAGCGTGCCAGCCCCTTAGTCATCGACACAACGCCACCCTTGCTGCCGGCGTAGACCACCGAACCACCAAATCCACCAGTCCACCAACCTTGCGAAGAGAAATTCACAATTGAACCCTTAGTGCCATGTTTCTTGAAATGATCGCGCGCCGATCGATTGAGAAAGAAGGTCGCTTTCATGTTGACATCTATTTGTAGGTCCCAATCTTCCTCAGTCACTTCATCGACCGAGCCGCGTCGACGAAGCACCGCTGCGCAATGTGTGAGCGCAACGACCTTGCCGAGTTCGGCGGCTTGGTCAAAGATCTTTGGGTGCGCAGAGAGATCGGAGAGGTCGCAGGGATAGCTCTGATGACCACTCCCACTGAGCGTCTTGAGTGTGTCAGCCAGCGGAGCCGAGGGGATGTCGACGAGTAAGACCTTCGCGCCTGCCTCTGCGAATCCACGAGCAACGGCGCTGCCGATTCCCCCGGCGGCACCAGTAACGACTACTGCATTGCCAACTAGACCTGCATCACTTCGCCACGTCATCGTGAACTCCCTTATCTGAATACATCTGGATACATCTGAACCAGCCTGAATACATCTGAACCAGTCTGCTGCCGCCTGCATTCGCCTATTCCGCTCTAGCAGAATCGTGGTGCCGGTGCGAATGTAGATATTAGACAGCGGCTAGGCAATACTCAACCCTTGAGAGATGGAGCACTTCATGCACAATTCCGAGAAACTGTTCGATATTTCTGGAAAACGAGTTGTAGTCACCGGCGGCACTGGTGGAATCGGTGCGGGCTTAGTATCCGGTTTCCTTGATGCTGGCGCCAAGGTAGTGGTCAGCGCACGAAATCAGAATTCTAAGATGGAGGCTGCCAGCAAGTATAACGGTGCTGAATCAGTTGAATTCATTGAGGCAGATCTTATGTCTGATCAATCGATTACGGAATTCATCAAGGCTGCCAACGAGAGATTAGGTGGGATAGATGTCCTCATCCAGGCTCATGGCAATGTCTTTCCTGGCCCTGCGAAAGATATGTCGCTCGATACGTGGAATGAACAACTGCAAGTGAACCTGACCGCTACTTTTCGATTGGCGCAAGCAGTCGCACCGCAGATGATCGATCGAAAACAGGGAAAAATCATCAACATCGCATCGATGCTCACCTTTCAAGGCGGCCTAAATGCATCCGGATACGCTGCAGCGAAAGGTGGCGTTGGCCAACTAACCAAGGCGCTCTCTAATGAATGGGCGCCACATGGCGTGAATGTCAACGCGATAGCCCCTGGCTACATCAAGACCAAGTTGAACAAACATATTTGGACCGATCCAGTGCGCCACGATCAGGTACTTGCCAGACTCACAAGTGGAAGATGGGGTGAACCAACTGATCTTGTTGGTCCTGCACTTTTCCTTGCATCCCGCGCTTCAGATTATCTTCATGGCATCATCCTCCCGGTAGATGGTGGTTGGCTCGCTCGATGAGTTCCATGAAATTGGGTTTAGATAGTTATAGCTTCCATCGCTTCTATGGTGAAGTGACCGCTTGGGAGAGCCTGCCCAACACCCAATGGACCCTTCGAAACTTTCTTGACTTTTGTACCGCCGAGAACGTGCACTTTGCATCAATCCAAACGTCGTACATGCCAAGTGATGAGGAAGTTACCGAGGAGATCGCGACATGGAAGGCGATTGATCCACGGCGCGAAGTGGTATTCACTTGGGGCCATCCCAACGGGTATAACGGTGGGAAGAATCTCCAGGCTCATGAACGAGTGCTGCACTACCTCGATTTAGCCAAACGGGTCGGTGCCACTCAGATGCGAATCGTCCTGGGCAATCACAAGAATTTTGCCGACCCAATATCTGAGCGCAGCGACCTACTCAGACCGCTTCTCCGAGAAGCTGCCTCCCTGGCTGCCACACTCGGGGTGCGCCTGTCTATCGAGAACCACGCTGATTTCCCGGTAATGCGCTTGGTGGAATTAATCGATTCCATTGGAATTCCAGAGCTGGGGCTCTGTCTTGATACGGGCAACGCTCGTCGAGTCGGCGATGATCAACTCGAGCTACTGCGCACCCTTGACCTCTCGAGAGTTTTCATGATTCAACTGAAAGAAACGCTCTGTCTGCCAGGCCATGAAGCGCCGACTGGTTGGTGGCCTACCGTTTACTACGGTCAAGGTGACACGCATGCTGACCAATGTTTGGCCATATTACGTGAGCGAAACTTTACCGATCCTATTGTCATCGAGCTTTCGAATCTCAATACTGGCCTCGAAGAGATTGATGTTGCAAGGCAAGCAATTGCATTCACGCGCAATCTCATCGAAAATTGATGCATAAAAACACGTGAGATTAGGACTTGCCCAAATGTCGTTGGATGGAAAGCTTGCGATAGTCACTGGCGCCTCAAGTGGTATCTGTCGCGCCCTTGCCGAACGGTTACGCGATCACGGCATGCGAGTAGTTGGCGTAGATATGAACGAAGCCAACTTGCGATCCATCACAGGAATCGAACATCTTGTCGTCGATCTGTCGAACGATGAAGGTCGAGCCAAAGTGGTAGCCGCAGGCAAAGGTGCACACGCACTCATCAATGGCGCTGCACTCATCAGACTTAAGAAGATCACCGATTTCACTACGCAAGATATTCGAGATATCTACGCAGTGAATGTCGAAGCGCCGTGGTACTTGATGAGCCATTTGAGTCAGACCATGAGTGATGGTGGATCAATCGTCAACCTTTCCTCAGTATCAGCGCGTTTAACCGTTACTCCAGAGACCGCAATCTATGCCTCATCGAAGACTGCGCTGCTGGCGATGACTCGATCATGGGCGCATGTGCTTGCACCGCGCGATATCAACGTGAATGCGGTACTCCCTGGAATTACCGACACACCCATGCAAGAACATGTACTTCATCGACTATCCGAATTGCGCGGCACTGCCTATGCAGAGATGGAATCCACGCGCCTGGATAGTATTCCAATGAAACGAGCGGCAACTCCTTCAGAAATCGCTGCTTTCATTCATTTTCTCATCACTGACGACGCGAAATACATCACGGGACAAGCTTTGAGCCAAGATGGTGGCAGCGTGATGATCTAGGCCTTGATTGGCTTCTGGAAGAGTTCCACGAAATACCCATCAGGGTCGATCAGATAGACCACTTTAGCGCCGATATTTGGTCCGGCCACGATATCGATTGCAGTAGCACTTCTCGACGAGTATCCCAAGCCGTGCATCCGGGTCACCAACGCGTCAACGTCATCAACATAAAGACAGAGATGTCCACCACCAAAATCAGAAGGTCGTGCCGACGCGGAATGTCGTTCCACACCTCGGTATTCAAGAAGTTCCACAAAACCTGAGTTGGGTATACGTAAATAGACGATTCGCATCTCAGTAAAGGGCATCGCGACCACAGTTCGTAGATAATCTGCAGTGTTGATAATGTCGAACTCAACCTCTAGTTGCAGCCCGTCACGGTAGAACTTGAGCGAAGTATCCATGTCTTTTACGGTGATGCCACCATGAAAAAAACCTGTTATGTGTGTCATGAGATCCTCGGATTGATAAATTCTCGAATATTTTCTGCGATATCTCGCATAGCCATCTTCGCTTCTGGTAGAAAGCCTTGCATTAACGCGAAGCCATGAATCAGAGAGTCATAACGTTTGAGCACACTTCGGACTCCAGCCTGTTCTAAACGCTTGGCAAATATCTCTCCTTCATCGCGAAGTGGATCGAGTTCTGCAGTGAGGGTAAAGGTGGGGGGCAGTTCTGCGAGATTATCAGCGGCCATCGGTCGAAAGTAAGGATTCTCCAAATCGCGTTCTGACGACATGTATTGATCCCAATACCATTTCATACCTTGGGTTGTCAGTGAGTACCCCGTTGCGTTCTCAATCATCGAAGGATAGTCAAATTTATAGTCGACCGCTGGATAGATGAGAATCTGAAACGCGATCTTCGGACCTTTTGTGTCGCGCGCTTTTAAGGCGACTGCGGCTGCAAGATTCCCGCCAGCGCTATCTCCTCCAACACCAATCTCTTCAACATTTATGTTGAGCGAATGCGCGTTAGCAAATACCCACTCCAAAGTCGAATAGCAATCATCAAATGGAGTTGGAAACTTATGCTCTGGTGCTTTCTGATAATTGACTGCAACAACCACGGCTCGGGCATCATGGGCGATTTGTTGATGTTGCACACCATTCAGTTCAATGTTTCCGGCGACCCAACCGCCTCCATGGAAGAAAACGACAGCCGGAAATGGACCAACCCCCTCTGGAGTGTAGATCTTGATCGGAAGCTCTGCAGTTGGTCCAGATATATATCGATAATCAACCTTTGCGACTAGGTCTGCAATCCCAAGATACTCAGGTTGCCATTTCGCACTAGCAGTTGCACGCACTTCGACTGGCGTGGATTCCCATTGCGGTTTTGCCGGATTTAGTTGAGCCTGCAAGTCTTGGAACTCTTTTATCTTTGGGTGCAACATCTCTACTCCCCTCGCATAATCTGATTGAGATTATGCCAAGCAGCATCATCCATCTCATCGGCGACTAGACGCTTAGCGAGTTTGATTATCGTCAAGTGGTTATCTCCGACCATAGCCGACCACTTAGCGGTGCGCCAGAGAATTTCTTGTGGTTCAAAGAAATCCAACCCTGGTGCGTTATCGATTGTTCTCTCAAAGCGACCAGCGCTGGTGATGCCAGAAATATGTGCACTTCCTAGTGGGATATCACCACCAACTACTTTGACTAACGGCTCAAGAGCAGGAGCAGGAGTTAGCCGCATCGGATCTTTGGATGCCCAAGCAGCTGCACAGTTCCACTGCAGGTTCCACCACCGCTCCTTACCGGGATCGCTAAGGATGGGTAAGACACCGTTATTGATAGTTACAACAAGTTCAGAGAGTGGAGCTGGATTTGTTTGCGCTAACTGAGCAACTCCAAGTAACGCGCTATGGATGAATCCGGTCGCAGGAAAGGTGCGAACTCGCACAGTGTGTACGCCATCTTTGATCAGACTCTGGCCAGAGATCGTTCCGGCCATGTCAAAAACCTCAAGTAAGCCACGATCACCGCTCCACAGGTTGGTTATCGCTGGGATTTCCTCAAACGCGGCTAAGGTCGCTGCGACACCTAGCGCTGCTGCCGCTGAACGGTTGAAGCGAGGGGTCCCCTGCAATTCTCGCGATACCTGCCCTAAACCACCCATATTCGTGCCGGCCAAATGCAACGCACGCACCGCTAAGGAATTGTCGAGATCAAGCGCAGCCGAGGCTGCCGAGACGGCGCCAAATGTTCCTGCCGTTGCTGTGATGTGCCAGCGTTTACGATGCCCTGGGCCAAAAAAATGCGCCGCTGATGCACTTGCGCGCATGCCCGCAAGCGCCGAGCGCACGAAATTCCTGCGGGCTTGCTCAAAGGTGAGCGCCATCGCAAGACTTGCGGCAAACACCACCGAACCTGGGTGATTGACTGCCGACCAATCAAGGTCGTCTTTATCCTCAAACGCAGATTGGCTCGCAAGTCTGGTTGCTAATCCGATGGCACCATCATCTTTTAGCAGCGAAACCTTGGTATTCAGGCGATTGGCACTCGCGACACAGATCATGAAATCTGCGAGTAATACCTCTAATCGCGCCAAAATCACTGGCGAGGTATCGAGTGTGCTGAAGTCGCACAACTCGCGGGTCAATTCTTTCGCCAACTCGACGGACTCAGACATCTAGAGCACCCCCTGGGTACTTGCACGCGGAGTGAACTTCGTAGCAATCACAGACTCACGCGGTTCGTTCCCATTGAGAACCTCAAGAATCAGATGGGCTGCCTCGCTACCAATCGCTTCTGGATCCCGATACACCGATGAAACATCGGTGGCAAAGACGTCGAAAAGCGGCCACTCATCGAGTGCGACCAGAGCGATGTCTTTGCCAATCTTCAAATTCATTTCATTGAAAGCGCGCACTACTCCAGCTGTAGAACCAATACCGCCGGCGACGAACGCAGTTGGTCGTGGATTCTTCAACAAGAAATGGCGCGCATGAATAAGGGCATACTCAGCATCGAATCCACCCAGTGCAATCAACTTCTCAGGAAGCGCGATTCCATTCTCGGCAAAAGCCTCACTGAACCCTTTGATTCGATCTCGAGTCGTATAAACATTCGCTGCGCCGGAAATAAAGGCAATCTCTCGATGACCAAGCTCAATGAGATGTTTTGTGGCAGCTTTGACGCCAATGGCATGGTCGGTGATGACTGCGCTCGCATTCAATCCCTTGACATCTCGATCGAGTAAAACAAGCGGGGCACGTAGAGCAAGGATTGTCTTCTTGACATACGGAGAATCTTCAGCAACTAATGATGCAATGACGCCGTCGACCCGCCTTCGACGCAAGAGGGCAAAGTTCTTTGATTCAGTCTCGACGCTGCCATCTGAATTCATCAGAATCAGTGAATAGCCATTTCGGCGCAACTCTTGTTCACACGCTCGCGCAACAACGGCGAAAAGTGGATTCGCGATATCGCGAATAATGAATCCAATTGTTCTTGTGGCACCACTGCGTAGGGATTGTGCTAATAGATCTGGCTCGTATCCAAGTGCTTGCGCAGCTTCCTCCACCTTGGCGCGCATACTTGCCGAGACATCCGGATGGCCTGAGAGAACCCGACTCACACTTGAGAGTGCGACACCAGCGCGTGCAGCCACATCGCGAATAGTTACTGGCTCTTGCACTACCGCTCACCCCTTGACACGCCTGCCCCATCTCTATAGGTTCCTCGATGGAATCGTTACCAGAATCTAACTGAAAATTCTGGAAAAGACGAGAGGGAATTTTCAACCATCATGGATCTGACGATCACAGCAATCGAGACCGAACAAGTTCGCGTTCCACTTGCACGCACCTATAAAGGTAGTCACTACAAGATGACTCATCGCTCGACAATCATCACGCGCGTTCATACAGCCAGTGGATTGATTGGCGAAGCCTATGCCGGTGATGAAGATGCGGGCTTAGCCGAGATCGACGGCATCATCCATGATGAGATTGCCCCCGCATTGCTCGGGCAAGATGGCTCTGCAATCGAAAAGTGTTGGGAGTTGGCACGTCCTGCTACCTGGGACATCTTGCGAGATCGACGCCTGGGATTAGTAGCCTGCGCATCACTAGATGTCACACTGTGGGATCTTTTTGGTCGCGCATACAACGCGCCGCTCTGGAAATTGTGGGGCGGTTATCGCTCCTCTATTCCGGTCATCACAATCGGCGGCTACTACGGCAGTAACCTCACCATTAAAGAAGAGGTCGAATACCTGCTCAAGGAGCAATTCGCCGGAATGAAATTCAAAATTGGTGGAATGACGCCAGAAGAAGATGCCAAACGCTTCAAAGAGGCGCGCAAAGTTGGTGGCGATAAGTTCCGCATCGCAGTCGATGCTAATCAAGGCTACACAACAGCAGACGCCATCAAGTTCTCACATCTAGTCGCAGACGAGAATCTCCTTTGGTTCGAAGAGCCATGCCAATGGCAGAACGATCGGCGCGCGATGCGCGATGTTCGATTCGCTGGCGGAGTTCCAGTCTGCGCCGGACAGAGCGAATTCTCTGCTGCTGGTTGCCGAGATCTCATGGAGACGGGATCGATAGATTTCTGCAACTTCGATTCCTCCTGGTCTGGCGGTCCGACCGAATGGCGCAAAGTCGCAGGGATGGCAACCGTCTATGACGTGCGGATGGCACATCACGAAGAGCCTCAAGTCGCCTCACATCTATTGGCTTCCATTCCGCATGGTACGTACCTTGAGTATTTCCACCCAGATCGAGATCCAATCTGGCACAACATCATCGCTAATCGCCCACGCTTGAATGATGGATATTTCCAACTCAATGATCGACCTGGTCTTGGCTGGGAACTTGACCGCGACTACATCGCGAAATATCGAATCAATACTCGAATCACCGAAAAAAAATAATCTCGATCTACAAGGAGATTACTTAGCGCGTGGCAAGTTGATGTTAAACTTGATCGAAAGCGCCCTAACTGCTACGAGTACCGCACCGGCTGCTATTGCAGAGATTGCCGTTGCCAACGAGAGCGCTTCTAGCCCGATATAAGTAATCGCGCCAAGGACCGATGAAGTTCCGATAGTCTCTCGATGGAGCAGGATCGGCTCCACTTGGCAGAGCACATCGCGAAGCAAACCCCCAGCGACAGCGGTAGTAACGCCAAGCAGCGCTGCTGAATAGAACGGTGCATTTTTCTCAAGCGCGAACTGAGTACCCGAAATAACGGCGACCGCAAGACCAAAGGTGTCGATGGCCAAAATAAAAAGTCCGACCGGTTTCTTGGCAGGGGCGATCACAGCAAAAAGTACGGCTGCAAGCACGGCCAGGAAATACTGATATTGATTAAGCCATGAAGGAGCAATTCCTAAGAAAATATTTCGTAACGTGCCGCCAGTGAGCGAAGCCACGAGCGCAATCAAGATGATCCCCGCGTAATCCATGTTGCGATTTATTGCCACTCGCGCACCAACGACTGCAAAGGCAAAGGTAGCAATCAGGTCTAGAGTGAAGACCAAAGAACCCATGTCTAAAGGATAGCCCTAGCCCCAATGTTCTTTGACTTTGCGCTTGAGGAATTCGGCGCTCTCATGCATCTGATCCATGCCCTCTATGCCGTCTTCGATGCTGATCCAGCCATCGAATCCCACGTCCTTCAGCGTTGAGAAGATGGCATCGTAATCGTTAAGTCCTTTGCCTATTACGCCATGTTTGAAGAACGATACATACCCCGCTGTGCCTCCCTCTTGTCGACGCAAATCCTCAATTGTGCCATTGGCTAGGTAGCGATCACTGGCGTGCATAGTGACCACTCGGTGTTTAACTTTCTCTAACAGCTCCAGCGGTTCTTCACCCGCCGCTATTGCGTTACTTGGATCGAAATTCACGCCGAACCACTTCGAATCTATCCGACCAACAAGTTCTACGAAGACATCCATCATCTGCGCGAATTCTGGTTCAGTCCAAAAATCATCCTTGTAGTGATTCTCGAGGATGAGTGTGATTCCCAACCGTTCTGCCTCAGGAAGGCAGGCTTCGATAGATTCGACGACATACCCCAGCCCTTCTTCGCGAGTGATGTTCTTGCGTCGCTGTCCAGAGAGGACTCGACAGTACTTTGCCCCCAACTCGGCACTCATTCGAATCGAAGCAATCTCTTTTGCAATTTCACGAGCGCGACCTTCAGGCTCAGGGATCGTGAAATCAGGTGAGGCACACATCATCGGAATAACCATCCCGGTTGCCTCGACTGCACTGCGAATCTTCGGCCAGTTTTGTGAATCTTTCACATCAGCAAAGTCGTTATAGAACTCGAGGCCATCAATTTCCAATTCAGCAGCAAGGTCTATCCATTGGTAAATACTCATCTCACCAGAGACTAATTGTTTGATGAAACCCTTAGGGAATGCGGCTATCTTTGGCATCTACAACTTCTCCGGATTTCTGCCTATGATCGAAAATTGTTCGAGTTCAACGACTGAGCCGGTAAAAGGATACGACTCGTCACTGAGCCAATAGACCGCAGCATGGGCTAGGTTCTCTGGAGTCGACATCGCACCTAGCGGGATGGCATTTCGATCGAGCTTCTTATGCCAACCAACTTCCAAGCCTCGCGCCACTTGATCCCGGTCTTCGCGCTCAGTCAGTATCCACCCCGGATTTATCAGATTTATCCGTACCCCCGTGACACCCAACGCATTCGCCAGATTCCTCGTCATGGTTTGGAGCGCGCCCTTGCTCATACTGTAGGCAAGGAGAGTGGATTCCCCGGCATAAGCATTGATTGAACCGATATTGAGCACACTTCCTTTACTCGCTTTCAAATGTGGATGCGCCGCTTGAATCAAGAAGAGCGGTGCCTTTGCATTAACAGCAATCGTATGATCAAAACCATCTGTGGTGATAGCCGTCAAATTTGAACGTTCGATGATTGCCGCATTGTTGACAAGTCCGTCAATTTTTCCGAATGCCGCGAGTGCAGCTGCAACAATCTCTTCAGGAGCGCTCGGTTCGGCAAGATCTGCGATACACAGAACCGCACTCGTGCCGAGCGATGAAACAAGCGCTTGCCCCTCGGCCGCATTTATTCCGTGTACGAGTACTTGACCACCCTCGTTGACGATGGCACGAGCGATTGCCGCACCAATTCCTGACGTTCCACCTGTGACGATGATTGATTTACCAGCAAGTCTTTTGCTCATGGCTTTAAGACCGCCTTCAAGATTGCACCCGAGTGCATCGCTTCGAAAGCCTCTTCCCATTTCTCCAATGGATAAATACCCCCGAGCACGGGCGTGATATCCAGTTGACCGGTGCTCATCATGCGAAGCACCCGCTCCCACATCGGCCAGTTATGGCTGAAACTGCCCTGCAACGTGACATTCTTTTGTACTAAGGGATCGAGTGAGAAATCCAGCGGCTGTGGACCCCAGCCAACCTTTGCTATCCAGCCCGCGGGGCGAACGACGTCGAGTGCGATCTTCAACGTTGCCGAGATTCCGGCTGCATCAACAACGCCATCGGCCCCCAGCCCATCGACTGCAGTTGCCCACTGTTTCACATCACCAATGATGACTTCGCAACCATAACTTTGAGCCGCTTTCAGCCGTTCACGATCGCGCTCTAACCCAACTACCGCGACTTCTGCACCAGCAAGTTTTGCCATCGCGCCACAAAGAACCCCGATTGGCCCCGGCCCGAGAACAACCACGCGATCTCCAGGTTTTATATAACCAGGGGCAATCACAGCGCTATAGGCAACCGAACAAGGCTCCGTAAGCGCAGCATGTTCGAAGGGAACATTATCGGGAATTCTATGTAGACAACGAGCCGGGACTCTCACATATTTAGTCATCGCGCCATTGACGCCATAGCCAAAACCTTTGCGGGTGGGATCTAAGTTGTATCGACCGATTCGCGTCATTGGAGAGTTGTGGTCGATGATTGCTGCAGTCTCACTAACTACTCGATCACCGATCTTCCAATTCGAAATATTGCTGCCTACCTCTACGACCTTGCCACCGAATTCATGGCCTAAGACCACGGGATAATTCACTGGCCAACTATGAGATGACGTCCATTGATGGAGATCACTTCCGCAGACGCTTACTGCTACTACTTCAACAAGAACATCATCGCCACCGATTGCCGGCTTGGGTACCTCACGAAGCTCGACGCTATGCGGCTCGATACCATAATTAACTACCCCAAGATCGCCCATTACCTTCGCTCTCCCTTTACTGGTACATCACCGTACGCATGTACTCGCTCGCAGATTTTTCGTAGAACATCTTCAACATTCCCGGCACCACGACTGAAGGAATCGGCGTCGATGGCAAGTGGTGCGCCAATCACAACTAATGGTGCTCCATATTCGGGACTCTTTATCGCCTGTTCTAAAGTCAATCCGCCAACGGCTTGGACTGGCACCGAGACTGCATTGACGACCTCACGTAATTCATCAAGCGGGTTGGGGGGGCGCTCTCCACGCGCGGCAATCCCGCGACGTTCGTCGTAGCCGATGTGGTGAATCACTATGTCACAACCAAGTTCTTCAAGTTCGCGAGCGCCCTGCACCATGTCAGGACAGCCCAAGTTATCCCCCATCACGATTGCGCCAAAATCTCTCCCTGCTTGGACAACGCATTTGATTGTTTCTGGATGCGATCTCGCCATCACAACAACGTGCGTTGCCCCTGCTTTAGCCATCATCTCTGCTTCGAGGTAGCCACCATCCATCGTCTTCAAGTCTGCGACGATGGGAGTTTGAGGAAACTCCTTTCGAAGCGCCCTCACTCCATGCAACCCCTCAGCAAGAATGAAGGGCGTGCCAGCCTCTAACCAATCAACTCCCGCTCGCATCGCGGTATGTGCCATTTCCATCGCCTCGTGAATGTCAATGAGGTCTAGGGAGACCTGGACTATGGGGCGCATGTTTGAACCCTACTACTGCCAACTACTGACTTTCTAGATGCCCTCGATCTCAGCCAGCAAGTCAAGCCATTCTTGCTCGAGAACTTCCTTCTCTACGCTCAAGCGTTCGATTTCGTTATGCACATCACTCAGTCGAGTGAAGTCAGTGGCCACTTGAGCCAATTCACTCCGTAGTTTTTGTAATTCCTCATCACGTCGAGCAACCGCGCGTTCGATTCTTTCGATTTTCTTCTTTACTTCACGGCGATCAATCTTCACGCTCTTTTCAGTAACTTCGAAAGTTACCTTCGTTTCGGCTCTGAGGTGATTTGCATTTCGAATCTCGAAATATTGATCAAGTCCACGCGGTAAATCGCGAAGTGTGCCATCGCCGACAAATCCCAATGTGACATCGCATACTCTTTCAAGGAAATATCGATCATGTGAGACCACGACAATCGTTCCTGCAAAGCCATCGAGCAGATCTTCAAGCGACGACAACGTCTCAACATCGAAGTCATTTGTTGGCTCATCAAGAAAGAGCACGTTTGGCCCTTCCATCAACAATCGCGTGAGTTGTAATCGACGGCGCTCGCCTCCAGAGAGATCTCGCACTGGTGTCCACTGTGCATCTTTGCCAAATCCCAACCGTTCACAGAGTTGTGTGGCAGAGAGCTCTCGTCCCTTACCAAGATCGACGCTTTTTGCCACTTCTTCGACTGCTTCAAGAACCCGCCACTCTGGATTAAGTTCGTCAAGGTGTTGGGTTAGAAAGGCGAGTTTGACCGTTTGCCCCGTCTGGATATGTCCAGCCATAGGCTTAAGGCGCCCAGCAAGCAAATATAAGAACGAAGTCTTTCCGGCACCATTCGCACCGACAACTGCGTAGCGAATCCCTGGAGCGAAATTAATGTTGATGTGTTCAGCCAACATCTTGCCGGCAACACCTAAAGTCACATCATGAAGTTCGAAGACGCGCTTACCCAACCGGTTCGTTGCAAAATTGAGAAGTTCGACTGAATCCCGCGGTGGAGGTTCCGCGCTTATCAGTTGATTAGCAGCATCAACTCTGAATTTCGGTTTGGTTGTGCGCGCTGGTGCGCCACGACGTAGCCAGGCCAACTCTTTCTTTATCAAATTATTGCGGCGAGAGTTCTCGACATCTGCCTGCCGGATTCGCTCAGCCTTTGCGAGTACAAAAGCCGAATACCCACCCTCGTACTCTTCAACCCCTCCTGCTACTACCTCCCACGTCTTCTCACTCACCTCGTCAAGGAACCAACGATCGTGAGTGATCACGACTACGGCCAACTTCCGCTCATTCTTCACGTAAGAAGCCAGCCAACGTACACCTTCGACATCAAGGTGATTGGTAGGTTCATCTAGACAGATAACATCGTGATTGCTCACCAGCAATTTCGCAAGTGAGACTCTCCTGCGCTCGCCTCCGGATAGCCCTTCAATCGGGCGATCAATTTCAGCAACTTTATGAGAACCGAAGAGCCCTTCGAGTACATCTCGCGCACGTGAATCACTTGCCCAGGAATGGGTTGCGCTGGAACCGAAAATAGACGAGATAATCGTCGCACCTGGTGCGAAAGTATCCACTTGGGCGAGGTAACCAAGCGAGAGGCCGCTAACGAGCGAGACACGTCCGGTATCGGGGGCTTCAGCGCCAACCAAGATGCGAAGCAGCGTGCTTTTGCCACCACCATTTCGCCCGACGATGCCGATACGTTCATTACGCAAGACCCCAAGCGAAACATCCTTGAGTACATCGCCCTTGCCATAATTTTTTCCGATATTTTCCGCGCTTATTAAGCCTGGTGCGCTATTCATAGACCTTTATCATACGATGTATCCCATGCTTACGCTGCTCATCTCGCTGGTGCTACTCAACTATCTCGTCGAATCGCTCATAAAGATTCTCAACCATCGTGAGAGTAAGAAGCCGCTACATCCCACGCTTGCCAATCTCTATAGTGAGAGCGAGTATCGACGATCACTCGAATATTCGCAGGCTAACTTCAGACTCTCGCTGGCGAGTGCCACTTACTCAACCATCATCATGGTGGCCGCGCTTGCATTTGGCCTTTTTGGCGCTATTGATTCGTTTGTGAGAGAGCACATCCAATCGGAGATTCTGATAGCAATCGTGTTCTTTGCAATCATCGGGCTTGCCTCTGACCTATTAGATCTTCCTTTCGATCTTTATGGCACTTTCGTCGTCGAATCTACATTTGGATTTAACAAAACCACGCCTAAGACATTTATTCTCGATAAGGTCAAGGGCTACTTACTTGCCGGACTCATTGGTGGCGGATTACTTGCGCTCATCATCTTCATCTATCAAAGGACGGGTGGAGCCTTCTGGGTTCTTGGCTGGCTACTGCTCTCGCTTTTCGCACTTGTGATGTTTATGTTCGGTACCACCTTAATTCTGCCACTCTTCAACAAATTACAGCCACTTGAAGATGGAGAACTCAAGAGCGAGATTCTGGACTACTGCAAACAAGAGGGATATTCAATCGGCAGATTATTCGTCATGGATGCTTCAAAACGCTCGAGCAAGGCAAATGCCTTCTTTGCTGGTTTAGGTAAGAGTAAAACTATCGTTCTGTTCGATACCTTGCTCGAAAAACTTGGCACTAAAGAGATTATGGCTGTCCTCGCACACGAAATTGGGCACTATAAGAAGAAGCACACGCTCTTTGGCTTCTTGCTTTCAATCACTCAGACTTTAGTCATCTTTGCAGTTTTGGGATGGGCGTTGCGTTTTCCCGAACTCTCGACTGCGCTTGGCTCGGATATAAAGAGTTTTCACCTCTCCATACTCGCCTTCTTCATCATCTTTAGCCCACTCTCGTTCGCGCTAGATCTGATCTCAAATGGCATCTCACGTCGAAACGAATATGAAGCCGATCGGTTTGCGAAAGCGACATACGATGGCGAGCCACTCAAGAGCGGACTCATCAAGATTGCAACGGATAGTTTGGCGAACCTCTCACCACATCCGCTTGCGGTGAAGATTTATGCGACGCATCCACCGCTCCTGCAGCGGCTCACTGCGCTTGACTAAGTCGACCTATCAAAGGATTTTCTGGAGGACATCAATAGACATTGGCGGTTTCATCTCAGAATAATCGCGATGCGTCAACATCTCATAGCCACGTTTGAGATAAAAATCTCTTTGATCGGTTGTCCAAAGGTGAAGTCGTGGAATCGCGAACTCGCGCGCCTTTGCTTCGATTGCAGCAAGCATCTGAGAGCCGATGCCGGTACCGCGCCGCTTAGGGTCCACTACAAATGCCGCAACCCACGGCTTGAGATGAGCAAACTCCTCGAGATCATCGAAATCCACTAAAGCGATGGCGCCAACCACCTCGCCAGCGACAGAGGCGAGGTAGATCTGCTCCTGATCGACCCCGTCCAGAGCCCAAGCGGAGAAATCCGCCTTGGCGCCCCGCATGTAAAAGGTATGCCAGTCAGCTGCGCTAAACCAGGGGCTCGAATCGCCCCATAACTCAAGGCTCCAGCGAAGCGGCGCAGCGGCCAGGGCTGGTTTGTCAGCCAGGGGAACCAAGATGAGGTCAGGCACGTCCCTAAGAGTAGCCAAGTCGGTTGAAGCCGCTGAATTGTAATTTATCGGGTGATTGGAAGAAATGGGGTGGTTCTTATTAGAGTTACGCCCACTTCACAGAACCCCCATGGAGACCCAGTGATTAATTCACGGATAGCCAATCTGGTGGCACACCTTGCCAACGCCGATCTCTCGGAAGATCAAATCTGCGAATATCTCTCTACGAACACGCTCGCCTTCATGAATGTCAATCATGTGTGGATTGCCGAAGTGACGGCGCGGAAAACTGCGCGCGCTCGGGCTTCGTATGGAGTCGACCAATCACGTTTTAACGAATGGCAAGAGTTCCCACTCGATTGGAAATTGCCGGTCACAGATGCGCTTACCGAAAAACGAATCGTTTGGATCAACTCACTACCCGAGTGGCCCGCCGAATATCCGCTACTCAAAGATGTCAAATATGACTCTCGCATGCGTACTCAGATAATCCTGCCGATTCTCAGGATGAATTCGCCCATTGCCTGTCTAGGCATCGTCTCATCTGAGCAACTCTACCTCGATGAAGAAGTTGACCTCTTCCTTCGAACGGTCGCAAACTTGATCTCCCTGCACATGTTCCGCCAGGCGCGAGACCGAAAGAAACTCGAATCGCCGAACGTCACCTCACTGACTGATCGACAAATCCAGATTCTCTCTTATATAGCAGATAAGAAAACCAACATCGAAATCGCAGATACGATGGGATACAGCGAATCGACCATTCGTCAAGAAACGATTCGCATCTTTGAGAAGTTGCAAGTAAGCGGGCGAAATGAGGCGCGGAGTTATTTCCTCGAGAACAAGGAACGTCTTGGAATCTCCTCTCGCCTCAAGCACGAGGTCCCGTCATCGCGCGAAGAATTTGCGCACTAGGTCTGTGCTAAATCCGGTGAGCCGATAATGTCGACACCTCATCATAGCCGCAGTGCAATCCTCGAATCAGCGGTGGAAGTGGTTGGACCATATGGTCACCAAGAGTCAGAAGATGGTTGGGTGAGTTTCTCCCGCTTACCTTTGTGGACCTGGAAACAATTTGGGGTCAGCGGTTTGCACCGTTGGACTCGCTTTCCTTCTGGAGTACGCCTTCGATTCCGCACACGCGCGTCGACGGTTTCCCTCGAGGTACACGTCATGCCGCTCACTATCGCTCGAGTTGTCGAAGAACCTCGGACTCCTCGATTCGATCTGGTGATCAACGGTGAGGAAGCTCAGACGCAAGCTACGACTAAAGGTGGTCAGATTCGCCTCGAAATGGATGGGCCATTGGTGACAAGTGAACAGTTCATCCGTGGTGATGGTGAAGAGATAGTTTTCTCCAATCTTGGCACTGAAATGAAAGATCTCGAGATTTGGCTACCTGCTGGTGCCATGGTCGAGGTGCGCACGATCGGCGCTGATAACGAGATTCTCGCTCCAACGCCCTCGAGCGCTAAGAAGTGGGTCCACTACGGAAGTTCAATCAGTCAATGTGCCGAGACCGAACGTCCACTTGATATCTGGTCAGTGCATGCAAGTCGATTGCTCGGTTTAGATATCCGAAATCTTGGCCTTGCTGGCGAGGCACATCTCGACGGCTTCGTCGCTCGTACTATTGCAGCGACTCCAGCAGACCTCATCTCACTCAAACTAGGAATAAACGTGGTCAATGGCGACAGCATGCGCGAGCGAACTTTTATTCCTGCAGTACATAACTTCCTCGACACAATTCGAGAACAGAAACCGAAGACACCAATACTCGTCATCTCGCCCATTTATTGCCCATTCCACGAAGTCAATCCAGGACCAACTTTGATTGGTGAAGCCGGGCTCACTTCTATGGAGCGCCCACATGCTCTTGCTGCCGGCGCCCTCAATCTACGCAAGATCCGAGAGATCCTCGAAAGAATTGTCAAAGAACGAGACGATGCAAACCTTTACTTCATGAGTGGACTAGAGCTCTTCAACGAGGGCGATATCCACCTGATGCCAGATTTGCTTCATCCTGATTCAGCAGGTTATCGACTCATGGGTGAGCGCTTTGCCACACTCAAAGGCGAACTCATCGCGCAAGTAACTCGTTAACTAACGTCGCGACACGCGCTTTGATCTGATCCCGAATTTTTCGAACCTCTTCAATGCCCTTACCGGCAGGGTCATCAAGAACCCAATCCTCGTAACGTTTTCCGGGAAAGTATGGACAGGTGTCACCACAACCCATCGTAATCACCACATCTGATGCCTGGACGGCATCTACGGTGAGAACTTTTGGCATGTTGTCAGCAATGTCAATCCCGATTTCTGCCATCGCAGCAACTGCGACAGGGTTGAGCACATCTTTTGGTGCCGAACCTGCAGAGAGAACGTCAATACCCCCATTCGATAAGTACTCCATAAATCCAGCGGCCATCTGAGAGCGACCCGCATTATGGACACAAACGAAAAGCACCGAGGGCTTTTTCACCATTTCACTTTCGCCTACTTTCGTGAGAAGAATCGGGCAGTAACAACACCCAACCCTCCGCCGAGTAACTGAACAATGATGAAAATCCCCATGGACGAAAGGTTAATTCCAGCTCCATTGTCTGAAAAGGCACGGGCAAAAGTCACCGCCGGGTTGGCAAAACTTGCTGAAATCGTGGCGAAGTAGGCAGAGCCAATCCATGCGGGTACCAAGTAAGCAATCGCATGCGCCCGCCCCTGTGCGAGGGAGATAAGAATGAGTAGCACCAATACGGCGGTGGCAATCAACTCTCCCAGATAATTGTTTGGATCCGCCCGATCAACTGAAGAAATTCGAATCAGCGAATCTTGGAACATCAAGTTTGCCAAGAGCACCCCAAATAGAGCACCACTAATCTGGGCGATGATGAATGGAATTACCTCTGATTTATTGATCCTCTTCTCCAACGCGAGTGAGATGGTCACTACTGGATTGAAATGCGCGCCGCTTATGCTCGCAAATATCGAGATTGCCACAAATAATGCCATGGTCGTTGCGATGGCATTGACCAGCAACTTAAGCAGCCCATCTTCACTCAGGGAATTTGCCATGAAGGCTGACCCAATAACAGCCATCGAAATGAATGCGGTGCCAAGGAATTCTGCAAGTAATTTCTTCATACCGAGAGTGTAAACCTAACGAAAAAGATTGACGTCCGAACGCGCCACTTCACTTCTTGATGATTTTACGGAGCAGAATAGTGTTATCGAGTCGAAGGTCTGCAGACCAGATAAGTTGCATTTTCGGAGTCCAAGAGATATCGAAATACCCTTGCTTGACGCCAACCTGCTCAGCAGTGAATCGGCTGGCAGCAGACCAGGTCAAATCCTTGAACGCGCTGCTCGCCCATTTCGTAGGAATCGGGATATTCGCATGCTCACATTCATTCAAAGGATCCCTGGAAGTCACACATGCTTCATTCAAAGGCGCCTTATCTATTACGAGGACCTTCCAGGTGGTACTTGAATAGGTGACTATTCGCTTAGAGGCAACTTCGCTAATTTGGATTGCGATACCGGCATCGCCAATCTGTTGGTTTGGCTTACCGATGTATTCAAGCCCAGAGTTATTCTCAACATAATCCTTAGCGACGATGCCAATGGTCAAGGGATAACTTGCTTTAAAGATTAGAGTTTCGCTGTTGAAGGATCGCTCAGTCTTTATCGAGACTGAGTCTTCACCGACCTTCTTTCCATTGATGTACAAGGCGAACCAATTATCTGCCCAAACCTCTGCCTTGAATGTGATCTCTTTCGTTGCCGCAGCAGAGGAGGGTAGCGCCAGTGCAACAAGTGACAAAGCCAGCATAAATACTTTAACCAACCTATTAAAGTGCTTCATGACGAGACCCTAGAGTAAGAATCGGCTGTAGAGCCATCATGCTTGATGAAATCAACGAATGCGGTGTCGCCTTCTGTTCGTACTTTGAGAAAGCCCGAGCCGCCAACTCCTTTGCCCGAAAGATAGCCATATTGTTTAACGTCTAGTTTATCGCCTGGGTGACTTGGCTGCGGAAGCGTTTGGTAGATGATGCCATCTAATTCTTGCTTGACGTAGAGATGATCGTGCCCCTTGAAGACGAATCCCACATTATTCTCAAGCAGAATATTGTGTATCGGCTTGCCCCATCCAGGTCTGAATTGATCGAATCCATAGGTTCCATCATTACTCTTCCCACCCCATTCATTGAGATGGGCGATTTCCACGCCACCGCGGGATTGTGCGTTGCCAACAAGTAAATGATGGATATAGATGAACTTATGTGGTGCTTTCGAGCCTTGTAGCGTGCTGATTAGCCAGTCATACTGAGTCTTACCTAGGGTCCACTGCCAACCGTCGTCTTTCGGATTCTCAGTGGTGTATGTGAATGGATCAAGCACTACGTGCAATTGTCCAGGACCCTCGAAGGAATAGTAGGCAAGTTCACCCGTCTGATCTGGAAAATACTCCTTTCGATAACTCTTTGTATTAAATTTGCTATAACCCAGTTCGCCGTCATGGTTGCCTAGCGTGATACGCAACGGCACGTTCTCAAGTTTCGAATAATAATCTTTCATCAGTTCAAAACGAGCACGGATGTTAGCCTCGCTCTTGTCGGCAAGTTTATCCACCATAAAAATATCGCCGAGATCCATCAGGAAAGCAGGTGCTGCCATCACTACTTGTTTCAACGTATTCAGATAGACCTCTCCGCTCGAATTACCATCCATGTGTGGATCGGCTTGGATGGCGAAGGTAGTAGTCGAAAGCAATTGGTCTGTTCGAACATTAGAAATAGACGTTGCCAAATAGCTCTTGCTCTTCCCGAGTAGATATCGAACCCGGTAATAGATGAGCGAGTTCGGCTCGAGATTGCTGATTTGGATGACCATGCTCTTGTTGGCGGCTATCGTCATAATTGCGCTCTTGGTTGCTAATTGTTCCTTTGTAGAGCCGTACTCTAAATAGAACTTGCCCGAAAGTTTGGCGCTGATTCGAAAGGTCAGTGAGGATGCGCTCTTTTTTGTGGTGCTGATCATGATGGGCACCGTCGCGCCAAGCACGCGATGAGGAAATATCATTACTAGAACGCCAACTAGCGAACTTTTCAGGAGCTTTCGCCGCGAGAGCAGGAACTCTCTCATCGCCGGTATGTCTCGAGTCTGCTCTGCCCAGCGCTATCGATGAACTCCATTTGCACTTCGCTCAACGTTGCGCTGTATTTGACGTGATATTGCTGCCCATCTAGTTGGTAGGTGAGATCGTAGGAGTTTGCACCAAATTGCTCGAAATTAGTGATGCTCGCACCTCGCAGCGGTTCACCTGCAGGGCGAAACGGCCGGGTCGCTGGCTGAGGGTCTACTTGGCCTTCTCGCTCAGTCACAACCCCCTTGAATCCACCATTTATATATGGGTAGGTCTTGGTTCCGTGATAGTGATATTTCTTATTGGCATCGTAATGTCCATTGAATTCATCAAGACCTTTGACGGCCTTTCCATCTATTTCGGTTTCGCCATAGATCGGAAAACCATCTAACGCATAAGCGATGGGCACTTTTCGACCCACGATACTCTTCAGATGTAACGGCGCTACGTGATAGTGATAATCATCGGCTCGACCACAATGGCCTCCCCAGTCATCGAGTTCGCCTACCAAATAGGCGTCGTCTCCCCGATTGTTTAGCGCGTTGAAAATCGGAACTCCATTGACAGCAATCGCGATGGCGCCACGCAAGAAGTGATTCTTTGCCGAAATCGGAGATTTACTGATGATGGGTTTTATTGGGATCAACCAAGAGTTACCTCCGGAATATGGCTGGGGAGTGGGTACTTGCTGCTGCCAACTCTTTATTCCGGTCATCATCGAGTGAGCGGGAAGCCCAGAACTCTCGACTAGATAATATTTGGTGTTCTTTGAAATCTTGACGGTGTCTGCGAATTTCGAAAAGCCAGGCAGCATGGCGGTTGCAGCATTCGCACTATTAGTAATCACCAATTGACCAAAGAATGCCAACCCGGTACCTAACCCCGTGAGTTGCAGGAAACGCCGACGATCTACCTCTGTAAGGTGATGAATCTCGTGGCCGTGAGCGCTCATTTCTTTGGCGCCACCGAGTAGAAGTGTGCGCGTTCCATATTCTTTCGACCACCATCACTCGGACGTGCGGCGAGAAAATATTCGACTTGCGCCGCCTCGGGAGCAACTGTCACCCGCACATGACCTGAATTCGGGGCTTTAGTGCCGCTCTTATATGCAGCATCATTGAAATACGAGAAGGTATCGTCAGCGGGATTAGGCATCGACTGGTAGATCAAACCGTCTCGTTCTTGGGTAACGAAGATGTGATCGTGACCTTGGAAGAAAATGGACACATTATTTTTTACCATGAGATCATGTATGGGTAGCTCCCAATTTGCTCGCTCTTTAGCGAAAGTAGAAATACCCTTGGGATCATTACCGCCCCACTCGTAAGTCGTGGAGAGTTCCACGCCCCCGCGCCCGGTACCTAGAACATGGTGTGCAAAGACGAATTTGTACTGTGCATCGCTCTCTTCAAGAACTTTCTTGAGCCAGGCGTATTGGGTATCGCCAATTCCCACCTTCCAGAGATCTCGGTTGCCCTTTCCGCCACCACCGCCTTTCTCCGCGCCTTTCTCATCTCCAGCAACATTGTCAACGGCCGAAGGAGAGTGCCAGTACGGATCGAGCGTGATGAACAGCGCATCTGCCCACGTCCACGAGTAGTAATCACGAGGTAGGCCTACCGAAGGAATCTCCTCTTGATTTCCACTGTAAAAGTCATTCGGGGCTGGCAGCGGATAGAACTTATTCCGAGCATTTCCGGCGAGCACTGCAGGATTGGTAGCGGTGCCATCAAGTAGATAAGCGGCAGCCTGCTCATGATTTCCATTCACAAGAAAGATCGAGGTGGTGCTTCCGGGCAGAGTCAACCAATCACGATGGGTCTTGTATATCTTCTCTACATTCGCTTTGCTCGCTTGACCCTTGCCAATGAGTGGGTCGATACTGAAATCATCCCCCATGAGAATGTGAAAATCTGGCAATTGTGACGCGATGTTTGCCATTGTCACGTAATACAGATCTGAGCGGAACATCTTTCCGACCCGTTCGGGGTGAGTATCTCCCTGAACGGTGAATGAAAAGGTCGAGCCCCGACTTCGCGCAGTCATGAAAGAGAACTGCTTACCCATTGCGAAACTCTTAGCATCTTTCGATTTATACCGTAACCTATAATAGATGCGTGCATTACTTTTTAAGTTCGAAATTTCGAATACAAAAGGATCATCTGCGCTCAGCAAGTTAATCTTGGTCTTTGCCGAATACTTACTCTTGCTATATCCATATTCGAGATATGCAGAGATCGACTGCGATGAGAGCACGCTGAGCGCCACAGAATTTGAGGTCGGGCGGCCAAGAATTTGAGTTATGACCGGAGCGCTCACACCGAATGCTCGACCGACGGTGCTCTGAGCGATTGCCGCGAAAATGGCCGAACCTAGAAGTGAGCGCCGCGTGATTGATGAGGTGATTGCTTCGGCGAATGGCGATCTTGGTCTGCGATTACCTGACGACTGCTCTAATGGCTCCACGTCGAGAGATTAGGCTGCTGATTCCCTCAGAAGAGTTCCGGATTTCTGAGCGTTCCCTGTGAAAAATCGCCGCCTTACTCCCCCAACAAACTCCTCATATTCCGATAAATCAACCACGCGGCTAGTTTTGGGTGCAACCTGGCCAGAAAATTGAGTAATTTCGCATCTGCGCCTATATAAAGGCGATCGCGCCCCTTTTCTATTGCCTCCACCATCTGCCGAGCGGCGACCTTGGCTTCAGTCGTCTTGATTGCACTACTTGCCGAGTTGGATTCAGGCATCGCAAGCCCAGAATTACTCGCAATATTGGTATTGATTGCCCCTGGATAAACCGTCGTCACTGCGACATTTGATGCCATCAGTTCTGAGCGCAACCCATCGCTGAGTTGAGCAATCGCTGCTTTCGACGCACCGTAGAGACTCTGTCCAGGAACTGGCGCATAGGCGCCCATCGACGAAACATTCACGATGTGCGCCTCAGGTTGCGCTATCAATATCGGCAGAAATGCTCTGATCAGTATTAGCGGCCCGACGAAATTTACCGCCAGCACTCGTTCAGCATCCTCGATAGGCAGTTGGTCGATTTTTAGAAACGGCTGGATTATGCCGGCATTGTTGACAAGGCCATCAACAGCCCCAAATACGCTGATTACTCGTTCAGGCAAGGCTGCAACTGCCGACTTGCTTGTCACGTCAAGAGCGAATGTTTCAACATTCTTGCCCACCGAATTCTGTAGATCAATTAGAGCACTCGCACGCATATCTATAGCCGCAACACGTGCACCTCGACTCACCAATTCAATAGTAAGTTCGCGCCCGATTCCGCTCGCCGCGCCTGTGACAACAAATACTTTGCCCGATATTTTCATATGATCTTCATATAATCAAAGCCTTGAAAGTCACGATGAGATACTACACAATCGCTCCGAGGAGAACTTAGAGATATGCGGTCCCAAGATGTATTGAGAGAACTTAGAGAGCAAGCAAACGGCTTAAAGGCTCGCGAGTTGGAACGATACTTCAAGACCGGACCTGGTGAGTATGCAGAGGGAGATGTCTTTCTCGGACTCACGGTTCCAGTCATTAGGACTATCGCCCGTCGATATTCAGATATCAGTAATACGGAGCTAAAGAGGCTTTTCCCATCGCATTTTCACGAGGCACGATTTTGTGCTCTGGTAATTCTTGTCAACAAATTTAATGGTGTCACAGACCCAAAAGAAGCCGCTCGCTTTTTTAATCTTTATCTTAATGAGTTGCGGCGTGGGCGTGTCAACAACTGGGACCTAGTAGACGTCTCTGCTCCAACATTGGGACGATTTCTCTTAACCAAGAAGAACTCGAGAAACATACTTATCGAAATGTCTAGGCACGACAATCTTTGGGTGCGCCGAACTGCAATTCTCTTTACCTTCGCGTCCCTTCGGATTGGAGAAACTAAGCCGACCCTCGATATTTCCACTAAATTACTCGAAGATGACCACGACCTGATTCAGAAAGCAGTTGGCTGGGCGTTGCGCGAAGTCGGGAAAATTAGCGCTGCACAACTGCGTAGTTACTTGAAAAAGCATGGCCGTCAGATGTCTCGAACAACATTGCGGTATGCCATCGAAAGATTTAGCGCGCACGAGCGCAAGAGATGGCTTACAACAACTCGCTAGCCCTGTGCTTCGCTCTCGTCGTGCGAGTGTCCCCCTATTACCCGCCCGGCGTGGGCCTTTGCGTTGGGATCGCGCTTTGATTTGATCAAACTCGCGACAGTAGCAATCGTAAGAATCAAAGCAATTACGCCAAGACTCCAAAGTGTGGGAATTTTCGGTACATCTTTGTACACCTCATGGACGAAAGTGAGGATTAGCTTGAAACCGATAAAAATTAGAATTATGGAAAGTCCGAGTGAGAGATAGACCAACTTGTCGAGCAAACCTTTGATAAGGAAATAGAGCGCCCGAAGCCCTAAAAGCGCAAAAGCGTTGGCAGCAAAGACTAAAAATGCCTCGGAAGTGACTCCAAATGTCGCAGGAATTGAATCGAGCGCAAAAAGCAAGTCAGTCGCACCGATTGCCACCATCACAAGGAACATTGGGGTTGCAAATCGCTTTCCATCAACCCTAATGAAGAGTTTCGTGCCGTGGTATTCGTCAACAGTCGCCATGCGCTTACGAATGATCTTAACGATGAAGTTCTCGCCCGGATCTGGATCCTCGTCCCAATGTCTGAACAAGCCAACACCAGTCCAGATAAGAATGGCGCCAAAGATTACGAATGTAAAACTAAATGCGGCGAGCGCAGCGGCACCAACAGCAATGAAGATTGCTCGCAATACGAGCGCTAACATCACTCCAATCAGCAGAACTCGTTGATGATAGATTGAAGGAACCGCAAATTGTGCCAAGATAATCACGAAGACGAAGAGGTTATCGACGGATAAGGACTTCTCTACTAAGTAAGCAGCGAAATATTCGGTGCCGTATTCGGAACCATAGGCAGACCAGACCCACATGCCAAAGATGACTGCAATTCCGATATAGAAGATCGACCAGAGTGTCGCTTCTTTGAACATCACCTCATGGGGCTTGCTACTCACCGTGAAGAGGTCGACAAGAATAAGAGCGGCAATCGCGCCAATGGTTACTGCCCATACGAGATTAGAGACATCCATTATGAAGGGGGCCCTTTCGGCAAACCGAGGTGCGCTAAGGATATTCGTTTGCCATGGGGAGGTCTTGCTGAAAACTGGCTGAGAATGAGAGGTGAAAAGGTGAGTTATCGCCCAAATAGTCGGCTAAATAATCCTGAATTCTTTGATTTCGGATCTACTTGGTGACCTTGGCAACGTTGCGCCGCCGGGACGCCTGCGAGAGCTTCTTCGATATGTTCGCCGCAACCCGACCAGGTTGGTTTGCCACATTGCCGACACATCACTTTGCTACACATTAAAGAGCCCTCCCGATGATAAGGAACTCATTCTAAACTACCTGGCTGGCAGATCTTTACTTGCAAATCCAATAACGTCGGAGCGGTTTTCCCTCGAAATCGACGATATTCTCCAGTTGTCCACCGCAACGTTCTATCACCGCAGAAGAGCCAACGTTTTCGTCTAGGCAAGTTATCAGCACATCACCCACGCCAATCCCTCTTATATAGGTCAAAGATTGGCGAAGAATCTCAGTGGCATAACCTTGGCGCCGGAACTCAGGCCTGACCCCATAGCCAATATGGCCACCATAATTTCTAAGGAACGTGTTGAGCTCGTGTCGGATAGAAGATCGTCCGACAAGTTTGCCATCGACCTCCGCGATGAAGAATGTTGCTGGCACCCGCCCTTCCGGCAGATTAATTCCTAGACGCGTCTCGTGAGTTCGGGCGACATATTCGCTCCAATCGCGGTCGGGCTTGTATGAAAGTAAGAATTCCCAATCAGGGAATTCACGATGTGCAGCAAGCGCCTCTCGTTCATCATTTACTTCGAGTTCACGTAATCGCAAATCCACTCTTCAATAGTAGTGACGTGAAGGTGATTCTGGCGTAAAGTTTTGACCATGGCTGATACAACCTTCAGATGGGGAATCCTGAGTACCGGCGGGATCGCCCAGCATTTTGCACGAGACCTACACCGCCTGCCTGACCACAAGATTGTGGCGGTCGGTTCGCGCACTCAAGAGAAGGCCGATTGGTTTGGCGACTTATTCAATGTGCCGAATCGATATTCCTCGTATCAAGCACTAGTGAATGATCCACATGTCGATGGGATATATGTCGCTACTCACCATCCGATGCATAAACGTGACACGATTCTGGCACTCAATGCAGGCAAGGCCGTGCTCTGTGAGAAACCTTTTGCGATGAGCGCTGCTGAGACAGAAGAGATGATCGCGGTCGCTCGGGCCAAGAATCTTCTTCTCATGGAAGCAATGTGGGCTCGCTTCCTGCCTCATATGTTCGCAGTGCGCGAGGTAATCAAGAGCGGAGTGCTCGGTGAAATCATCAGCGTCCGAGCCGACCATGGCCAGTGGTTCAACCTGGATCCAGAGTTTCGACTCTTCAAACCAGAACTGGGTGGTGGCGCACTCTTTGATCTTGGCATCTACCCGGTCTCATTTGCGTCGATGGTCCTTGGCACCCCTAGTGCCATCACAGCAAAGAGCACAAAGGCGTTCACCGGCGTGGATGGACAGACATCTATCATCCTCGAATATCCCAATGGTGCACAAGCGCTCTTGAACACCACCAATCTCGCTGCGACACCGAACCGTGCCTTGATTGTCGGAACTCAAGCGCGAATCGAAATTGACCGCACCTTCTATGCACCGAGTACATTCAAAGTCATCAATAATAAAGACGAAATCATCGGTGGATTAGCCAAGAAATACCAAGGCCATGGCTTGCGCGAACAGGCAGTCGAATTTGCGCGTTGCTTCCGAGCGGGATTGAAGGAATCACCGATTCTGCCGCTTGATGAGACGCTCTCAATCATGAAGACGATGACTGAGATTGCCCGACAAATTGGCCTTACTTACCCGAAATTTGCCGAGTAATCCGCGCTAATCCCCATGTAGTGACTTTAAAGAGCGCTTCACGGATGATTCGTCCGCTCATTTTGCTGACCCCCATCTCTCGCTCAACAAAGAGAATTGGGACTTCGGCGATTTGGGCGCCGGCCTTGACGGCTGCGCGCGTCATCTCAATTTGAAAGGCATATCCCTCGGAACGAATCGAAGATAGATTCATTCGTCGTAATAACTCGGCAGTGTAGATTCGAAACCCTGCAGTGTTATCTCGAACTTTTATACCCAGTAACACTCTCGAATAGAAATTGGCAAGTCGCGACAGCACTTCACGTTTTTTCGGCCAATTCTCGACTGCCCCACCAATAACCCAGCGCGAACCAATCACAAGTTCAATATGTGGATTCTCCTCGCGAAACTGAAGCATCTGTCGCAAATCTGCGACTCGATGGGATCCATCGGCGTCCATCTGAATAATCACTCGATATCCCCTGTGCAGCGCTTTGGCGAAACCGTCTCGATAGGCACTGCCCAGCCCCATCTTTCTCGGCCTAGATAAGAGGGTGACTTGCTCGGACTGCCCTTGAAATTGCGCAACTACCTGTTGGGTGCCATCTGTCGATGAATCATCAACTATCAAAATGTCGAGTGGAATTTCGAGGAGCGGCGGAAGCAAACGTCGAAGATTCTCTGCCTCGTTAAAGGTAGGAATAACGACGATAGCGGAGTGGGTACGCACCGGGGTATTCTCTCGCTATGGCATCGCCAATCCAAGCGAAAATGCAATCGTTATCGAACTGCCTCTTTGTAGCCAATCAATATCTGCCAAGTTCGGGGATTTCCCACGAGATCGTAGACCCGACCTCCGAAGAGACTGTGGGTCGCTACGCGCTCGCTACTGCGGATGAGGTGGAAAAAACGGTCTCAGCAGCCAACAAGGCGCAGCGAGAGTGGTGGGCTATGAGCGCACTTGATCGCGCAGCCG
>CAZBCF010000002.1:67499-70267 GCA_964490435.1 uncultured Bifidobacterium sp. | reverse complement strand
AAATGTCCATCCGGATACAAATTGGTGTCAAAAATCGCTCGCAAGTGAAGTGCTCTGAAGGTGAAGTGCTCTGCACGTGAAGTGCTCTGCACATGTGGGAATGGTTTTGGCTTGTGAATTAGAGCAGGTTCTTCTCGCCGCAAGTGTAAGGATTTTTACCGGGGCTGAACCGTAACCTCGGCCATCAGGGCGAGGCAGAGCGTAGGTGGGCGATAGTGCGGGAGTCCAGATTGCCCAAGAATTGCGCCAACCTCCTTACGCGACCACCACTTTATAAACTGCGAGACTGGAATTGTCATCTGGTCAGTCCTAAAGTTCTCACATGGGAACCAAGCGAATTTCGCGCACTCTCCGAGGCACCCTTGCTCTTGTTCTCACCCTATTTCTGACCGTCGCCGATTTAAATCGTGCCGTAGCAGCCGGGCCAGATGATCCTAAGACCTTTTTACTTCCTGCTTTCAATGGTGAAGGTGGCGCCACTGGTGTTGGAGTCATCTTCGACGATTCGCAAGCAGCGCTCAGTTATTCCTCGGGATTAGGCGACACAAACGTTAATTCCAATCCTGATGGAACCCAGGCATCTGGCACGAAGCTGTACTGCAAGAATTTGCAGGATGCTGCTTGTGCTAAGACAACGAACTTCAGCGTGTTTGCGATTTTGCAACCCTGCAAATCTGAAACCGATCTTTTCTGTGTGCAGGAGGTATATGCCAAGACACCTTCTGGAAAGGTCTCTGGCAAATTCACTGAGAATCTTCCCGCACAGGGACCCACAGATTTTGTCGGCGATTCTTCACTAGGGCTGCCTTCAGGTGGCCCACCTTCCATATGGCAGATTCCAGGGATAAAGAACTCATCCGGCGGCGATAGTTACACATTGATTGTCTCTACTCGCGGCAGAGGGCAACGGGCCAACGCAACATCCACTCCGACATTTCAATTTAACGAATACACCGTGGCCATGTATGCAACTTCGATGAAGAGTGGTACCTATCAATTAGTAACCGCAGATGGGAATGGGCTGGATGCGATAGTCGGCGGAGGATGCGCGACTAACAGTGAGAGTAAATGCGCCCTGCGCGAGTCGTTTCCAATAGATGGCACTTCGTTTGGGGTCTCGATACGTTTCCCGAAGGCTCCCTCCAATTGGTTCTATGGACGGTTGAGTAAGCCAACGTTCACCCTGAATAAATCTGCATCTGGAAACGCTGTTGTACTTGATGTTTCTGGCGAGCCCGTCACAGTTCCGGTCCTCTTTGGTAAAAGTTCCTGGGCGGCGCTCTCTCCCGATCTTCAGAAGTACTATCGCAATGGATTCCCCAGCGTGGGAAAGATGTACGGCGTATCAGATCCAAACCAATGGGATGTTGCCCACTTGGCAAGCAGTAGAGAATTCGATGTGCTCAAAGGCTGGATTCCCGTTGTGAAAGATACTGCTGCGGCGTTGACAACTCAGTGGTACTTCAAAGCGTCCAATGAGGGTTCGGATCCGCGGTTTGCTTCTAAAGATGATCAAGTGGATGGAATCGTAACGAGCAATGCAACCGCTTATGTGCCCGGACCGCCGTCGTTTAACCAACAGACCCAGTCGTTGGAGTACCAAGTAGGAGCGCCGCACCTGACTCCTTCAGGCGCAACGTTCCGCGGTACTTACGACTTAACTATTCGCGCGGATGCCGCCAGGGCCATCTACGGATTCGCTAAGAATGTGCCCGTAAAGGCAACGGTCTCGATTGTCTCTGAGAATGGTCAAGAGATTGCGGCGCAGGAGCAGGTGGGGGAGAAGGATGGCTGGTTCTTCCTTCGCGCAGAAAACTTCACCTTCTCATCGCCAAAGTTACGGGTGAAACTTACACAATCTGGTGGCGGTAACAATTCCGGCAACAACCAAGGCGGTAACAATTCCGGCAACAACCAAGGCGGTAACAATTCCGGCAACAACCAAGGAAATTACTCGGATACGGTGAAGTGTGACGGAACCGGAAAGTGTTGCGATGCCAGCGGAAAGTGCACTACTGGCAATCCAGTCGGAAACAACAACTCGAATGGATCAAAGAGCGCCGCTGGAGCCAAGACTTACGTTCTTAAATGCAGCGCCAAGGGTGGAAAGACGTGGGTTGCTCGTGGAGTAAATCCCAAGTGCCCCAAGGGGTATAAGCAAGTATCGAAAACTTTAGAAAAATAGCTGCACGCCCAGTCCGTTCAAGCCCACGTATCATCACTTGTATTTGCCCGCGCAGACGCAGATTTTCACTTACCCACCTTTGCGTCTGGCTATTGAATAGCTTTTCTCATCCAGGCAGATTTATTGTCTTCTCGAGTTTTGCTCACGCAGCATCATTGAATGGACGCACCGGCACGAAGTAATCCTTTCCGTAAGGTGAAGTCCATGTGCAAGAACCGTCAGGGTTGCTCAAAATCTTCCAACCGCCATGAGTTTTGAGTCGATGGTGTCTTCTACAGAGCGCTCCTAAATTCTCAGGAGAGGTCTTGCCACCCTCATCCCAAGGAATCGCATGATCGATATCGCTCAGTTCTGCCGCGCGGCGACATCCAGGGAAGCGACAGGTTCTATCTCGTGCAGTAATGAAATCGACCAAAGCATCGGGGGGTTGATACTTATCGCGCCCCACCTCAAGTAACTCTCCGGATACTGGATCAGTGATGAAGCGACGCCAATGATGTGATGCGGCTAATTCGCGAGCAAGGGAGGCAGGAATCGGTCCGTAACCGCTAAGTTCTGCTGGATTTTCAGCAAGCCCAAGGAG
>CAZBCF010000002.1:31273-67399 GCA_964490435.1 uncultured Bifidobacterium sp. | reverse complement strand
CAGGAATCGGTCCGTAACCGCTAAGTTCTGCTGGATTTTCAGCAAGCCCAAGGAGAGTGGGAAGGTCGACGATGACATTTATTGTCATAGCAGATTTCTCGCGCGGCTTGGCGCGTGCACTAGAAGCCGCTGGGATTGCCTGTGAATCACCCCCGGCTCCCATTTTTTCGGCTCCCGCACCCGCAGCAACACCCGCACCCGCAGCAACACCCACGTCAGCACCGGAACGCGCGGCAGATCCATTGATAATGTCAACAAAAGCATCTGCTCTCCGTTGATCGGCGCTCTTTGAGCCATCTTTCGTCTCGGCGATCCGGAGTTCGAGAGAGCGCATTACTAAACGAGCATCGGGGGCGGTAAGTAGAGCAGAGATTGTCGCCATTCCATCTCGCTCTGGATAACAGATGACTTTACGTTCTTCGCGTGCACTGGCAAATCGTTCCTCAAGTTCGCGCGGCGCGACTTGAGCAACAGCCTTTCGGATTGCCACTGCAATCTGATTTGGAGTGGAGAACTCTGCACTCGCCACTGCCTTCGCCTCAATTTTTGCAATCACGGCCCTATCAGCCCCTCCATAAATAAGAGAGGCGCTTTCGCGCGCAATCGCGTTTGCATGAGCAGTCGAAATCGAACCATCAGCGAGCGCTCGTGCCGTTTCAGGAAGATGGTTTACGAGCAGTTGAGCGGTGTCGATTCGAGATTGCGCGGTGTTAGGACTTATCCGAAGCGCCGCTGCAATCTCTTCTCGTTCTTGATCATTGAGTTCAGAGGTGATCACACCACCCTGCGCTCCATAGCCTTCGAAGGCTCCTCCAGATTGCGCGCCAGGTTGATCTAAGGAGATGAGATATGTGACCTCGTGTATATGGGAACTGAGCCAGGAAACGTGTTTTTCGAGGGCAGCGAGGAGTTCGACGCGACCATCGGGAGTGAGTTCATAGCGCGAGAGTGAGGTGAGCTCGAGCAGATTGGCACCACTAGGGCGTTCGGCTCTGATTTCACTCACGCGTTGATCAAGGAGATTCACGTGGGCGATGATTCTCTGGGGTACTGACAAGTTTGCCGAAATTCTTTCTGCGTTGTTGATAAGTCACCCGAGCCAATTCGAAGTGCGCTCTCAACAATCACCAGGCGAGCACCAGATTTCAGGTATCCAATATCGGATCCCTCGCAACAATTGCGTGGGAATGCATCCACGCGATTACTTGTTATCATTAACGGCACCTCACAACTCGCCTCACAACTTGCTATGAATATTTAAGACCGGAGGAAGACGATGCCTGCAGTAACAGTCCCTGACATCACTGTCCTCCCGCGCATCGATGCACAACTAACCTCAGAGAAAAGCCGCCCCCGCACCGTCAAACAGGTAACCACCGCCCCCCAAGGCTTCGAAGGTGAAGGCTTCCCCGTACGTCGGGCCTTTGCCGGTATCGATCTCGCCGAACTCGACCCCTTTATCCATCTCGATCAAATGGGTGAGGTCGAATACGCACCCGGTGAACCAAAAGGAACACCCTGGCATCCCCACCGTGGCTTTGAGACCGTGACATACATCATCGATGGAATCTTCGACCACATGGATAGCTATGGTGGCGGCGGCACGATTACAAACGGTGACACCCAATGGATGACAGCAGGAGCAGGAATCTTGCATATCGAAACGCCACCCGAGCATCTAGTTGTGAGCGGTGGTCTCTTTCACGGCTTTCAACTCTGGGTAAATCTTCCTAAAGCGCAGAAGTGGTCGCCACCTGCCTATCAAGATGTTCGCGCACACGATGTCGCGCTCCTTGCCTCACACGATGGTGGTGCGCTTCTTCGCGTGATTGCAGGCGAGATTGCCGGACCAAACGGAATCTACAAAGGCCCAGGCCGAACGCGCACGCCAATCACGCTCATTCATGCAACGCTCTCACCAGGTGCGCAATTACGACTACCGTGGCGTAGCGATTTCAATGCGCTCGCATACACGCTCAATGGTTTTGGTTCGATGGGATTAGAGCGACGTCCAGTTAAGTCTGGCCAGATGACGGTCTTTGGTGCAGGTGACTCCATCATCATCTCGGCTGATGATAAACAAGAATCACGTATGCCTCAGATGGATGTCTTCATTCTTGGAGGCGAACCCATCAAAGAACCAGTCGCATGGATGGGTCCCTTTGTCATGAATACCAAGAGCGAAGTCTTGCAAGCCTTCGATGATTTCCAAAAAGGAAAGTTAGGCAGAATTCCAACCATCAAACGGCCTAGTGATATCCATAAGATCCACGGAACCCCTGACGAGCTCCAAGAGTCCTGAAATATAGCGCGATAATCAGAGCGCTTTTAACGCACTGACTACTTTTGTCAACGATGCCTTCGCATCACCAAAGAGCAACGTGGTCTTTGGATCGTAGAGAAGTTCATTTTCGATTCCTGCAAAACCTGGCCGCATCGATCGTTTCAAGAAGATGATGTTCCCCGATTGTTGGACATCAAGAATCGGCATGCCATAGATAGGGCAACCTGGCGTAGTTTTCGCCGCAGGGTTCACAACGTCGTTGGCGCCGATGACAATCGAAACATCAGTCTGTGGGAAGGTCGGATTGATCTCATCCATCTCGACCAGTTGGTCATACGGAACATTTGCCTCAGCAAGGAGTACGTTCATATGCCCTGGCATACGTCCGGCTACTGGATGAATGCCATACGCGACATCAATTCCCTTCGCTGTGAGTAAATCTGCGAGTTCGCGAACCGTATGTTGTGCTTGCGCAACGGCAAGCCCGAATCCGGGAACAATAACAACGCGACGTGCGTAATTGAGCAAGATTGCAACATCCTCAGCCGAGCCAGATTTAACCGGGCGGGTATCGGCCGCTCCTACGGAAGATGCTGTTGCGGTAAACGCCCCAAAGAGCGTTCCAAAGAGCGAACGCCCCATCGCATCGGCCATCAAGCGGGTCAGGATCGTTCCCGATGCACCAACCAGAGTTCCCGCCACGATGAGCAGGGTCGCCTCGAGGACGTAACCACTCGCTGCCACCGTGAGACCCGTGAATGCATTAAGGAGTGAGATGACAATAGGCACATCGGCCCCGCCCACTGGCAAGACAAAGAGCACACCAAATATCGCTGAGAGCGCCATCAAGACCAGCACCGAGGTGGTGTCTGCGGCGGAGTAGACCCAACCACTGCAGACCAAGATCGCAACTAAATTGCCGGCAATGATGAACCGACCACCAGGGAAGATCACTGGACGCGTTGTCATTAACTCCTGCAACTTCAAGAACGTCACTATCGAACCAGTGAAAGAGGTCGTGCCCACCACGACGGTGAATATCGTCGCGACGAGCACTGCAGCCCCAATTGCGCCGCCACCCTTAGCAGCCTCTTCACCAAGTTTGAGATACTCGACAATTGCAACCAGCGCAGCAGCACCACCGCCAACTCCATTAAAGAGCGCAACAAGTTGTGGCATCTGGGTTAGTTGTACTTTGCGCGCAGCGGGAACACCGATTACCAATCCGATGACCATCGCCCCAAGAATCAAGGGGAGATTCTTCAGAGGGAGTTGATCTCCGTAAAAGAAAACTACGAGCGTCGCAATAGTCGCGCCAGCAGCGCCGATGAGATTCCCGCGTCGGGCGCTCTTCGGATGGGAGAGACCTTTAAGGGCAAGAATGAAACAGATTGCCGCAACGAGGCCGATAAGGTCATAGAGGTCGCGACTCACCTATTTCACCTCTCCCGAATCACTTGAATTACTGGGAGATCTTTTTGGCTTGAACATCTCGAGCATCCGATCTGTCACGACAAAGCCACCGACCATATTGATGGTCGCTAAGACGATTGCAACGAGTGCGAGCGTCAATTGCAAGGTGTTATCACTGTGGGAGGCAACGATGATTGCTCCGACCAGGATAACTCCATGAATCGCATTCGCACCGCTCATGAGTGGGGTGTGTAGGGTTGAAGAAACCTTAGAGACCACTTCGAAACCAACGAACACTGCAAGCACAAAGATTGAAATAAGGGCTAGACCACTACTCACTGGACACCTCCACGAGAGTTTGCAAGTGCGGTTTTAGCACCTTCGTGGCGGATCTCGCCTTGATGGGTTACTGCGCTCGCCGCGATGATCTCGTCATTGAAATCTACATGGAGCGAACTGGTGCTCGCGCCACCATTCTCACCCTCTTTGTCTTCGCTCCTCACCATCAATAAGAGCAAGTTCATACAGTTCTTTGCAAATAGCTGCGATGCATGGAAAGGGAGTTGGCTTGGTACATCTTTTCCGCCCCAAATCCGAACACCGTGTCGCTCGATGATTTCGCCGGCTTTGGAACCTGCGACGTTTCCGCCGCTCTCAGCAGCGAGATCGACAATAACAGCACCGACCTTCATCGCTGCCACCATCTCGTCTGTCACCAATTGTGGGGCTGGGCGTCCAGGTACTGCGGCAGTGGTGATGACTACATCTGCGTTTGCAAGATACGGGGTGAGTAGTTCGCGTTGTTTAGCAGCGCGCTCCTCGGTCATCTCCCGCGCATATCCACCAGAGCCCTCTAGCGCCTCTAATTTCAGATCGATAAAGGTGGCACCCATTGAACGAACCTCGTCAGCAGAAGCAGGACGAACATCGTATGCAGAGACCACCGCACCCAAGCGGCGGGCAGTTGCAATTGCTTGCAAACCTGCAACTCCTGCACCGAGCACCACGACGTTCGCTGGCGTAACAGTTCCAGCGGCAGTCATAAGAAGCGGGAAGAAGCGTGGCGCAAGTTCGGCAGCAACGAGCGCTGCACGATATCCAGCGCAGAGCGCTTGCGACGTGAGGGCATCCATTGATTGTGCACGCGAGATGCGCGGCACTAATTCCAACGAGAATGAGGTCGCGCCAGATTTTGCTGATGTGCTTATCGCCTCGAGGGATTGGGTAGGGGAGAGAAAGGAGATTGTGATTGCACCTTTCTTAAGCTGGGCGAATTGCTCTGTAGTAAGAGGATTAACAGAGAGAATGACGTCGGCCTGGTTGATTTGTGAGGCAGAGGCAATCTGAGCACCTGCTGCTATGAAGGCCTGGTCATCGGCAAGAGCATGAGCACCAGCCCCGGCCTCAACCGTGACGGTAAATCCAGCACGAATATATTTGGTGACGACATCGGGGACGATTGCCACTCGCCGTTCGCCAGACTTACTCTCGCGTGGGACAAAAATCTGCATAACCGCCCTTTCAAAGCGCTCAAACAGTACCGCTTAGCTCCTTATTTATCAGGTGGAAGAGGAGCGCCTGAATCGTGGTTCTTCGATGGAAGGCTTGGCGCCAGACCACTGACTTTGGACCATCTATCACCTCGGCTGCCACCTCTTCGCCGCGATGTGCAGGAAGACAATGCATGAAAATCGAGTCAGATGAGGTGAGATTGAGAATCTCTGGTGTGACAGCAAATGGTGCCAAGTCGCGCAATTTCTCAGCACGCACACTCTCTGCATCGCCCATCGACATCCACACATCGGTATAAAGCACGCTCGCATCGCGCGCTGCAGATATCGGGTCATGTGAGATCTCGATAGTGCCGCCGCTCTGACGCGCAATCTCATTGGCGCGAAGGACGACTTCGTTGTTAGGCGCCCATTTGCCAGGAGGCGTTGCGATGGTGATATGTGCACCTAATCGTGCTCCGATTAACATCCATGCGTTAGCCATATTGTTGCCATCGCCGAGATAGGTGAATTTTCGCCCCGAGATTTTCTTCCCGAAATTCTCGCGAATCGTTACCCAATCGGCGAGAAGTTGAGTCGGATGATCTTCGTCAGTTAATGCATTGATGACAGGAACACTTGCCCACTTAGCGAACTCGGTCACATCCCTCTGTGCGAAGGTTCGGATGATGAATGCCTTTGCGAAATTGCTGATGATCCGGGCGGTATCAGCGATAGTCTCGCCGCGACCAATCTGCAACTCATCACCACGCACGAAAATCGGAGTCCCACCGAGATGGGCTACCGCGGTCTCAGAGGCTAAACGCGTTCGGGTCGACGCCTTATTCATATATATAACGACGCTCTCACCTGCGAGGAAGGAAGATTCAGAGAGCGGCTTCACGGCAAACCGAGCAGCGCTCTCGAGGAGAAGTTCGAGGTCATCTCGGCTCAGCGCATCAGAACTAACGAGGTCCTTAAGGTGTCCAACCGCTGAAGTCATAAGGAGAAGGGTACGCCTCTTGCCTTTAGGCTTGTGCCACCGTACTGGCGCATGACTGGGGGATTTATGAGTATTCGAGAGCGGATTCAGACTCTGGTCCGACCTAAGAGTGAGAGCGCTGGAATCGATACAGATTCAGGAGATCATGAACGATTCTCGCATTACGCCGATAAAGCCAAAATCACCGAATCCGCGGTAACCGGAAAAGCAATTCGCGCATTATGCGGGAAGAAATGGATTCCTACTCGTGACCCACAAAACTTTCCAATTTGCCCAACATGTAAAGAGATTTATAGTCGCTTGAAGCAATAATGTACTTATTATGAGTGAGCGCAACTGGCGAAAGTCACAAGCGATTGTTGCCCTGCTCCAAGTTTTTGTTATTGCTATTCCCACTGCGATATTCGGAATGCCGATTGCAACCGCAAGTTCGCCGGCTCCCAGTGCTAATCCCAGTGCTAATCCCAGTGCTAATCCCAGTGCTAATCCGAGTGTGAACTCAAGTCCCAGCTCTAATTCGAACACTAATTCGAACACTGTTACGTCGGCAAATACCCAAACACCAACTAGTTCATCGACTATCAAACCCGCGCGCAAAATTTATACCGGGTGGATTCCTTATTACAGCGTACGAGCCTCGGTAGCCCGCACCATTGCTTATAAGGAGATGATGGGCGAGGTGTCACCTTTCTGGTATTCACTCACTGGCACAAAGACCATCAAGAACCAATTCACTTCTGCAAATCCGTCATTAAAGATGGCAGAGCAGGTAGAACTACTCCGATCTCAAGGCCTTAAGATCCTGCCCGCTATTACAGATGGCACGAAGAAGTTGGTGCTATCCGGATATCTAGCGAAGGAGAGCACTCGTAAGGAAGTCGTTGCGACTATCACGAATCTAGTGGTGACTAATAATTTCGATGGCATCGATCTAGATCTTGAAGGTTTCGCTTTTGTTGATGGATCATCATCATGGAGTAAGACAAAACCGTTATGGACTCAATTCATCATCGATCTCTCGGCAAGTTTGCGGGCAAAGAATAAATTACTTTCGGTCACTACTCCGGTGCTCTTTGATCCAGCAACTGGTCGTAAGGGGTCTTATCACGTCTATAACTGGGCCGGTATTGCGCCATATATCGATCGATTACGAATCATGACGTATGACTTTTCAGTCTCGAAGCCTGGGCCAATTGGTCCATTGGAATGGACAGAGAGTTCTTTGAAATATGCGATCTCACTCTTGCCTGCATCGAAAGTGTGGGTGGGAATACCAGGATATGGTCGGGACTGGATCACGAAAGTCGATGGTAAATGCCCTAAGAATGTGGCTACGTTAATTAAGCCTGGAGCCAAGGCAGCGGTCTTCGATTCAGCAAAAGGCTCCGAGTTGGCACTTGCCTATGGCACCACCCCGGTTTATGACTCGGTGCGCGGTGAAGCAACCTTTACATATCAAAAGACTTATAACGGTGTTGATGATGCCGGCGAACCCGTCTCTTGTACGGCGACCCGAGTGGCATGGTTCCAAGACAAACGTGCATACCTTGCGCGCGCAGAGTTCATTTCGCGATATCGCATTGGTGGCTTGACGCAATGGACGTTAAGCCAAGCAAGCCCCGACTCCATCAACTCGTTATTAGAATTCGCGCGGACTATCGGACCAGATGAAGTCATTGCCACGATTGTTAATCCTGAAGTTACGACGAAGTATGGGACGACCGAGCGGATAGGTGCATTGTTCGCACTCAAGGATAAATCGCCAATCGAGAATCTCGAGGTGATATTCCAATTTCGACGGAATGAGAATGATCCATGGAGTGAACTTTCGAAAGTCACCACTAATCGGGAAGGAAGGGCGGAGCTCGACCTTGTCGTGGGTGGATCGCTGGTTTTTCGAGCGATCTCCCTAGAGAGCTGGGAGCGCTTAGCGAGCCAGAGCGAGGTTGGCGTCGTGAAAGTAACTCGGACGCTCAGCATTTCAGCGCCAACGTTCGCAAAAGCAGGAAAACCCCTCGAGATTCTGGCGCAACTGACGCCACGCGAGGGGGAGGTCACCTTGCAGGAGCGAATTGGTGAGAATTGGGTTACACGCGATAGCGCGACAGTTTCAGAACTGAACGGGGGACATCTATTCCTGGTCTATCCCAAGACCAAGGGCTTTATGACCTTTCGAGTTACTGTTGCCGCGAGTGAAAAATACAATAGTTCCGAAGGCGAACCGTTTACTGTTCTTGTGAGATAGCGGATGGGAGGCGCTGTGAGTTCGAGCCCACAGGCAAGCACTGCTGACACTGAAGTTACGCCCTCTGATTCAGTCGAAGATTTCTTACGTTCCCTTCACGATAAACCCTGGGTAACCATTGTTTGGGATGACCCAATAAATCTGATGTCCTATGTGACCCATGTCTTTATGGTCGTTTTCGGATATTCGCGGACAAAAGCGCACGAGTTGATGTTGCAGGTGCACAACTCTGGGAAAGCAGTGGTAAGCACCGGCACTCGCGAAGAGATGGAGCACGATGTGGCGATGCTTCATGAATATGGTCTCTGGGCTACATTGCAGCGGATGGAATGACATGGCGCTAAACCAAATAAGAGTGCAGCGATGAGTGGTTTCTCACGGAAGCGAAATGGCGAGATCTTGGCGACGTTCTCGCATTACGAAGGCGCGATTCTCAAGAGTCTGACAGAGCAGATATTGGAATTACTCGGCGAGGGAGATGCTCCGGCCGACCCACTATTGGCCGTAGTCGGAATCTCCGGTAATGACTCGCTACCAGATGATCCGGTTTTAGCGCGGCTACTTCCTGATGCCTATGAGGAAGCGAAGGATGCGGCTGAGTTCCGCCGGTACACCGAACATAGTGCACGTGAAAAGAAGCGCGCACATGCCCACGCAATTCGAGATGCTTTGATTGAGAATCTTGGGGATCATGCATTGGATCTCACTGAGCCTGGTTTGAATAGGAGAGAAGAACTCCACTTCATACTCGCCGAAGAAGTTGCGCAGATGTGGTTAATGGGGCTAAACGATATGCGACTTGCATTGGGTACTCGATTGAACATCACTGAAGATGCGCAGGATCGATTCGCAGCAATGGATGAGACAAATCCTGATAAGGGTATTTTTAATTTATTTGCCTGGTTGGGTTGGCTACAAGAGATACTGCTCGACATCCTCAGCGCGGAGCGTTGATTTACGATTCACGATCAGCAAAGTCCCGTTAGAGAGAGATTTCCAGCCTGATTGCGACCATCCACTTGAAGCAATCAAGAACGTGTCTTGAGAAATTGTGTATCGAAGTTCGTAATAATCTTCAGGCTGTCCAGCAGGTATTCGATTAGGATTGAATTTTGTGATAACAATCAAGTGTTCGGGCGTGAGTAACATTGCGTTGATACTCGAATATGTGCAGACCGATTCAATGAGCGCGACAGCAGATTTCACACCATCGACTATCCCATGCCGATCAATCTCAGTCAGAAGTAGATAGAAATACCGCTCACTATCAGTCTCACCATTACGAATAGCATTTAACTCGTCCCTAATGAATTGATCCAGGTTCTCGCGCGGACGGATATCTCCATTGTGAATGAATGAATATTGGCCATGTACAAACGGGTGCGTATTCTCGTCGCAATTCTCAAGACCTGAAGTCGCCCAACGTAAGTGGAGTAATCCGCCGTCACCATGCATTTCGTGAATGCGTTCTTCGAATACAGCGCTTGCGCTGGCACGTTCGGGGGCCCGAGAGATTAGAACTTGGCTCTTATGTGCGTTATTCATTGCGATGCCCCAGCCATCTTTGTGGAAGCTGGAAAGCCTTACGAATTCCGGAAAATCTCGTCCGACGACGCCTGGAAAATCGCGGGTTTGCCCCGACACGAATGCCATTAGACGACACATTTGATAGGAAAACCTCCTCCTTAAGAGGACACTTTTCGTTAGTAATAGTACCTGGTGCGAGCAAAGAGACCAGAGCCATCTGTTCTTTTCGTGCCGGTCGACTACATAGGGGGTAGTTAGTGAATATAGAGCACCATGCTGATGACGAACGTCGATTAGCGGCGCTTGGTTACAAGCAAGAACTCAGTAGGACGTGGAGCGCATTTTCTAACTTCGCAATCTCGTTCTCGATCATCTCCATTCTCGCGGGTTGTTTCACGACCTTCGCTCAAGCGTGGAACAACGGTGGTCCAGTTGCTATTGCAATTGGCTGGCCACTGATCTCACTTTTCATCCTGATCATTGGTTTTTGCATGTCGGAATTGGCATCCGCGTATCCGACTTCAGGAGGAATCTATTGGTGGGCATCAAAGCTCGGGGGAGCGAAGGCAGGTTTCTATACCGGTTGGCTTAACCTCATCGGACTCGTCTCTGTCACGGCATCAGTGGGTTATGGTGCCGCCAGCTTCTTGAATATCGCACTCGGCTCCTTCTTCCCAGATTATGGAACGAGTTTCATGGGTGGCGATTACATCAAGCAACAGTTCGCACTCTTCGTCATAATCATTGCGATAGTCACGCTCATTAATATCTTCTCGAGCCAATTACTCGCGTTAGTCAACAACATCTCGGTTTGGTGGCACGTGATTGGCGCGGCAGTCGTCGTGGGAATCCTGATCTTTGTTCCCGAGAAGCATCAATCCGTGGATTGGGTTTTCACGACCCAAATTAACCAATCAGGATTTAGCAATTACTGGTTCTATGTCCTACCGCTTGGCTTCTTGTTAACGCAGTACACCATCACCGGCTTTGATGCATCAGCACACTTGTCTGAAGAGACAAAAGGTGCGCACATGTCTGCTGCACGCGGAATCTGGCAATCGATCTTCTACTCAGCAGTGGGTGGATATATCCTCTTGTTAGCCTTCCTTTTTGCAGCAACGAATGTAGATGCAATCTCATCTTTTGATCCGAAGGTAAACCCATTCGGTGGCGGATCAATCATCATGTTGCTTTACACGGCACTTGGTGGTGGCGCAGCCTTCAAGTTGGTCATGATTATCACGACTGCTGGCCAACTCTTCTGTGTTACTGCTTGCTTGACTTCATGCTCACGCATGGTCTTTGCCTTCTCGCGTGATGGCGCGGTTCCAGGACACAAGACTTGGCGCAAAGTCACAAACAATGGCACGCCAAAGAATGCAGTTCTGATCTCATCACTTCTTGGAGTGATCCTCACCCTTCCTGCGCTATGGAAGAGTCCAACTGGAGCACCGACTGCCTTCTACGCTGTCGTTTCAGTGTGCGTCATCAGCCTCTACCTCGCCTTCCTGATTCCGATTTATCTTCGGCTAAAAGCTGGCGATAGCTTCAAGGCGGGAGAGTGGACATTAGGTAGCAAGTACAAATGGATGTGCACTATTGCGGTAGCAGAGATTGCAATCATCTCTGTTTACTTCATCTTGCCATTCGCTCCAGCAGGCACTCCTGGAAACAAGGACTTCACTTGGACTGCGGTGAACTACGCGCCGATAGTGACGGGTGGTTCATTGATTCTGCTTTGGATTTGGTGGCACCTTTCGGTCAAGAAATGGTTCACTGGTCCAAAATCAACTCTATAAAGTTGCGCATCTCTTAAAGAGCCCCGTCATGAAAATGGCGGGGTTTCTTTTGTATTCTCGTCATGGAATACTTACGCCATGGCCGCTCTATCTGTCGAAGAACTTCGCGCCGGGGTCGCTTCGGGTTCGATTGACACAGTCGTCGTAGCGATGACCGATATGCAGGGACGGTTGGTTGGCAAGCGTATTCATGGTTCTTATTTCATCGATGAGGTTCTCCACCATGGCACCGAAGGGTGCAACTATCTGCTAGCAGTCGATGTCGACATGAATACTGTCTCTGGTTACGAGATGTCATCGTGGGATGCCGGATATGCAGACTTCGCGCTACACCCAGATCTAGCAACCTTGCGCCGGATACCTTGGCAAGAGGGAGCTGCCCTCGTACTGTGCGATGTCCTTTGGCTTGACGGGAAAGACGTCGTGGCTTCACCGCGGCAGATTTTGCGAAAGCAAGTGGAATTGCTCAATAAGGCTGGGATGAAAGCGCTGGTGGGCACCGAATTGGAGTTCATCCTTTTCAATGATTCTTACGAAGACGCGTGGAAAAAGGGCTACCGCGATCTCACTCCGTCAAACCTTTATAACGTCGATTATTCGATCCTAGGCGGCGCTCGAGTCGAACCTATTTTGCGCGCAATACGACTCGGGATGGCTGGCGCAGGCATGACTGTCGAGTCTGCTAAGGGTGAGTGCAATTATGGGCAGCACGAGATTGCTTTCAAATATTCTGATGCGCTTACCTCATGTGATAACCACTCTGTATATAAGAATGGTGCGAAAGAAATCGCCGCGCAATTCGGGCAGTCAATCACCTTTATGGCAAAGTTCAACGAGCGCGAAGGCTCCTCCTCCCATATGCATGTCTCATTTCGTGGCTTGAGCGATGAATTGGTGATGTGCGACGAGAGCGACTCCGTGCATGGATTGAGTGATTTAGGACGATCATTTATCGCCGGACAACTTGCACACGCGCGCGAGTTAACTCTGATGTTCGCACCAAATATCAATTCTTATAAGCGTTTCGTCGAGGGTTCCTTCGCACCGACTGCCATCAGGTGGGGTCGGGATAATCGAACCTGTGCGTTCCGCTTGGTAGGGCATGGTCCAAGCCTGCGGTTAGAGAATCGAATTCCGGGTGGGGATGTCAATCCTTATCTAGCCATTGCCGGAATCATGGCTGCTGGTCTCGATGGAATCTCGAAGAAGTTGAAACTCGAACCAGCTTTTGAAGGTAATGCATATACCTCTGATTCCCTTCGTGTGCCGAGCACTATGCAAGAAGCCCTGACTCTATGGAGTGAGTCCTCATGGATTCGTGACGTTTTCGGAGCGCAGGTGCAAGATCACTATGCAAACATGGCTAGAGTAGAACTTGCAGCATTCAATCGGTCAGTGACTGATTGGGAGCGTTTCCGAAACTTCGAGAGGTTCTAATCTTGGACTATCAAGTCATCAATCCTTCTGATGAATCTGTCGTCACAACCGTCGAACTTTTCTCGCTAGCGGAGACTGACGATGCAATTGCGCGGGCGCATGCGGCATTCCCACAATGGCGAGCTCTTGCTCCCGGCGAGCGTGCTGAAATACTTCGTAACTTCGCACGAAATATCGAAGCGCACAAGAATGAGCTTGCCGATTTAGAAATCAAAAATTCTGGTCACACACGCGGTAACGCCATTTGGGAAGTTGGCAATGTAGTCAATACGGTGAATTACTATTCCGCCGCACCAGAACGACTTTTTGGCAAACAGATACCGGTGCCAAATGGCATCGATGTAACCTTCAAGGAACCCCTAGGTGTAGTTGGCATTATCGTCCCGTGGAATTTTCCGATGCCAATCGCTGGCTGGGGCTTTGCGCCAGCTCTTGCAGCAGGCAACACAGTCGTGCTCAAGCCGGCCGAATATACGCCATTGACTGCAATGAAATTAGCTGAGATTGCCCATAATTCTGGGATTCCTGCTGATGTCTTCCAGGTTCTACCTGGAAAGGGCAGCATCGTCGGCAACAGGTTTGTCACCCACCCACTCGTGCGCAAAATCGTCTTCACAGGTTCAACCGCAGTCGGTCAGCAGATCATGGCCGGCTGTGCCGAACAGATCAAACGCGTGACTTTAGAACTTGGCGGCAAGAACGCGAACATCATTTTCGCTGATAGCGATCTCGAGAAAGCAGCGGCTGCTGCTCCCTATGCAGTCTTTGATAACGCTGGGCAAGATTGTTGCGCACGCACTCGTATTCTCGTTCAAAGAACAGCATTCGATAAGTTCATGGAACTTTTCGAGCGTGCAGTACGAAACGTGCGCGTCGAAGATCCGAATCTCGAGAGCTCTGAGATGGGACCTTTGATATCTAGGAAGCAATTAGAGAGTGTTCAAAGTTATCTAGACGAACCGATTGCCTTCACTGGCTCTGCGCCGACGGGTAAAGGTTTTTGGATGGCACCAACCGTGCTACTTCCTAAAAATGCGAGTGCACGTTCATGGCGTGAAGAGGTCTTCGGTCCAGTCGTCTCGGTGCTCCCATTCGAGGATGAGGCTGATGCGATAGCAAAAGCCAACGACACTGAATATGGATTATCGGGATCAATCTGGTCTCAGAACATTGGCCGGGCCCTTCGCGTAGCGCGTGCCGTCGATGTTGGCGTCTTATCTATCAATACCAATTCCTCGGTTCGGTTCTGGACGCCATTTGGTGGATTTAAGCGTTCTGGTTTAGGGCGCGAACTTGGTCCAGATGCATTGGATGCTTTCACTGAAGTCAAGAACGTCTTCATCAATACAGCGGAATAAGAGATCGGGAGCACAACACGATGAGCAAGCGGTTAGAGAATCGAGTAGCGGTAATAACCGGTGCTGGCAGTGGTATCGGCAAAGCAACAGCACAACGCCTCGCAGCAGAGGGTGCAAAAGTGGTTGTCGTCGATACCAATCCCGAGAGCGGTAAAGCAATCGCAGATGAAGTTGGCGGCATCTTCGTGCAAGCGGATGTCACCAGTCAGGTCGATGTGGCGAATATGTACAAAGTTGCATTCGATACGTACGGGCGAATTGATATCGCATTTAACAACGCTGGTATTTCACCTCCTGATGATGATTCGATCCTCACAACTGGAATCGAGGCGTGGCGTCGAGTACAAGAGGTCAACCTCACAAGTGTTTACCTCTGTTGCAAAGAAGTTCTGCCGTACATGCAAAAGGCAGGCAAGGGTTCGATTATCAATACCGCATCATTTGTGGCGACTATGGGCGCTGCTACATCGCAAATCTCTTACACCGCATCAAAAGGCGGCGTGTTATCAATGAGTCGCGAGCTTGGCGTCCAATTTGCACGTGAGGGGATTCGAGTCAATGCGCTCTCACCGGGGCCTGTGAATACTCCGCTGCTTCAGGAGCTTTTTGCGAAAGATAAAGAGCGAGCTGCACGTCGCTTGATCCATATTCCGATGGGTCGATTCGCTGATGCATCAGAAATTGCTGCTGCAGTGGCATTCCTTGCAAGCGATGATTCATCTTTCATCACCGCATCTAACTTCCTTGTCGATGGTGGGATCTCGGGGGCTTACGTCACTCCGCTGTAGCAACATCGCGTAAGAAATAATCAACCAGGGCATGAGTTCGAATGCGAGCCTGTGCTTCGATCGCTTTAGTCTGCTGCCGAAGCACTTCAGGTTCAATGCCCACGCTCTCAACCTCTGCGCACCCACCCTCCATCGCAAGCCACAGGTCGAGAATTTCGAGGTTTATTTCGGGATGAAATTGGAGCGCCAACGTGCGCCCCAAGATGAATGCTTGTGGACCGACATCAGTGCGGGCTAACTCGATTGCACCAGGCGGGGTGTACCAGCGGTCCCAGTGATACTGAAACCATGGACCAGGTGGGATATTTGTCGAGTCACTCTGAATTTCTAACCAACCGACTTCAGCTCGCGTGGCTCGCTCGACGCTGCCGCCGAGCGCTCGCGCCATCAATTGCCCACCAAAACAAACTCCCATGATGGCAACGCCGGCAGCGTGCGCTTCACGTGCGCGAGCCAACTCTGGGTGGAGCCAATTGCCGATTCGATCGTCCTCCCAGACTCCCCATGGTGAGCCGAGCGGAACAATAATTTCGTATTCGGTGAAGTTGGGCCAATTAATTGAGACATTCGGTTCGTTGAAACGTGATTCGGGCACGACGGCGATGCGGGAAATCTCGTAGCCATGATCGGAGAATCGTTCACCTAGTGGCCCAGTAGGACTCACATGATCATGTTCAATGAAGAGCAATCGCTTTGCCATGTTGGGATTCTATAGTCAATTCACAATGAGATAAAAATGAAACGAAGTAAAAGCAGTAAAAGAAGGAAAGATCAATAAAAAGAACCGGGTGGATTTCCCACCCGGTTCTCTACTAGCGTGAAACTAGTTGAATGTTTAGAAGATATTAATCTTCCTTCATTCCTTCTGCCGCTGACTTCATGCGAGCGATCTTGTAGATCGTGAGTCCGAAGACGCACTTTGCCAAGATATCCGCAATCGTGTAGCCAGTCTGGCGCCAGACGAATGCATCGGTTCCTTCGATTCCCAAGATTGGGAATAGGTAGGAAATTGGGTAAACGCCCCATGTACCGATGAGGAGTAACCGTAGTCGACCAACGGTCGCGGCTACACCCGCTGGTTGACGCTCGAGTGATGCGCCAAGTTCGCGGAAGAGTACGTAGAGGATATAAATGAATGGGATTGTTGAAAGAACGCCCCACATAATCTTTGGATTGTTCTCAGCAGCAATCTCACCTGGATACCCAAGGCCGATCATCAATGCAGAGGCGATGACAAGGCGGGTGGTGAGTGAAGCAGCGACCTCTTTGGCGAGCGCCAAGACAGCGATTGCTTCGACGAGAAGTAGAGGTACGGTCAGAATCCAGTCCACGTAACGGTATGCCTCGTTGAAGGCATTGTTGGAGCCTTTGATGGTGATGCTGAATCCATCGCCAGCAGCCTCGTGGAAGGAGTTGAAGATTCTCCAGTAGTGGTAACCAGCAATGAAGGTGACCATCGAGGAGAGCACGAGCGCCTTGCGGTACTTAGGGAGTACCCGTGGCTGGGAGACCAAGGTGTACACGGTGCATGCGATCATGCTGATGAGGCCAAATGAGAGGGTGTTGTAGATCCAGTTAAATTGGCCTTCGGTTAGTGCGACAGCATTTGACATAGAGTGAATGCCTTCCGTAGTTGTAGTGCCCCGTGGGCTTTTTTGCCCGCCAGGAGGCGCCAGCCGAGCCAGGCCCCGATATCAACGGTCTGGCTTTCCAAGCGCCTGTTAACCTAAGGGTGAGGCCTGGCTCACAGCAATGCAACCTAAAATCGCCTTTTTCATAAACTTTTTTTATAAATAATCTGGCCAAACCCCCCAATTTCCGCAGATTTGGCCCTCTCGCAGAGGTGGGCTGGGTCGCGCCCTCTACCCTTGAGCCATGGTCTTGCAGATCCCCGCCTCTCTGGTTGCGGCCATCTGGGAGCACGCCGAACAGGAACACCCCATCGAAGCCTGTGGGGTGATTGTTGGCTCTGCTGCAACTGCCGCCCTGACTCGCCACATCCCCATGGTGAACTCCGCCTATTCACCTACCTTCTATGAATTCGAGTCGAAGGCGTTGCTCCACCTCTATAAAGAACTTGATGATCGGGATGAGTCGCTTGTAGTCATCTATCACTCGCACACATCGACAGAGGCATATCCCTCTCGCACTGATATTGCCTACGCAGGGGAGCCCGACGCGCATTACGTGCTTGTCTCTACTCGCGAAGCGATTGCATCTAGAAGCGAATTTCGTTCATTTCGCATCATCGATGGAGTTGTGACCGAAGAACCGGTAGAGATTGTCGGCGATTAGCGTCAAGCCACGCTCTGCGGGATAATAAAGAGATGAGCGAGGCAATTGAAGTTCGGATTCCCACCATTTTGCGTCCTTACACCGGTGGCGCGAAAGTGGTGAGCGCGAATGGCGCGACCTTGCGGGAGTTGATCGCTGATCTCGGAAATAAATTTAGCGGACTCGATGAGCGGATCATTGCCGATGGGCAATTACTTCGCTTCATCAATGTCTATGTTAACGATGAGGATGTCCGGTTCCTCGGAGGTCTCGACCTAGTCCTTAACTCTGGAGACAAGATAACGATCCTTCCTGCTGTTGCCGGTGGTGCGGAAAATTGTGGCGCGATTTAATTCGCTCGTTGAATCGGTAGGACGTACTCCGCTCATCGGTTTACCAAAACTCTCTCCTGCGCCAAATGTTCGACTGTGGGCGAAGATGGAAGATCGCAATCCCACGGGATCGGTAAAAGATCGTGCTGCTTTGTACATGATCGAAAAGGCTGAACGTGATGGTCTGCTCAAGCCGGGCGCGACAATTCTCGAACCAACATCTGGCAATACTGGAATCTCCTTAGCAATGATTGCCCGATTACGCGGGTATCAGATGATCTGCGTGATGCCAGAGAACACCTCAGTCGAGCGCCGGCAACTACTCGAGATGTGGGGTGCGAAGATCATTGCTTCTCCGGCTGCAGGTGGATCGAATGAGGCAGTGCGAGTGGCAAAAGAATTGGCCTCGGCAAATCCTGAATGGGTCTTCCTCTATCAATATGGAAATCCGGCGAATTCTGATGCCCACTATCACGGCACTGGACCTGAGTTACTTGAGGATCTTCCAACCATTACCCATTTCATCGCAGGGCTTGGCACTACTGGCACATTGATGGGCACGGGTCGGTTCTTCCGCGAAAAGAAGCCAGATGTCGAGATCATCGCGGCTGAACCTCGATACGGTGAGTTGGTTTATGGTCTGCGAAATATCGAAGAAGGCTTCATCCCTGAACTTTTTGACCCAACGATTCTCACTCGCCGTTTCTCGGTCGGCGCTCACGACTCGGTCCGGCGAGTTCGCCAACTCCTTGATGAAGAGGGCATCTTCGCTGGAATCTCTACCGGTGCAATCGTGCATGCGGCAATTGGTATCGGTAACGAAGTGCTGCGGGCCGGCAAGAGCGCTGACATCGCATTCATTCTCTGCGATGCCGGCTGGAAGTACCTCTCTACCGGCATCTACCACGGGGATGCTTCTGAGGCTGAAGAACGCCTTGAAGGGCAGCTCTGGGCTTAGGCTCGTCCCATGAATTCCGTTGTAGCTGATCCGAGCGCGCCAATCGGTGTCTTTGACTCTGGAGTTGGTGGACTGACCGTCGCTCGGGCAATCTTGGATCAACTTCCCAACGAACCCATTCTCTATGTTGGTGACACGGCACGCGGTCCGTATGGTCCGCGGCCGTTAGCAGAAGTTCGCTCCTTCGCCTTGGAGATCATGGACAACTTGGTTGCACAAGGGGTCAAAGCAATCGTTATTGCATGTAACACCGCGAGTGCCGCAACGCTTCGGGATGCACGCGAGCGGTATGACATTCCTGTAATCGAAGTGATCCAACCTGCAGTCCGTCGGGCTGTAGCCGCAACTCGAAATGGCAAAGTTGGCGTCATTGGTACGCAGACTACGATTGATTCGCGCGCTTACGTTGATGCATTTGCAGCTGCGCCGCAATTGCAGATCACATCGGTAGCCTGCCCGCTCTTCGTCTCTTACGTCGAACGCGGTGAGACGTCAGGCAGAGAGATATTAAAAATCGCCCAGGATTACTTGAAGCCACTTATCGAAGCTGATGTTGACACTTTGGTGTTGGGGTGTACCCATTACCCATTACTCACCGGAATCATCTCGTACGTCGTTGGCGATGAGGTCACATTGGTATCAAGTGCAGAAGAGACTGCGAAAGATCTCTATCGCACCCTTGCCGATGCTGGCTTAGAGCGACCCGATCATTCGACACCGCCAGTTCATCGATTCTTGGCTACCGGAGATACTCGCACCTTCTCTGCGCTTGCTCGTCGCTTCCTTGGTCCTGAGGTGCGAAGTGTGGATACGCTTACGTTATGACCATTAACGTTGCTCGCGCCGACAACAGAGCAAGTAATCAACTTCGCGAGGTGCGATTTACCCGCCAGTGGTCTGAACACCCTGAAGGTTCCGTCCTCGTCGAATTCGGTAAGACTCGAGTGCTCTGCACTGCCTCATTTACAGAGGGTGTGCCGCGCTGGATGCAAGGTCAAGGCAAGGGTTGGGTCACCGCCGAATACTCGATGCTGCCACGGGCAACTCATACTCGCTCCGATCGCGAGAGCGTCAAAGGTAAATTGGGTGGTCGTACTCAAGAAATCTCACGATTGATCGGTCGATCGCTACGCTCGATCATCGATATGTCTGCGTTAGGAGAGAACACCATCATCCTTGATTGCGATGTCCTTCAGGCAGATGGTGGCACTCGCACCGCCGCGATAACCGGTGCCTATGTCGCACTCTCCGATGCAATCACGTGGGCGATGGCAAAAGGTATCGCTGCGAAATCTCCATTGATTGATTCGATCTCAGCGATATCTGTGGGAATAATCGAGGGCAAACCCACTCTTGACCTCTGCTACGAAGAGGATGTTCGTGCCGAGACTGACATGAATGTGGTCTGTACCGGTTCTGGAAAATTCGTCGAAGTCCAAGGAACTGCAGAACGCGATCCCTTCGATCGCGCGCTGCTCGATAACTTGCTCGACCTTGCCTTGAGTGGCTGTGCCCAACTAACAGCGTTACAGAAGAAGGCGCTCGGGTAAGTGCGTATCGTCCTTGCCACGCGTAACAAAGGAAAGATTCGCGAATTGGCTCGTATCTTCGCCCAACAACTTCCTGAAGTGGAACTTCTCGGTACTGAAGATTTCCCAGGCTTGGCAGATGTTGATGAGACTGAAGATAGCTTTGAGGGAAATGCCCTACTCAAAGCAGAGAGCGTGAGCAGATTCACCCACATTCCAGCAATCGCGGATGACAGCGGTCTAGCCATCGATCATCTGGGTGGTGCACCAGGGATCTTCTCAGCGAGATATAGCGGTGCTCATGGCGATGATGAGGCGAACTTGCAGAAAGTGCTCGCTGAAATGTTCGGCGTTTCCAATCGACGAGCCCAATTTGTTTGCGCAGCAGCTTTCGTGGCACCGAATGGTTATCAAAGAGTGCTTCGTGCTGAGATGGTGGGCGATTTGATCAGCGAGCCTCGTGGTGGCAATGGCTTTGGTTATGACCCTATTTTCGTGCCGGAAGGTTATTCGCAGACAACTGGGGAAATGGATCCAGATCTAAAGGATGCGATTAGCCATCGTGGCAAGGCGATGCGCGCTCTGGCAGAATTGATTTCTCGTGAGAAGTCAGCCTGGCAATGACGGCGCACCGGTTTACTAAAGGCGTTCGAACGTGCGCACTTCTGGGAAGAGTACTGAGAAGAGAATCGCGCAGATCACTACTGCTGCGGCACCATTGAGAGTGGCTTCCACTCCAAATCGATCGGCTAAAGGTCCTGCGAGCGCTAAACCCACAGGCCTGAATAGCATGACAATGACACCATCGTATGCTGCAACACGTGAGAGCGCTTCACGGGGAATTCTCGTTTGTAATGCAGTATCCCAAATTGTTTTCCATAGATCGAAGACCACACCCCACACAAAAGCAGCAATAATGATTACCCAGAGCGGTTGTGGATGCGCAATAGACCAGATGTAGATTGCCAAAAACACCGTTAGACACATCATGGTAAACATCGGGTACTTCGGATGAAAACGCATCGCTATGAACGAGCCGACAATCAGACCGATTGAAACAGCAGTGAGCACCATCGACCAAGACTTTGCGCCATCGAATTTCTCTTTAGCAACCAGCGGTCCCAGGACATTCTCACCAGCTGCCCACGACATCACTATGAAAGCGAAACAAATGTCAATCACGACGAGCCATCTAAAAGATGTGAACACCCGCCAACCCTCTTTGAGATCATGGAGGACTGTATTGTCGACGACTTCCATTGGTGGCGTGACATGTTTGAATGTATATACAACTATGCCTGCGATAAGAAATGTGGCTGCATCAACTCCGAGCGCGAATGTGCTACCAATAGTGCTCACTAGGATTCCGGCCAGCGCTGCACCGATAATGAGCGCAGTATTAGAAAACATATTGTTGAGCGCGTTTGCCTTTTGGAGCGCTTGATTTGGCAAGAGTGCAGGAAGGACACCATTAAAGGCCGGCCACCAGATGCCAAGTAATAAACCGCAACCAATATTGACTACAAGGAAGACCCAGAAAGGAACATTTCCGGTTGCGAAGAAGGTTACTTGGAAGAAGAGCAAGAGCGCAGTAAGGATGTCGCCATATGCAATCCACTTTGCTCGCCCGTAACGATCTGCGATAACACCACCAAAAGGGAACATGATTAAGAGTGCAACTGTATTGATTCCAAGAATCGTGCCAAGAAGAGTCGCGCTGCCGTTTGGTAGGTCCAGAACTGCGAAGGCAAGTGCAACGGGCGCCATGCCATTGCCCACATTAGAAACAAAGCGCGCGAAGTAGAAACGCCCTACATATCTCTCTTTGAGCAGTTCTTGCAATTTCACGTTATAACTCCGAAAAGTTGGTGCGGGAGGTGGGACTTGAACCCACACGACCGAAGTCACAGGTTCCTAAGACCTGCGTGTCTGCCATTTCACCACTCCCGCATGAGATAAGTGGCCTGCTCCGTGCCTAAGGGTAATGCCGATAACCTTAGAGGTGTGAATCCTGAGGAGTTGGCTAACGAGATACGGGGCGCACTCAGGGCTGCTCTTGCGCACGTCGGCGCCTCATCCGGGTTAGAGCACCTGACGTTGGAACGCCCCAAGAATCGCGAGCATGGCGATTACGCCACCTCGATTGCGCTCCAATTGGCCAAAGCCGCCGGGAAGAACCCTCGCGAATTAGCTGAACGTTTCGCACCTCTTATTGGTGGAATCCCTGGAATCGCCAAGGTTGATATTGCCGGACCGGGTTTTATCAACATCACTCTCGCTCGCGGTGCGCAGAGCGCTGTGGTCCGTGAGGTACTCACTCGAGCAGACGCGTATGGTCGTGGAAATGCGCTCGCCGGATTGAGCATCAATCTTGAGTTCATCAGCGCCAATCCCACAGGCCCACTCCACCTTGGTCACACGCGTTGGGCTGCGGTGGGCGATTCGATTGCGCGCGTACTCATCGCTGCTGGCGCACGAGTGACTCGTGAGTTCTACATCAACGATCGCGGCACGCAAATGGATCTGTTTGCAGCATCCCTGCATGCAGCAGCGCATCAATTGCCAACTCCGGAGAACGGGTATCACGGAGCGTATATTGCTGATTTAGCCCAACAGATAGTGGCAAGTAATCCTGCGATTATGAAACTAGCGGATGAAGTCGCTATCGCAGCATTTCGAGAGGCTGGATACCGGCTTCAACTTCAAGAGCAGAAGAGTGTGCTGGAAAAGTTCGGTACCTACTTCGATGTTTGGTATTCGGAACGGTCACTACATGATTCTGGCGCAGTGGAAAGCGTGGCAGCGCGACTTGAAGATAAGGGACACATCTTTCGTGCCGAAGGTGCAACCTGGTTGCGTACGACGGATTTTGGCGATGATAAAGATCGAGTCTTGGTCAAGGCTGATGGTGAACTGACATATTTCACATCGGATACTGCTTATTACCTGGACAAGCGCTCGCGCGGTTTTGATCTCTGCATCTACTTGCTCGGCGCGGATCACCATGGTTATGTCGGACGCCTCAAAGCTCTCGTTGCATGTGCGGGTGATGATCCTGACCAGAACATCCAAGTCTTAATTGGCCAGATGGTGAAGATTTTTGAGAACGGTGAGGAGGTTAAACTCTCAAAGCGTGCCGGAACAATTATCACTCTAGAAGAATTGGTTGAGAAAGTTGGCGTTGATGCTGCGCGCTATACATTGAGCAGATACCCAACTGACACGCCACTCACTCTTGATGTAGATCTGCTCAAGAAACACTCCAACGACAATCCGGTTTATTACGTGCAATATGCCCACGCTCGAATAAGTGCGCTCTTACGTAATGCGCGCGAACTCGGGGTCTCACTAGAGCTTGCTGATTTTCAGGAAGACCTACTCGTGCATGAACGTGAGAATGAATTAGCCGGCGCTATCGCTCAATTCCCTCAAGTGGTGCTGAGCGCCGCCCAAGTGCGCGGACCACATAAGATTGCTCGTTACCTCGAGGAGTTAGCCGGGCTCTACCATCGTTTTTACAATGATTGTCGAGTACTGCCGATGGGCGAGGAGAAACCTTCTGCGCTGCATAGCTCGCGCGCGTTACTCTGTGCGGCTACGCGGCAATTACTTGCAAATGGCCTGGACCTTCTGGGCGTGAGCGCACCGGAGCGGATGTGATGGCTGAAGTAACTCACCTCAATCAATCGATCTGGCCTGTGAGCGCGACGACCAATGAAAAGTCGGGCGAACTTTCGGTTGCTGGCATCAAAGTCTCAGATTTGATCGCTCACTATGGAACGCCCGCTTTTATCCTTGACGAGTCTGACTTTCGCAGTCGAGCGCAGCGTTTTCGCACTGTGCTCACCAAGTATTTCGGAGACGACTCAGAGGTGTATTACGCCAGCAAAGCGTTCACTTCGATTGCGACTTGTAAGTGGTTGGCCGAGTTGGGCATCAATCTAGATGTTTGCACCGGCGGTGAACTTGATGTAGCACTCGCTGCAGATTTCCCCACCAACAGAATCGAAGTACATGGCAATAACAAATCACTTGATGAAATCGAGCAAGCCATTCGGGTTGGTGTGCGCTACATCGTCGCCGATTCCCTCATCGAACTCGATCGAATAAATTCTATCGCCGGCAAACTTAATAAGAAACAGGCTGTTTTGATTCGATTGACTCCTGGAGTGTCAGCGCATACCCATGAATCGATTGCCACAGCACATGAAGATGTGAAATTCGGATTCTCCATTGCAAGTGGTGCTGCGATGTTAGCAGTGGCAACCGCGCTCAACGCCGCCCATATCGAGGTTGTAGGCGTGCACTGCCATATTGGTTCGCAAATTTTTGATCAAGAGGGTTTTATTCTCGCAGTAGAGCGATTAATCAAATTTATCGCTGAAGTAAGAGGTATTCATAAAGTCGAACTACACCATCTTAATTTTGGAGGTGGGTTTGGGATTGCATACGTAGATTCCGATGATCCGCTTGACCTAGAGATTGTCTTGCAGAAAGTTCACGGTGCCATCTCGAGCAATTGTGCAAAGTATGAGATAGCCATGCCGACAATCGCAATCGAACCTGGCCGGGCGATAGTTGGTCCTTCGATGATTACTGTGTATCAAGTCGGAACTGTCAAAGATGTCGTTCTAGAAGATGGTAAGACTCGAACGTATATCTCAGTTGATGGTGGCATGAGTGACAACATCAGGCCGTCGCTATATGGCGCGGAATATTCAGCACTACTTGCAAATCGCGTCTCAACTGCTCCTCTTACAGCATCGCGTTTAGTAGGAAAGCACTGCGAGACTGGAGATATCATCATTCGCGATATCGCACTGCCCAGCGACATTGTTCCTGGTGATGTTCTGGCTATCCCAGCAACCGGTGCGTATGGCAGAAGCATGGCAAGTAATTACAACCACATTCTCCGCCCGCCCGTCATTGCGGTCCGTGATGGCAAGTCGAAAACCATTATTCGGCGCGAGAAAATCTCCGACTTGCTCGCCCTTGAAGAGGGATGACCGCGAAGACGCATGCTGCAGACGCCCTGATGAGGGCCCGATGTGGGAGAGTTAGACAGTGGAACGAGAACTAACCAGCCGAGCCATTACGGTCGGACTACTTGGTGCTGGCTCGGTCGGCAGTAATGTCGCAGCGCAATTGGTCGCCGGACATGATGACCTTGCCGCTCGCGCTGGCGCTGCGCTCACTTTGAAGGCTGTCGCGGTTAATGATGGCAAGAAATCGCGTCCTGAACTCGTCAAATCTGGGGTGCATGTCACTACCGATGCGAATGCAGTGGTTAAAGATCCAGCGATTGATGTGATCATCGAAGTAATCGGAGGAATCGAACCAGCGCGCTCACTCATTCTTGATGCGCTCAACTCCGGCAAGTCAGTTGTCACTGCAAACAAAGCATTATTAGCGCAACATGGTGGCGAACTCTTCGAAGCGGCTGCAAAGAATAATGTTGACCTTTATTTCGAGGCGGCCGTTGCTGGTGCGATTCCGATCATCAGGCCACTACGCGATTCACTTGCTGGTGACCACGTGGCACGAGTCATGGGAATCGTTAATGGCACCACCAATTACATACTAAGTCAGATGTCTAGCCAGGGAATGTCTTTCGAACGCGCGCTTGAAGAGGCGCAAACGCTAGGTTTTGCAGAGGCTGACCCGACTGCAGACGTCGAGGGATTCGACGCTGCTGCAAAGGCATCGATTCTTGCTAGTTTGGCTTTTCATTCGAGGGTCAGTGGAACGGATGTTTACCGAGAGGGAATATCTGGAATCACTGCAGATATCGTACGGATCGCAAATGAGATGGAGCATGTTGTAAAACTTCTCGCTATCGCTGAATTGACCCGTGACGGTCGAATCGCAGTGCGCGTGCATCCTGCTTTGATACCAAACACCCATCCTCTAGCTGCAGTTCGAGATTCCTTCAACGCAGTTTTCGTAGAAGCAGAAGCGGCTGGAGAATTGATGTTCTATGGTCGTGGTGCAGGTGGCGCCCCTACCGCCTCGGCGATTTTGGGTGATCTGGTCGCAGTTGCTCGTCATAAAGTCATTGGTGGCCTTGGGCCCAAGGAGAGTACATATGCAGAGCGCGAGATAGCGCCAATGGGTCAGACTCTCACTCGATACTTAATTCGATTGAATGTCAATGATCGTCCGGGTGTTCTCGCATCAGTGGCAAATGTCTTTGCATCTCACTCAGTGTCAATCCAAACTGTTCGTCAAGATGGCCGTGGGGCACAAGCCGAATTGATTGTCGTGACTCATACCGCAACCGATGCTGCGCTCGCTGAGACGGTCGAAGGTTTACGTAATCTAGATACAGTTCGATCTGTTGAGAGCGTTATTCGAGTAGAAGGTGGCACCTTCTGATGTTCGGCAAGAAACAAGCCCGACCGTGGCGCGGAGTTATCAACGAATATCGCCATCGCCTTCCAGTTTCTGGAAAGACGCCAATTGTCACGCTCAACGAGGGTGGCACACCATTGGTATACGCCTGTGTGCTCTCAGAGATGCTCGAGGGCGAAGTTTGGGTAAAGGTAGAAGGCTCGAACCCAACCGGATCATTTAAAGATCGCGGTATGACAATGGCGATGAGCAAAGCCGCAGAAGATGGCGCAAAAGTCGTCGTCTGCGCTTCGACCGGAAATACAAGCGCTAGCGCGGCTGCTTATGCAACGAGAGCCGGCATGATCCCTGCAGTCTTGGTTCCGCAAGGAAAGATTGCTATGGGCAAGTTGGCTCAAGCGGTAATTCACGGCGCTAAACTTTTACAAGTCGATGGTAACTTCGATGATTGCCTCACACTCGCTCGTCAATTAGCCGACAACTTTCCAGTAGCACTCGTTAATTCGGTAAACCCTTACCGACTGCAAGGACAGAAGACTGCAGCATTCGAGATCATCGATGCACTTGGGTTCGCTCCCGATATTCATGCGCTACCAGTAGGCAACGCAGGCAACATCACTGCTTATTGGATGGGCTATCAGGAGTATCACCGCGATCGAATTGCGAGATCACTTCCACAGATGTGGGGATTCCAAGCAGAAGGTGCGGCGCCAATAGTTCGCGGCGCTGTAGTCGAGAAACCAGAGACAATTGCCACCGCTATCCGGATTGGAAATCCCGCGTCATGGAAAGAGGCTGAAGCGGCGCGTGATCAATCTGGAGGTCAAATCGAATCGGTAAGCGATACGGAGATATTGAGCGCATATCGTCTGATTGCAGGGCGCGAAGGTATCTTCTGCGAACCTTCATCGGCAGCCGGTCTTGCCGGATTGCTCAAATCCAAAGCCGCTGGCAGGTTGCCACAAGGAAAGAAAATCGTCATAACAGTGACCGGCAATGGATTAAAGGATGTGCAATGGGCGCTTGAAGGATCTGCCGACCCTATTGTTATCCCTGTCTCTCTCAATGAGGCAGCTAGCGTTTTGGAGCTCTCGTAATGGTCTCTCGTCCAACTTTTCGTGCGACACCAGTAACAATCCGGGTGCCTGCGACGAGCGCGAATCTCGGAGCCGGCTTCGACTGTCTGGGTTTGGCGCTGGAAATCTTCGACGGGTATGGCGCCCAAGTTCTTGATGAGCCAGGCCTCGATGTCGAGATTGCGGGCGAAGGTGCCGAGAGCCTGCGTAAAGATGAGAAGAATCTCGTGGTTGCTTCTATGAATGCGGCATTCGATCACATGGGCGGGCGTCCGCGAGGATTAGCGCTACGTGCTCTCAATGCAATTCCGCATGGCAGAGGTCTGGGCTCATCATCGAGCGCCATCGTAGGTGGACTTTTTCTCGCACGTTCACTAGTGATTTCAGGAACTGAACGTTTGAACGATAAGGATTTGCTCGCACTTGCAACAGAGATCGAGGGACACCCCGATAACGTCGCAGCCGCTTTCCATGGTGGTGCCACGATTGCGTGGGTCGAAGATGGCTCCGGAAAGGCAATTTCAATCCCCGTGGATCTTCGGATCATGGCAATCACATTCATCCCTACAAAAACTGGTGAAGTAGCAACGAAGAAAGCGCGGGCGCTGCTGCCCGAGGTGGTGCCACATAATGACGCAGCCGTGAATATTTCACGTAGCACTTTGATGGTCGAAGCATTGTCGCGAAAACCAGAATTGCTATTTGCCGGAACTGAGGATCGGATTCATCAGGTTTACCGACAAAGTCAGATGCCAAAGAGTTATGAATTAATGAGCACACTTCGCGAAGCCGGCGTTGCAGCATTCATCTCCGGTTCTGGCCCAACGGTGCTCGCGCTCCATTACGGGTCGATAGCCGATGCCCAAGAGATAGCCCGCGCTGGCGCAGGTGCATTCGCCAGCCAGATTGTGGGAATCAGTAGCCAGGGAGCCCATATATATAACGGCTAGAAGCCCCGGCGCTGTGCATACCCGGCGACCCTCGATTTGCGCAGCCCTAGCACTTCGGTGTTACTCTTATCACCTCGTTAGGGGTGTCGACCACAGTGTCCGCACCATCCATCCAGTCACATAGCGCTAAATGATTTCCTCCCAAAAAATCCTTGAATTGCGAAGTCTGACTCAAGCGAGATAAATAACCAGTGCGCGCCATGTGCACGATGAAAATCAACATGAATGAGGCATAGTGAGTGAAGTAAGTACTCGTAAGGCAAAGCCTGCTGGCGATTTGACCGCCATGCTCCTGCCAGAACTCCGAAAGGTCGCCACCCAACTTGGTATCGAAGGCGCAGCAAAACTCTCCAAGGGCGATTTAGTACAGGCAATCGCTGACCTGCAAGCAGCAAATCGCGCTGCGGCAGCGAAAGAGAAGGAGGCGCGTCAATTAGAGCGTCAACAAGAGCGCGAAGAGCGGCGACGTGAGCGAGGAGCCGGTCGCTCCCAAAACTCAGAGAGTTCAGGGAGTTCAGAGAATTCAGATAGTTCAGAGCAGGGCGACGAAGGCGAGAGCGAGCGCAGTTCAGAGCGTAGTGAGCGAGAGCGTGACGGTGGCCGTGATGGCCGAGAGCGAGATCGAGACGGCGGGCGACGTGATCGCCACCGAGATCGAGATCGTGGCCGTGATCGCAACCGCGACCGTGGAGAGCGCGGCGACCGGGACATGACCATTCGTGAAGATGATGTCTTGATTCCCGTAGGTGGCTTGCTCGACATCCTCGATAATTATGCATTCGTGCGTACTGCCGGATATCTCCCAAGCCCGAATGATGTCTACGTCTCTATGCAACAAGTTCGGCGTTACGCGCTGCGAAAAGGGGATGTCATCACTGGAGCAGTCCGTGAGCCACGTGAGGGTGAACGCCGCGAGAAATTCAATGCGCTCATTCGATTGGACACTATTAACGGAATGGATCCAGAGGAATCGCGCGATCGCGTCGAGTTCACCAAACTCACCCCGCTCTATCCACAAGAGCGACTACGTCTTGAGACTCAGCCAAACGTTCTGACTACTCGGGTTATCGATCTGATTGCGCCAATCGGAAAAGGTCAACGTGGACTGATCGTTTCGCCACCTAAAGCGGGTAAGACAATGGTCTTGCAATCAATCGCAAATGCAATCACCACAAATAATCCAGAATGTCATCTCATGGTAGTTCTGGTTGATGAACGCCCAGAAGAGGTCACCGACATGCAACGGTCGGTCAAGGGTGAAGTGATCTCCTCTACATTCGATCGACCAGCAGAGGATCACACCACTGTCGCTGAACTTGCCATCGAGCGAGCGAAACGTTTAGTCGAGTTAGGCCATGATGTCGTGGTCTTGCTCGATTCGATCACGCGTCTGGGTCGGGCATACAACATCGCTGCTCCTGCCAGCGGCCGCATCCTTTCTGGTGGCGTTGATTCTGCAGCGCTCTATCCGCCAAAAAAGTTCTTTGGCGCGGCGCGAAATATCGAAGATGGTGGTTCGTTAACCATTCTTGCTACTGCACTTATCGACACCGGTTCGCGTATGGATGAAGTCATCTTCGAGGAATTCAAGGGAACCGGAAATATGGAGTTAAAACTTGACCGCCGCATGGCAGATAAGCGAATCTTCCCTGCAGTCGACGTCGATGCCTCCGGTACGCGTAAGGAAGAGATCTTGATGGGCGCTGAAGAGTTGAACATCGTATGGAAGTTACGTCGAGTACTTCATGCCCTCGATCCGCAGCAGGCTCTTGAACTACTGCTCGAGAAGATGAAGGGCACCAAGTCGAACGTTGAGTTCTTGATGCAGGTACAAAAGACCACTGTTGGTCCGGGAACGGACGGCGATAAATAAGGGGATAAATAGCGGGATTAGCCCTATGGCGAACTCCTAGGTACTCTTTCTCTTCTAGGCAGGTCCAGACTTGCTGGTTCCCGAGGTGGGCCGATCCATCGGCCGTCCTTGACCCAGCAAAAACGAAATGGAGCAAAGAACGATGAAGGCTGAGATCCACCCAGAGTATGTAGAGACCACTGTCTCGTGCTCATGTGGCGAAACATTCACCACTCGCTCGACCGCTAAAAGCGGTGCGATATCTGTAGACGTGTGTTCGGTATGTCATCCGTTCTACACCGGAAAGCAACGCATTCTCGATACCGGCGGTCGCGTCGCCCGATTCGAAGAGCGTTTGAAGAAGTCGGCAAACAAGAAGTAACTTTTCAGAGACCGCACCTTCGCCTGCCCACGCAGGCTGGTGCGGTTTTTTAATTGGAGGGCGAGCATGACAGCGCACGATCGGTTTGCGAGTGCAGACGAACTCGTTGCTGAGCATGCAAACATTGAGGCGCAATTAGCAGACCCGGCAATTCATGGCGACAGTGGCAAGGCACGTCAATTAGGCAAAAGGTATGCGCAACTTGGTCCGATTGTTGCAGGATATAAAAAATGGCGGGCCGCAAACGATGACCTCGAAGCTGCGCGAGAACTAGCAAAAGAAGATGACTCGTTCGCAGGAGAGATTCCCGCGCTCGAATCGGCAGAGGATCAAGCAGCCATCGCATTGGAAGAGTTGTTACTACCTCGAGACCCAAATGATGATCGTGATGTCATCTTAGAAATCAAAGCGGGAGCGGGTGGCGAGGAGTCTGCGCTATTTGCTGGTGATTTACTTCGCATGTACTTACGCTATGCCGAGACGCAAGGATGGAAAGCCGAAATCATCGATGCGACCGAGAGTGATTTGGGTGGTTACAAAGATGTCTCTGTCGCAATCAAGAGCAAAGGTACCCCCGAGCCCGGGCGCGCTCCTTATGCGAAATTAAAATTCGAGGGCGGTGTCCATCGAGTGCAGCGAGTCCCAGAGACTGAATCTCAGGGGCGGATTCACACTTCTGCGGCGGGCGTATTAGTCCTCCCCGAAGCAGACGAAATCGATGTGGAATTGAATATGAATGATGTTCGTGTTGATGTATATCGCTCTAGTGGCCCAGGAGGGCAGAGCGTTAACACCACTGATAGTGCGGTTCGACTCACACATATCCCTACTGGGATTGTCGTCTCATGTCAGAACGAGAAGAGCCAATTGCAGAATAAAGAGTCTGCTCTACGAATCTTACGGGCTCGTCTTCTCGCTGCCGCAGTCGAGGCGCAAGAGGCAGCAGCCGCTGCTGAGCGAAAAAGCCAAGTCCGAACTGTCGATCGAAGTGAGCGAATTCGCACGTATAACTTCCCAGAAAATAGGTTGAGCGACCATCGTGTGAATTTCAAAGCGAATAATCTCAATGTCGTCTTAGATGGTGAGCTGGATCCGGTGATTCAAGCATTAATTGATTCAGATAAAGCACATCGCCTTGCGGCAGGATGAATTCGCCAACGTCATGGCAAGCGCTCGAGAACTGATTACGTGGGCAGAAGAAGAATTAAGTTCTGCTTCTGCCAATCCGGTGCTTGATGCGACGATTCTCCTCTCTGAAGTCACCGGTATACCCCGCACGCATCTTCTTTTACATGATGAAATCGACGCTACCGCGAGCGCACAATTTCAGAATTTCATCGCGCGCCGAATCACGGGAGAACCAATCCAATACATCACCGGCCGCGCCTACTTTCGGAATCTCACTGTGGAGGTTGGACCTGGAGTGCTCATCCCACGTCCCGAAAGCGAAGCGCTAGTCGATTGGGTAAAGGCGCGCATCCAAGAGATTTCCAATCCAAGAGTGGTTGATCTTGGAGCGGGGTCTGGTGCTTTGGCCCTATCTATAGCGACAGAGGTACCCACTGCACAGGTGGTCGCAGTGGAGCGCGATGAACGCGCGATTCACTGGCTACGTCGGAATATCGCACAACTCAAAGTCGATGTCGAAGTGGTCGGAAGTGATGTGGCAGATTTCGATGGGAATTCTCAATTCGACGCAGTGATCGCAAACCCACCGTACATTCCAGCCAATCAAGGACTGCCACCGGAAGTGGTGAATTTTGAACCACATGTGGCGCTCTTCGGAGGCGAAATCGGACTCGAGATTCCGAGAGTGTTTGCCGAGAGTGCGCAACGGGCTCTGCGCCACAGGGGTTTTATCGCTTTTGAACATCATGAGCACCAAGGGGAGCAGGTGGGCCACATGCTGCAACCGTATTTCAATGACATCACACTTCACTATGATTTGAATCAAAGGCCACGATGGAGTAGCGGAGTGCGCAAGTAATGGCAGAGTTAGTTGATATCAAGCATCCGGCCGCAATTGATCGCGCACTACGCGAAATCAGATCGGGCAATGTCATCGCGCTCCCGATAGACACTGGATACATCTTTGCTGTTGATGCGTTCAACCGAATGGCTGTCAGTGCACTTCATCTCTTACGAAACGACCCACCGGGGCAAGCCGCATCAGTGATGATTGGTGATAAAGCGCGAATCGTCGGCATCACCCGTGAGATAAGTCCAGCAGCGCAGGCTTTGATGGAGAGATTCTGGCCGGGATATCTCACTCTTTATTTGCGACCACATCCTGCACTCACCTGGGATCTAGGTGATGAACAACTTCTTGATCAAATTGCAGTTCGAGTGCCAGGCAATGAGTTCGCAATCCGACTCTTCAATGAGACTGGACCACTTGCGGTGGCCGGGGCAGCGCTCGCCGGTCGAACTCCCTTCGCTCAGCCACTGCTTATCAATGAGGTCTTTGGCGCGAACCTCGATTTGATCTTTGATGGAGGCGAGGTCGAGGCCACCGCGCACAGCACTGTGGTCGACTGCACAGTCAATCCTCCCCGGGTGATTCGCCGCGGTCGCGTCGATCCGCCTAGTTTGCGTGAGGCGTGGCCAGAGATAGCGGCAGATTTGGGCTAGATTTTCGACTACACCTGGTTCCGATATTGGAGCCCAAGCACGGAGGTTTTCGGTGAGCGCGAAGTATTACGGAGCAAGTTACCAAGCGCTGGAGTCTGAAGATCCAGAGGTCGCGGCAATCTTGCTCTCCGAGTTAGAGCGTGAGCGAACTGGTTTACAACTCATCGCAAGTGAGAATTTCACTTCGCCAGCAGTTCTTGCAGCGCTTGGCTCGACTCTCTCTAATAAATATGCCGAAGGCTATCCAGGCAAGCGATATTACGGAGGCTGTGAAGAGGTCGACAAAGTTGAGGAACTTGGCATTGCGCGCGCAAAGGAATTATTTGGTGCCGAGCACGCCAACCTTCAGCCACACTCTGGTGCCAGCGCAAATATTGCGGTCTATCAAGCATTCACTAAACCGGGGGATACCGTCCTAGCAATGTCGTTACCGCATGGTGGTCACCTCACGCATGGTTCCAAAGTCAATTTCTCTGGAAAGTGGTTTAACGTCGAGTCTTACGGTGTGCGGCAAGATACCGAACTCATCGATTATGACGAATTGCGTGATCTTGCGATCAAACACAGACCAAAAATGATCTGTAGTGGTGCGACGGCGTATCCAAGCCTGATCGATTTCAAACGGGTTCGTGAGATTTGTGATGAAGTGGGCTCAATCATGTGGGTAGATGCAGCACACTTCATTGGACTCGTTGCTGGAAAAGCGATTCCATCACCTGTTCCGTATGCCGATGTCGTCTCATTCACGACTCATAAAGTGCTGCGCGGGCCTCGTGGAGGCATGATTCTGGCCAAAGCAGAGCATGGCGCCGCCATTGATAAAGCGGTCTTCCCTGGGATGCAAGGCGGACCCATTATGAGCGCGGTAGCAGCAAAGGCCGTTGCACTCAAAGAATGTTTGCAGCCTAGCTTTCAAAAGTATGCGAAAGATGTGATTCATAATGCGCAGGCTTTAGCCGCCGGGCTCGTTGAAGAGGGAATGCGTGCAGTCTCCGGTGGTACCCAAACGCATCTAGCATTGATTGATGTCCAGGCATTTGGAGTCACAGGCAAAGAAGCCGACGAACGCTGCGGTGAAGCCGGTATTACTTTGAATAAGAATTCGATTCCCTTTGATCCGCAGCCCCCTTCGATCACCAGCGGCATACGAGTGGGAAGCCCGTCAGTAACGACGCAAGGGATGGGTGTTGCCGAAATGAAGGTCATCGCAACACTTATCGCTCGCGCCATTAAGGAACCCGGTGCAGCCTCGAAGATCTCTGGCGAGGTCAGAGAGTTGTGTCGGCGCTTTCCGGTTTACCCCGAACGCTAATGCGTGAACATCTTCTGATCCTGCTGATTACTGGAATCTTCGTATATTTGCTCACGCCTGTAGCGCGATCCTTGGCGCTGAGATTCGGGGCTGTTGCCCAAGTGCGAGCCCGAGATGTACACACCGAAGTCACGCCGCGTTGGGGTGGGATAGCAATGTGGCTCTCCATCATGTTGGCAGTATTGATTGCATCGCAACTCAAGTTATTGAGCAAAGCCTTCTTACAAGATCAACAGATTCGTGGCATCTGTCTTGCGGCAACGGTGATTTGTCTGTTAGGAGTGCTCGATGATAAGTGGGGCTTGGATGCGCTAACTAAACTTGCCGGTCAGACATTGGCGGCTGCGATCTTGGTCAATTTTGGTGTGCAACTGCTCTGGCTTCCGCTCAACGGGGTGACCATGCTCCCGACTTCGTTGGGCCAACTCATCACCATTCTCATTATTCTTGTCACTATCAATGCGGTGAATTTCATCGATGGGCTTGACGGACTCGCTGCGGGAATCGTAGCGATTGCGGCGGGGTCATTCTTCGCCTTCGCCTATTTGCTCTCAGTGGTCTACAACTTTGATCGCGCGGGTGCACCCTCACTTATTACTGCAATCATGCTTGGCGCTTGCCTTGGATTTCTTCCGCACAACGCGTATCCGGCGCGGATATTTATGGGAGATTCTGGATCAATGGTCCTTGGACTACTACTTGGCGTCGCAGCAATCACTTTAACGGGTCAAATTGATGCGAATGCAATTGCATCCCAGAATTTTGCTCCGACACTCGTTCCACTACTTCTGCCGTTTGCGGTATTGGCGATCCCAATCATCGACCTCTTTCTTGCGATTATCCGAAGAACGCGCGCCGGTCGCTCTCCGTTTGCGCCGGATATGGGACATCTTCACCATCGTTTGCTCAAGCGAGGTCATTCGCATCGAAGTGCAACCTTCGCACTCTATTTATGGACAGCGCTCATAGCCTTACCCGTAGCAGCATCGGCATTTATTGATTGGCGATTTAATGCTCTGGGAGCGCTCGTGATATTCGTACCTACTCTTCTTTTTTCGTTACGCGCTCGAAGGAGAGTATCCGTTTGAAGTATCACAGAGAGTTCTTTAAGAGTTCAAGTATCCCGGCACTAGCT
>CAZBCF010000002.1:2459-31173 GCA_964490435.1 uncultured Bifidobacterium sp. | reverse complement strand
CCGTTTGAAGTATCACAGAGAGTTCTTTAAGAGTTCAAGTATCCCGGCACTAGCTGTTGGACTGATAGGAACCACCATTGCTACTTTGCTAGTTGGCAAAGGTGGTCTTGTTGCTGGCCTATTTGCAATCGCATTGGTCTTCCTATTTCTTGTAGTGCACTTACTTGTTGCGTTGATAGCGCCTCGGGTCTCGCCAATTGCAACGATGGGATTGGCGATGGCTTCTTACTTCATCAAGATCGGTTTGCTTCTTCTCTGTCTCTTTTTTTTGGATCCTATTGACATGGATAAGCGGGCATTTGGAATCATTGCAATCTCCACAACCACCGCTTGGTTGGCGGGGGAGATCTGGGCGTTCACAACCGCCTGGACACGGCGAAAATCAAGGCGTGGCTGAGTCCATTACCTTCGGACGAGCGTGCTCAGTACCATCAAGCCATGGCGAATGACGATGGCGCGTTCTGGTCAATTTTTTCGTACTTGCTCTCGGGGCTGCTGGTCTGGGGTGGCATCGGATGGGCGATCGACTACTTCTTTGATTTTCGTTGGGCCATCCCGATCGGGTTGATAGTGGGAATCACGGCGAGCTTTTACCTGATCTGGATGCGATTTATTAGACGGGGTTAACAGCCCGACCTCGCCACTCGCTGCGTTTTGCCACGCTGGAGAGATTCCTCTAGGTTATCCCAGGGTTGAGGCCGCCACCTCCCCGTGCTTTCCCGGGTGGCTTCAATAGGTTGTTGCTACCGGAGCCAATGGTGGTTCCGTCAGGCTTAACTCAGGATTAACCAGGATTAACCAGGATTAACAGAGTCTCACGTATGGCGAGGGAGTTATCAGGTGCTCAAGATGAGTGCTGGTGAAGAAGGCGGATTCGTACCCCCAGGTGCGAAGGATTTCCAATTCCCGCCGATCTTCGGGGAGAGCATTTACTTCACGAAGCCAGTTTTTCTCTGTCTCTTCTCAGTAATTGTCATTGCGACTTTCTTCATTGCATCGTCACGCAGAGCGGCTGTAGTTCCAAGTCGACTCCAATTTGCTGGTGAGGCAGTCTACGGTTTCGTTCGGAACTCGATTGGTAAAGATGTCATCGGGCATGACTTCATGAAGTATGTACCTTTCTTGTTCTCTCTTTTCACTTTTGTGCTCGTCAATAACATTTTCGGAATTATTCCCCTCATCCAATTCCCCACAATGTCACGCATTGGATTTCCGATTGCAATCACTATTTTTGTTTTTATCGTCTTTCACTATGTAGGGATGCGCCATCAAGGAGTCGGCAAATATCTCAAAGAGATTGCTTTCATGCCAGATATCCCAAAACCGGTGTACATCATCTTGACCCCAATTGAAATCTTGACCTATTTCGTGACACGACCTCTTACGCTCTCCCTTCGTCTCTTCGCAAACATGTTTGCTGGCCACCTCTTACTCCTTGTTTTCACGATTGGTGGAGAACACCTGCTTCATGGTGACTTGATCTTGAAGATTTTTAGCCCCTTCTCGTTTGCTTTTGCGATCGGTTTGACTTTCTTCGAATTAGGCATCCAATGTCTTCAGGCATATATCTTCACTTTGTTAACGGCGCTGTACATCGCAGGCGCTCTGGCAGATGGGCATTAACACTTAAGACAACTGAATAACAAGTAGGTTTGGCCAAAGGCACCTTTGGTCAATTAATGAAAGGGAAGAGAAATGACAGGTACCCTCAGTATCGTCGGTTTCGGTCTATCAACGATCGGCCCAGGTATTGCGACAGGTTTGATTTTTGCTGCTTACATCAACGGTGTAGCGCGTCAACCAGAAGCGCGTGGAATTCTGCAACCACTCGCATTCTTAGGATTCGCTCTCGCTGAAGCATTGGCGCTCTTTGGCCTCGTGCTCGCATTCGTTCTGTAGAGGCTCAAGAAACTAAGTATTAAACAGATGAGAAGAGAAGAGAGTTCATCATGAACCCAGATGTAGCGGGAGTCGTCGCGTTTGCAGCAGTTGATGGGAATAGCCCTGTCCTGCCTAAGACCGCCGAGATCATCGTTGGTTTGATCGCGTTCAGCATCCTCTTCGTTTTACTGCGCACAAAGGCAGTTCCTCGATTTGAGAAGGCATATCGCGAGCGAACGGATGCGATTCAGGGCGGTATTGAACGAGCAGAACAGGCGCAACGCGATGCTCAAGCAGCGCTTGCCTCTTATCAAGCCCAACTCTCTGATGCCCGTGGAGAAGCGCAGAAAATGCGCGAAGAAGCGCGTGCTGAAGGAGCAGCAATCATCGAGGAGATGCGAGCAAAAGCGCAAGAGGAAGCAACTCGAATCACCACTGCCGCTCGTGCTTCAATCGAAGCCGAACGTCAACAAGCTATGAACGCCTTGATGCAAGAAGTTGGTGCAATTGCTACTTCGCTCGCATCAAAAATTGTAGGCGAATCACTTGAAGACCAAGCGCGCCAATCTCGCGTAGTGGATCGATTCCTTGAGGATCTCGAGAGGAGCAAGTAAGCAACTATGACGCTTGCATTGAGAGGAAGTAGTCGCGATTCTTTCGCTACTGCTCGGAAGGCGCTGAATGGCAGCCTGAGCGGCAGTAGCGCTAAAGATGCTGCGAATATTTCTGGAGATCTCTTTGCAGTCGCAGTTGCACTCGACTCATCACTTTCACTGCGACGTGCTCTTACAGACCCATCGAGAGATGCGAACGATAAGAGCGCGCTAGCGAATTCACTTTTTGGCAGCAAGATTTCTGCCAAGGCAGCAGTTCTTGTTGAAGGACTCGTTGCATCAAAGTGGTCCACCCCGCGTGATCTTGCTGATGTAGCTGAATGGCTAGCAGTATCAGCACAAGCTTTCGCCGCAGAAGAAGAAAATAATTTGGATCGACTAGAAGAAGAACTCTTCCGCTTCAGTCGAACGTTGAATGCAAATCCAGAGCTACGCTCTTTCCTTTCACCTTCATCCAATACAAGTCCTGAAGGTAAAGCGGGAGTTGTGCAGGCGTTGTTATCTGGAAAGGCTACTTCGCAAACTATTGAACTCATCTCTCATTTAGTCGCTCATCCACGTGGTCGAAATATTGAGACTGGCTTGAATGAGTTTGCTCAGGCAGCGTCAGATCGTAGGAACCAAGTGATTGCATATGTGCGAACAGCACAAGCGCTCACTAGTGCACAACTAGATAAATTGACAAAATCTCTCTCTGCGCAAGTGGGGAGAAATGTTCGAATAAATGTTGAAGTCGACTCTGCCGTACTCGGTGGGGTATCGATTCGTTTTGCTGATGAGTTAATCGATGGCTCACTTGCCAGTCGTTTAGCTCAAGCAGGACGAGAACTGGCCGTATAACCCCAAGGAGAAGGAGTAAGAGATGGCGGAGTTAACAATCCGACCTGAAGAAATCCGAGATGCGCTGGCGAAGTTCGTTCAGGCCTATTCACCAAGTGGCGCAAGCCGTGATGAGATCGGAACGGTTACTGAGGCAGGTGATGGAATCGCGCGCGTTGCTGGTCTGCCATCAACGATGACTAACGAGCTTCTCCAATTCGAGAATGGCACGCTGGGCCTTGCACTCAACCTTGATGTCCGTGAGATCGGAATCGTCATTTTGGGGGAGACAACAGGTATTGAAGAAGGAACGACCGTACGTCGTACCGGCGAAATTCTCTCTGTGCCAGTCGGAGATGGGTTCCTCGGTCGCGTAGTCGATGCCCTCGGACGTCCTATCGACGGAAAGGGCGAGATCAAAGCCTCCGATCGTCGCGCTCTTGAATTGCAGGCGCCATCAGTTGTGCAACGTCAACCTGTGAAGGAACCGCTTCAGACCGGAATCAAGGCAATCGATGCCATGACCGCAATCGGTCGTGGACAGCGCCAGTTGATCATCGGAGATCGTCAGACCGGAAAGACTGCGGTAGCGATTGACACCATCATCAACCAACGTGAGAACTGGAAGTCAGGCGATCCAAAGAAGCAAGTGAAATGTATCTATGTTGCAATCGGTCAGAAGGGTTCGACCATTGCATCGGTGCGCGCAGCACTCGAAGAGGCAGGTGCGCTTGAGTACACCACAATCGTTGCATCACCAGCCTCTGACCCTGCAGGATTCAAATACCTTGCTCCATATACTGGATCTGCAATCGGACAGCATTGGATGTACCAAGGACAACACGTGCTGATTGTCTTCGACGATCTTTCCAAGCAAGCCGAGGCATATCGCTCGGTCTCGCTTCTACTTCGTCGTCCGCCAGGTCGCGAGGCTTACCCAGGAGATGTTTTCTACTTACACTCACGTCTGCTCGAACGATGTGCGAAGCTCTCTGATGAAATGGGAGCAGGTTCGATGACAGGATTGCCAATCATCGAGACTAAAGGTAACGACGTATCAGCCTTTATTCCTACAAACGTCATTTCGATTACTGACGGCCAGTGCTTCCTTGAGACCGATCTTTTCAATGCTGGCGTACGCCCTGCCATCAACGTAGGTATCTCGGTTTCGCGCGTTGGTGGTTCAGCGCAAACTAAGGCAATCAAGAAGATTGCCGGACGCCTTCGTCTTGACCTTGCCCAATATCGTGAACTAGAAGCGTTCGCTGCTTTTGGCTCGGATCTCGACGCTGCATCTAAAGCACAACTTGAACGTGGTGCACGCATGGTCGAATTGCTTAAGCAAGGCCAGTACAGTCCATTTTCGGTTCCTCAAGAGGTGGCATCAATCTGGGCGGGAACTACCGGAAAACTCGACAAGATTCCCGTTGCTGATATCCGACGTTTCGAGAGCGAATTCCTCGAATTCCTCGGTCGCGACCGGAAGAAGATCCTTGATGTCATTGAAGAGACGAAGGAACTCTCCGACGACACAGTCGCAGCGCTCACCGAAGCCATTGAGACCTTTACTGCGCGCTTCAATGCATCGTCAGCCGCGCCTGTGAATGAGGCGCCTGCCCAAGCCCTTGAAGGCGAAGGCGCAGAAGCAATCACTCGCGTGGTGCCGGCAAAGAAGTAATCAAAGTTCGAAGTATCCGAGACAAAGTTAGGAAGGAGGCAGAGATATGGGAGCACAGTTACGTACCTACCGCAGACGTATGCGTTCGGTGAAGGCGACAAAGAAGATCACGAAGGCAATGGAATTGATTTCCGCGTCGCGTATTGTGAAGGCGCAACAGAAAGTTCAGGCGTCGACTCCTTACGCGAATGAGTTAACGCGCGCTGTCACTGCAGTAGCCTCTTTCTCAAGCACGAAGCATCCATTGACTGAGGACGAAAAGAATCCAAAGAGCGCAGCAGTCTTAATTATTTCTGCCGATCGAGGTATGGCTGGTGCTTATTCAAGTAGCGTCATCAAAGAGGGCGATCAAGTAGTCTCGATGTTGCGTGAGCGAGGATTAGAGGCAAAGGCTTATCTCGTAGGGCGTAAAGCAATCAACTACTACCGATTCCGGAATCGAGCGATTGCAAAACAGTGGAGTGGTTTTAGTGACAATCCAACGTATGCGCATGCGAAAGAGATTTCGGAGGCATTACTTGAGGCATTCTTGCTAGATTCTGCAACTGACTCTAACGGTGTAGCTGAATTGCATATCGTCTATACCGAATTCCGTTCTATGGTTACACAAGAACCAATGGCAAAGCGAATGCTTCCACTCGAAGTTGTTGAGACGACAACCGCAGTAGTAGGACCGCTACCTTTATATGAGTTCGAACCTTCTGCCGGCACAGTTCTTGATGCTCTCCTTCCTCGTTATGTGGAAGCCCGAATTTTCAATGCGCTACTGCAATCTGCTGCCTCTGAGCATGCAGCGCGCCGTCGCGCAATGAAATCAGCAACTGACAACGCTGATGAATTAATCAAGTCGCTCACCCGACTTGCGAACGCGGCCCGTCAAGCCGAAATCACCCAAGAAATCAGTGAAATCGTTGGCGGCGCAGATGCGCTCGCCTCTGCTAGTGCAGGAAGTGAGTAAGAGATGGCAACTGAAACTAAAACCGCAGGGCGCGTAGCTCGAGTCATTGGACCCGTCGTGGACGTTGAGTTCCCGGCCGATTCGATGCCAGATATCTTCAATGCCCTTCATGTCGATGTGACGTTGGGTGGTGGACAACGCACCCTCACTCTTGAAGTCGCACAACATATCGGCGATAACTTGATTCGTGCGATCTCCATGCAACCTACTGATGGCATGGTCCGTGGTGCTCAAGTTCGTGATACTGGTGCAGCCATCTCGGTACCAGTGGGCGATGTCACAAAAGGACATGTATTCAACACTCTTGGTGAATCCCTTGATGTGCCAACCTCTTCTCTTGATATCAAAGAGCGTTGGCCGATTCACCGCAACGCACCAGATTTTGATCAGCTTGAGTCCAAGACTGAGATGTTCGAAACCGGTATCAAAGTCATCGATCTACTCACCCCATATGTGCGTGGTGGAAAAATTGGACTCTTCGGTGGTGCGGGTGTAGGCAAGACAGTTCTTATCCAGGAGATGATTTACCGGGTTGCTGAGAACTTCGGTGGCGTTTCAGTTTTTGCCGGTGTTGGTGAACGTACTCGTGAAGGAAATGATCTCTTTCTTGAAATGACCGAGACTGGCGTTATCAATAAGACCGCATTGGTCTTCGGTCAGATGGATGAGCCGCCAGGAACTCGTCTTCGAGTTGCTCTCTCTGCGCTTACGATGGCGGAATACTTCCGCGATGTTCAGAAGCAGGATGTGTTGCTCTTTATCGACAACATCTTCCGCTTTACCCAAGCAGGTTCTGAGGTGTCAACGCTCCTTGGTCGTATGCCTTCCGCCGTGGGTTACCAGCCGACGCTTGCTGATGAGATGGGTCAATTGCAAGAGCGCATCACATCAACGCGTGGTCACTCGATCACCTCGATGCAGGCTATTTATGTTCCTGCTGACGACATCACAGACCCAGCGCCACACACCACCTTCGCCCACCTTGATGCGACGACCGTTCTCTCTCGCCCAATTTCCGAGTTGGGTATCTATCCTGCAGTGGATCCACTCGATTCCACTTCACGAATCTTGGATCCGCGCTATATCGGTGAGAAGCACTTCCAAGTTGCAAACCGAACTAAGCAAATCTTGCAGCGCTACAAGGATCTCCAAGACATCATTGCAATTCTTGGTATCGATGAACTTTCCGAAGAAGATCGCATTCTCGTCGGTCGCGCTCGTCGTATTCAGCGCTTCCTCTCGCAGAACACCTTCGTCGCAAAGGTCTTCACTGGCCTCGATGGATCCTTTGTGCCGCTCTCTGAGACGATTGAAGCATTCGAAGCGCTCGCAGATGGAAAATATGACCACGTCCCAGAGCAGGCGTTCTTCATGTGCGGCGGCCTAGAAGATGTCGAGCGCAAGGCTGCGGAGTTGGCTAAGAACTAATGGCGCTCAAAGTCGAAGTCGTGACACCCGAGAAGAGGATCTTTTCGGGTGAAGCCAGCATGGTTAGGGCCCGCACCCTAGCCGGAGATTTGGGAATCCTTCCGGGACATATTTCCCTTTTAGGAGTGCTCGTCGACGGCGAGGTCGTTGTGAATGAGACCAATGGGCAGAGCACAACCTTCCAGATTCACGGCGGCTTCCTGTCGGTGAATAAAGACCGCGTCTCTATCTTGGGTGAGAGCGGCGACTAGGGGATAATCACTCGCAAGGGAGCGAGTGGGCTATGAAAGCAGGATCGCAAGCACGCATTGTGGCACTGACTCTTTCCCTTGCCCTTCTTTCGGCACCAGCGGTCTTCGCTGATACTGGTCCCAATTCTGGACCCAATTCTGGCTCAAACTCAGGTGCTTACACTCCTATGAGCCCCTCTGAGATGCAGATTAATGAGCAAGAATTGATGCAGGGAAATTCGGCATATCGAATCGAACCGTTTCGCTCTGCCGCACCACCCGACACAGTTCTTAGTTGGGCGCAAGCAAATCTGCCGCAGATAGTCACTCGATTTGGTAATTCCCAGAAAGATCCAGAACAACTTGGGGTCATGTTCAGTTCGGAATCTACCTTCCCGCCTATTTCTGCGATTCGATTACAGAAGTCGAGAATAAGTGAGGACGATTCCACCGAATCGATTCTGTGTAGTGGCTTTGCAGACCCCAATTGCACGATTGCTAATAGCAAGTATCAATCGATGCGGATCGATTCTGTGATGCCCCCGTGTCTTTCTGATAATTCGAGTGCATGCATTAAGAGCTTTGCATTGAAACTGAGTGATGGATCGGTTGTAGTAGGAACGCCTCAGACACAAATACCAGTAGGTGCAATCACATTTACTGGAAAGACTTTTCCTGGCGGCGGAGTTGCATTCAATGGATCAGTACCCTGGATATGGAAGGCAGAGGCGCCGGGAGGAGCAAGCGCGGGTTACTTACTGCGAGGTTTCATTCGTAACTACGGTTCAAAGGGCGCAAATGAATGGGTGCTCACAAAACCGACCTTCAACTTCGAAGTGATACCACTTGCGCTAGAAAATACTTCGATGATTACAGTTGCGCCTCGGCTCGAGGATTTTCCTTACGGGAAAGAGGGTTTTCGTGCCGTGCGGGGCGTGAGTATCCAACCAAGTTGCGTAGCTCATGATGTTGGTAAGTGCTATCACCGCTCGGTATTCCCTGCGAACGCCAAGGTATTGCTCGAGGTTAAATTGCCTAATTCCCTCTCCGGTTGGGTCTCTGGGCGGCTAAACAAACCAAATGTCGTGAGCGCACCACTCGACTCAACCTTCGACCTCGTGAAAGTCGAAGCAGGTGCAGGCGTTGATGTAGTTGCAGGTAATTGGGTGAAATGGCGCACGATTCCCGAGAGTTACTTTGTAAAATCAGATGGAACTCAGAACGATATTGGTTACGGCAGATTAAATGGAGCAGCGACTGTCTATTCAGGGGATGTCGATGCCCTTCAGACCTACCAAACGTGGCAGAAGTATTTTCCAGACAAAGCATTGATTACCTTCCCCAGTTGGACCATCTCTAGTACAACTCTCGATTCATCCCAGAGTTGCTCGAGTGCCAAGGGTCTCCAAGGCGTGGTTGCTACCAATGCATCTGCGTATTCGCCGGGCGCGCCCGATTTCAATAAGGAGACGCAAACGCTTGATTACAAAGTGGCGGCGCCTCATTTTGCACCCGATGGGAAAACCGAAAATATCGGCACTTATGGCCTCTCGATGCGGGCAGATCTGGTGCAGTGTCTATACGGGGTAAAGGATGTGCCGAGCAAGGTGGAAATTTCTATCACTAATTCATCTAGCGGAGAGAGCAAAGGTTCCACTGTCGAGCTCTTCCGAAACGGAAACTGGGTCTACTTGAGCGCCGAAGGCTTCACCTACTCGTCGCCAACTCTCAAAGTTAAATTGGTGCAGGATAAGAAAGGTGAAGAAGCAGCCCCAGCCACAACTTCAGCCGCTGCAACAGTCACTCCAAAAGTGACAACGAAGAAATCCATCACATGCGTAAAGGGTAAGGTCACTAGGAAAGTTTCTGGAACGAACCCCAAGTGTCCTGCAGGTTTTACTAAGAAGTAATCAGACTCTAATTATCTTGGCGCCCAGTTTGCGAAGTTGAGCATCAAATTGTGGGTAGCCACGATCAATATGAAAGATGTCTTCGATCACGGTTTTGCCATCACAGACTAAAGCGGCAAGTACCAAAGCCGCTCCCGCCCTGATATCTGTCGCAGCAACTGGTGCACTCGAGAGAATCTCGCGCCCTTTGATGAACGCGTGATGGCCATCAGTCGTGACGTCAGCGCCTAATCGAACCAACTCGTTTATGAACATAAAGCGACCTTCAAAGACATTCTCAGTGACGAGTGCGGATCCTTGGGCAATCGCATTGAGCGCGACAATCATCGGTTGCAGATCTGTGGGGAATCCTGGATACGGAAGAGTGACCGCATCAATCGCCTTCGGACGATGATCCATCCGAACTCGTAATCCACCTGGAATAGTGGTGACAACTGCCCCCGAAAGCACCAATTTCTCCAGTGGAATTTCAAGGTGCTCGGGATTGGCATTGGTGATGGTGATATCGCCTTGAGTCATCGTGGCAGCGAAGGCCCATGTACCAGCGACAATTCGATCGGGGAGCGCTTCATGATCGGCAGGATGTAACGCGTCGACTCCAGTTACCGTAAGTGTCGAAGTGCCTAGGCCAGAGATTTGAGCCCCCATCTTCTGCAGATAGATTCCCATATCGACGATGTCAGGTTCGCGAGCGGCATTGTCAATAATGCTCTCACCGCGAGCCAGCACAGCAGCGGTCAAGAGATTCTCAGTCGCGCCTACGCTGGGAAATTCCAACTCAATAGTCGCTCCACGCAATCGACCAGGTGAAGTTGCGATGATGTAACCATGCTCATTATTGACCTGTGCACCGAGGGCTTCTAAACCTTTGATATGAAAATCCAGTCCACGCGAGCCAATCGCGTCACCTCCGGGAAGTGCGACTTCAGCGCGAGCAGTGCGCGCAAGTAATGGCCCGAGCACATTGATTGACGCGCGCATCTTTCGCACCAAGTCATAATCTGCGCGATGTTCCAGTTGCTCTGGGACGACGATTGTCAAAGTTAGGGTCTGCTCATCATGAGTGACCGCACAACCGAGACGTACGAGTAGTTCGGCCATGATTGAGACATCGGCGATTGCCGGGACGTTACCCAGGCGATGTTCGCCTGGGGCCAACAGCGCCGCAGCCATCAATTTAAGGATCGAATTCTTCGCGCCATGAACCTGGACCTCGCCTACGAGGCGGGCCCCGCCGGTGACCTCGAATCGCTCCATGTGGTTCATCGTAGAGGTTTACTTTAGGGTAGGAGCATGGTGAATCTGACGCGTATCTATACGAAAACCGGTGATGATGGCACGACTTCGTTAGGGGATATGAGTCGGACCTCTAAGAACGACCCCCGTCTTGAGGCGTATGCCACCGTCGATGAGGCGAACTCGAGCATTGGGGTCGTGCTTGCAATGGCTCAGGTCTCACCCGAGGTGAAGAAACTTCTCACCCGAATCCAAAATGATCTCTTCGATGTCGGCGCAGATCTCTGCACGCCGATGATTGATAACCCACCGCACGAACAACTTCGAATCTTGGAATCGCAGATCGCTCATCTCGAGGAGCAGATTGATGAGTTCAATAAAGATTTAGCGCCACTTCGCTCGTTTGTGCTTCCGGGAGGCACCGCAGCAGCTGCACTCTTACATGTCGCGCGCACTGTAGTGCGCCGAGCCGAGCGGTGCACCTGGGCGGCTATTCATGCTTTCGGCGCCGGCGTCAACCCACTCACGGCAAAATATCTGAATCGACTCTCGGATCTTCTCTTTGTACTCGCGCGTTATGAAAATAAGAGCGTCGGAGATGAACTGTGGGTTCCAGGCGCCAATCGGTAATTATTTCTGGTTGAGGATTGCCTGCGCAGCAGAGAGCTCCTCGGGGAAGACCAACAGCGCTATCCCATCCTTCGCTTGTACAAGATTTGCACGGATGTTCGCATCAATGAGTTTTTTGCGCGCCATCTCGCCCTCAATGTAATTGGTGGGCCTGCTTACTGGAATGAGTAGCCCATATTCATCGCTGTTGCCGCTCTTGGCCGGGGGCGCTACATGTGATTTCCCGCGTGTGAAGGTCCAACGCAGAAGTGGAATCAGAATCAGTAATGCAAAGAAGCCACCAAAGGCTTGGAAGAACATCTGATTATTGATTCCACCGAGCATGGCGGAAAGGATAGGTGAAATTCGCTTAACTTGCAGCAGGAGATGGAGATGGGGTAGCGGTTGCTGAAGCAGCCGGACTTGGCGTCAATGCAGGATTTGGAGTGAAGATATTGCTGGGAATCTTGCCCGTAACGGCATCATTTCGGCAGAAGGCTTTCATGTTGAGGATTTCGGCATAATTTTCGACTGGTTCATTGCTTATCAAAATGATGGTCTTGCGCTCGCGCGCTTTAGTGCCTTTGGCCAAGGTTCGTAGATCTCCCAGGACGTCTGCGTACCTGCCGATGACGATTGCCTGCACCTCCCACCACTTACATTTACTCTCAGATGCAACATATATGACAGCACACACCTGCTTTTCGCACGCTCTTATCTCACTCAGCAAGGTGGTCTTGGCGCTGAGAACGCCAACCAACTCTTTTTCACTCTTAGGAGTGGAGATATACACACCATCTATCTCCTTAAAACCTTTAGGCGGCCATTTTGGTGCAGGTGAAGGAATGGGTTTTGAGATTTTGCGCGGCTTCTTCTTGGTTGTTTTCTTGGCTGGTTTCTTGGCTGGTTTCTTGGTTATTTTCTTGGCCGGTTTTTTTGTGGTGGGCGATGCTTTTGGTGTTGGTTTCTTAGCAGCGCTGGCCGTACTTGCAGCACTGGCAGCACTGGCACTGGTCACATGTGTACCTGTGACCACCATAGATGTTGCGAGCACCAATGAAAGTGCTCCACTGACTACTTGCTTTAATACACGTGTTAATACCCGTGTTAATAGTTGATCCAGCCTCACGCCTTCTCCCATCGGAAGGTCTTAATCGCGATAAAGAATCCGGCGATCAACCAAGCAGTGAGAATGAGCGCTGTTCGACCATGTTCCCAACTCCGTGCAACTTCCTGGGTAGCGAAGGAATCTGGTAGGAAAACCGAACGCACTCCTTGGGTCAACCATTTCAGCGGGAAGATTGCCGCGAAGTTCTGCATCCAGGTTGGCAATTGCGTGAAAACGAAGAAGACTCCGCTGAAAAATTGCAAAATGATGACAATAGGCGAGACGACTGCCGATGCGCCGCGACCACTCTTCGGCACTACCGAGAAGGCAATGCCCAGAATCGTCGAACTTGCAATACCAAGGGCCATCACCCACGCCAAAGTCAGCCACTTTTCGGGCGTAGCGGGGAGTTCAATTCCATAGAGCGCGACGCCAAAGGCCAGCAATAGTCCAACCTGGATGATCATGCTGACAAAAACAAGTATGACCTTTCCGATGAAATACGATGCAGTTGGTGCCGGCGTTCCCCGTAACCTTTTCAGAGTGCCATCATCACGCTCCATGGGAATAGTGATGGCAAGTTGTTGGAAACCAGTGTTTACCAAACCTGATGCAATCATCCCTGCGACGAAATACTGACTGAAAGTTACCCCTGGCGCGATCTCGTCTTTGAAAACCGAGCCGAAAATGAAGAGGAGAATAATCGGAAAGAGAAGCGTGAACACAACGCTCTCGCGTTGGCGCATGAATTGTTTGATCTCAAGGACACCGCGGGCGAAGCCGATTGCAAGGGTGCCTGGTTGATTGCTCACTGCTGCCCTCCAATCATCCTTAGATAGATGTCTTCGAGCGTTGGTCGCGTGAGGGTGAGTTCTGGAATCTCTCCAGGGATGCGTGCTGAAAGGGTCCGCACCAATTCAGTTGGTCTGTCGGTGAGCACTTGGTGGTTGACACCATTCTCGCGCCAGCGGACGTTCACCTTTTCACGATCGCGTCCACCTAGTTGCTCTGGCGTTGCACAGTCGGCAATCAACCCTTGATTCATTACCGCGACCCGATCTGCTAGCGCCTCTGCCTCATCAAGATAATGAGTGCTCATGAGGATTGTGGTTCCCGATTCACGAAGTGACCGAATCAAATCCCAAAATGAACGGCGTGCCTCAGGATCAAAACCGGTCGTAGGCTCATCGAGGAAGAGCAACTCGGGGTTTCCTATGATGCCGAGCGCTACATCAAGGCGACGTCGTTGACCTCCGGAGAGGTGTTCACCGCGCGCATTTCGTTTCTCTTGTAAACCAACCGATGCGATGACTTCATCGACATCACGTGGTTGTGAGTAGTACTTAGCGAAATGGGTGAGAATCTCGACAACTGAGAGATCGGCAGCATCCTTGGTGGATTGAAGCACTATGCCAACTCGATTACGCCAGGCGGGTAGATTGGTCGTAGTCGGATCTTCTCCTAGGACGGAGAGTTCGCCACCATCGCGCTTGCGATACCCCTCGAGAATCTCAATTGTGCTGGTCTTACCCGCGCCATTGGGACCGAGGAGAGCAAATATCTCCCCAGTTGCGACATCAAGGTCGATACCTTTGACCGCGGTGATCGCAGCGCCCTTGTTATTCCGGTATGACTTGGTCAATCCTCGTACCGAAATCGCGTAACTCACATCCCCACCCTACTATCTCAATAAAAGAGCGAGAATTAATATGAATTTCCTGCGAAAATAGGGGGGTGAGTCCGCGAAAGAACTATCGATCGAAGGATGCGCGCCCCGAAAACGCAGCCGGGGCTGACCGCGAACCTCGACCATCGAACGAATGGGAAGAAGATGGTTTCATCGTGCGTGCGCTCACGGGAGCCAGTTCAACAAAGGTCTATCGCTGTCCAGGTTGTGATCACGAAATTCGAATGGCAACTCCTCATATAGTTGCCTGGCCAACTGAAGATCCCGAGAATCGACGACATTGGCATACCCCCTGTTGGAATTCACGGAATAAACGTGGGCCAAAAGTCGAGCGCACTCGCAACGCGCCGCGCTACTAATAAACTACTGGTAAATCAGCGTCTCTTGAATCCGCTTGGACATTTGGGATTGGCCCCAGAAATCTTTCGAGTGATTTTTCCCTTCACGCAAGTTATTGTCGTCTTCACGACTGCATTGGCTTTCGGTGCGCCCACAGTCTCATTCTTTGGCGCGGGGGTGGCCGGAGTGAGTTTCTTATCTTGAGTCAATTTCACTTTGATTACGGGGGAGGAGAAGGTGAAGTTCTGCGCCGACAAATAGAGCCATTCTCGCTTGGCATCCTCACGGATGCTTTCAGTAGCAAGGGTCTGCTCTTGACCATCCGCGCCAATCACCGAGATGGATGCTTGAATTGGGGCATCTGAGAAACCATAGACGCAGCGCGCGGTCTCGGTACGAATCGCAAGATCATAAGTTCCGCGGGTTAGTGTGACGCCATCGGCCTGATGATGCAGTCCCGCGACTTTGTAGTTGAGCGTGCCATCTTTGAACTGTGGCGCACCATTCTCATAAATCAGCGCGTTTGTGGTGACGATTCCAAGAAGTTTGCTTTTATCTTGGAAACATTTCTCGGTTACTTGGGCGCGGTATCCATTTACGCTCGCGCCTGAGGCAATTAACCATTGTGCCCGAGTATCAGGCATCGATTTGAGAATCGGTTCGAATGCTGCGAAATCTTCGAAGTTCCCAACAGGATCATAGTTTCCACCACTCGAATAGGGAGAGTTCATCATTGCGTTATAGCCAAAATCATTACTGCTAAGGCGAATGCGTGCGTCGATCGTAGGGTTGTTCTTTAATTCGCTCTTCTTGATGACACCATATGCTCCAGGCGCGGCAACCGGGGCGCCCTCGATGGTGATTCGGTTGAAGGTCTTATCAAGCGCGGTGACATCGACCTTAACATCTTTCATGCGGCCGTAAAGCCAGCCAGTCATCTCACTGCCCATCCGCAACGTCAAACTCACTCGCGTATCGTCTGCAAAATCGACATAACGTCCACAACTGCCAATTTCAGTCCACGCGCAATCATTTAATGAGTCGTAATCATTACTAGTTTGGCGAATTCCATACGTCTTTCCACCATCGGCATTCGTACTGGCATAACTCTCAAGTTGGTAGTACTTGCCCGTTGCCACTTGAACGGGAAAGACACTTACTCGCATCGATTGCAAGGAGATTGGATTGTTGCGCTTTGATGCGCTGCCGACGCCTTCGCGATTCTGGAAATAGACCACACGCACCGAGACGCCATAGGTTTTAGTACCTGCCTTGTTCGCAACTGTCGGTGCGTTCCACAGACTCGGCCCGCCACCGGCAGGCAAACCAGTAACGGAGTCGGCGGGCGTTCGCGGACCAGGAATCTCATGATCTAGCGTGGCGTTCTCTAGCGCCTTGGTTCCACTTGCAAGATTTAAGCCTTCGATGCACATCCGCTGCGCCGCTGTTGTGCATGGCGGTAATACCAACTGCGCATTGATTCCTGAGCCCTTGCTGCATTCGGGGTCATCCATGGAAGAGCAGAGATAGGTATTGGGAACCTCGTTCGCATCTTTACGAGGATAGTTACTGGTAATCACCGAGACGAGTTCACCTAAGCCAGGTTGCCGCTCTTCAAAGGTGACACCGAAGTAACCAGGTGTTCCTGGACCACCCGGAATCAGGTCGAAGAAGGTTGCGCTCTTACTTGGCAGAGCAGTGGCGAGCATTGAAGCGACCGTCAAAATAGTGGTGAGGACAATCCGAACCGGTGCGCGAAACCTCATTTGTGTCTAATTCTACCCAAGGTTGCGATTAATTTGTCGGCGAATGAGGTACGCCGAAATGAAGTAAATTCGAGCGGAAGATTGAATCGTGGGCGTACGACCGAACGCGGGTAAGTGAATTCGAGAAGTCCTTCAGGGCCATGGATTCTGCCCATTCCACTCTCTTTCACGCCACCAAATGGCATCGAACCCATCGCGGCAAAGGTGAATACTGAATTAATGGAGACCATTCCGCAGTGCAACTGCGCGGCAATCATTCCGCCGTTTCGCCGCGACCAGACTGAGGCAGCGAGACCAAATGGTGTGTCATTGGCTTTTTGGATTGCCTCGCTCATGTTGCGCACGGTATTAACCAAGAGCACAGGACCGAAGGTCTCTTCGCGCATGGAGGGAGCATCTTCTGGAACGTTAGCGATGATTACTGGTTCAACAAAGCGCTCACCAACTGCGCTGCCATCGCCGACTACGGGCTGACCATGCGAGAGCGCATCGTCGACATGTCGTTTGATGATTTCCAATTGTGCAGGTCGGGTTGCTGCACCGTAGTTGACCCCTGCCTTGAGCGTGCTAGCCCGCTCTTTGAGAATCGATAGGAATCGATCTGCAACTGCCTCATGTACATAGATGCGCTCGGCGCCAATACAACTTTGGCCCGCATTAGCCATTCCAGACCACAATGCTTGATCGGCAGCGCGCTCAAGATCGGCATCGCTATCAATGATGACTGGATCCTTACCGCCACACTCTAAGACGAAGGGAATCATTCGCTCGACGCATGCTGCCGCGACCTTTTTAGCAGTTGCCGTCGAACCAGTGAATGAGAGTTTGTCGATGCCGTGCGCAATCAGACTCGCACCGACGTTTCCGGCACCAGTGACGACTTGCAAGAGTTGATGGTCTGGAACGATTTCAGCAAGAGTCTTAGCAAGCCATAAACCTATTGCTGGCGTGAACTCACTTGGTTTGAAGATTACGGTATTACCGGCGGCGAGCGCATAAGCAATCGAGCCCATCGGAGTGAAGATCGGATAGTTCCACGGGCCAATGACGCCGACGACACCATAAGGGACTCGGTCGACTCGAGCGCTCATATTCGCTAACAGCAATCCAGGCGAGCGATGATGCGGCCGAAGATAGAACTCAGCTTTCCGCGCCGCCCAGGCGAGATGTTCACAGGCGAAGGCGGCTTCAAGTTCGGCATCGCTGCGAGGCTTGCCCGATTCGGCGACGATTAAATCTGCTGCTTCGTGTATCCGATCGGTGAGTAGCGCGTTCCATCTGAGCAAGATATTCCGACGTTGCCGAAATGAGAGCGCTGACCACCAGATAGCAGATTCGCGCGCCCGGGCCACGGCAGTTGCGACTTGCGCGTCGGTAGTAATCGGGTATTCGGAAAAAAGTTCTCCAGTAGCGGGGTGATAGGTAGCAAACTGCGCGAGATCACCCATGTCAGCCCTCTCCCTAGATACTCCTGAGATACTTACTCTCTTATGACAAGGCTAGAGGTTATCCGCGCCGCGACGGTACTGCCAGCACGTCGTTGGCCGGTGCGCTTTCGCACCTCCGACGGTCTGACCCTCATCGGTGAATTTGCGCTGCCTGAGAGCCGAAAGGTTGCTGGAGCGCTGGTACTGCTCCACCCCTTGCCAACTCATGGCGGAATGATGGATAGCCATATCTATCGCAAGGCTGCCTATCGACTTCCGGCTCTCGCCGACCTTGCAATCTTCCGATTCAACACACGTGGCACTCTCAGTGAACAAGGTCAAAGTGAGGGCGAGTTCACAAACGGCGTCGATGAGAAATTCGATGTTGAGGCAGCAATTGACGTGGTTGCTCGTGAGTTGCCTGAAGTGACGAATATCTGGGTTGTGGGTTGGTCTTTTGGTACCGACCTTGCTCTCAAGCATGCTCGTGATCCACGAGTGCGGGGTTTAATCTTATTAAGTCCACCGCTGCGCACCTCAGAAGAGAGCGATTTGGAATGGTGGGCAAAGGATGGTCGGCGGGTAATCGCAATCGTTCCCGAACTCGATGATTACCTTCCACCAGCGCAAGCACGGATCAGATTCGCCAAACTCACCCAATTAGAAATGATCGAAGTTGCTAATGGTAAGCACCTTTGGGTCGGGGAACCATCGGTACAGCGGATACATAACGAGATTGTGAAGATTGTTAACCCAGGGAAATACCCACTACCTACTGAGTACGAATTTTCTGAGTAAGTCGGCTATCTACTCACTTAGTATCAGCGCGCGGTAATACCACTTCGTCGATGATTAATAGCACTGCAGCGGCTATCGGAACCGCAAGAAGCGCTCCTATCAAACCAAGGAGCGAGGTGCCAACGAGTGCAGCAATAATCGTAACCAATCCAGGGATTGCCAGACTCTTCTTCATAATTCGAGGAAAGATGATGTAGTTCTCGATTTGCTGGTAGAGGATGTAGGCAAGGAGAGCAATTAATCCTTTGAGCGGGCTCTGTGAGAAAGCAACGAGGGTGACTACCGCCGCACCAATGAAGTGTCCGACCAAGGGTATCAACGCGCAGACGAAGACCAACATTCCTAGAGAGATTGCGTAAGGAAGTCCGAGGAGCGCAGCAACAATCCCGATGAAGAGTGCGGCGAAGAATGCAACCAGAATTTGACTGCCAACGAAGGTGCCAATGCGGGCGATGATTGCATCGGAGATTTTCGCAATCCGTTCGCGGCGTGATGCCGGCGCAATTCGGTATGCGATTTTCGTGATTTGCGGAAGCGATGCCATGAAGTAGAGCGTGAGAATCAAAATCGTGAGCGCCGCGAATGCACCATTGAGCACCACTTTGCCCACTCCAACAAGCCCACCAAATGCAGTGAGGACGAACTTGTCATCCTTGATCCACAAAGTGGTCTTCTCTTCTAATGTGTCAAGAAATCCGTATTGATCATTTAAATGTGCAAAGGTTTGATTTGATTTGAGTTGATTGATCAGATCGGGGGCGGATGTGATGAGCTGATTCGTTTGCGAGACGATTGGCGGAATGATCAGAATCGAGAAAAGGGCAACGAAACTCAATACGGAAAAGAGCATCACAACGACCGCAATCGGACGACTAAGGCCGCGCCTGCGCAGGAATTCAATCGCGGGGTTCAATCCCATAGCAATGAACAGTGAAACCACAATCAGAACAAAGACTTGGCTAGCTGAGGCCAATGCGCGCATTAGCGTGATGGCTACGAGGGCACCCAGTGCCGCAATGAAACCGAAATAGAAGGGATGGGTTCTGCTAAAGGGAGCCCCTACTTCGCCAAACTCACCAGAGTTCGATATTCGCTCAGGTCTACTCTCTTGTGGCACCATTGACCGAGTTTATCGAGGCTCTTTACTGGACTTCAATCAATTCGATGAGAACGCCTCCACAATCTTTAGGATGTAAGAAGTTGATCAGCGCGCCTTTTGTGCCGAGTTTTGGCTCCTCATAAAGGGTGCGGATTCCAAGCGAACGCGCCTGTTCGGCTGCCGTGCGCACATCAGTGACGCGAAATGCCAGTTGTTGCATTCCTGGCCCATTTCGCTCGATGAAGCGCGCGATTGTCGATTCAGGTGTGAGCGGAGCGAGAAGTTGGATGACCGCCCCTGGCTCACTTCCGATGTCGACCATCGCTTCGACCACTCCTTGCTCGGAATTCTCCTCCTGATGAAGCAGTCGCCCAGCAAAGTGCGTCTGGTAGAAGGCAAGCGCGGTGGGCAGATCGGCGACCGCGATGCCAACATGATCGATGGCCAGGATTCCGGTAATCGCAATAGGGCTCATATAGTCGTATCGTGGCAGATATGGGAGAGATATGGGGGAGATAAATCTCGAGGCGCTCGCTGTTGGCCAAGCTGGCCAAGCTGGCCACATGGAGTTGGTCGCTCAGGCAATTACTGCAGTCGAGAATGGCGAACTCTCTGCTGGCGAGCGCGCCGCATTAACTTCGCGCGCCGGCGCTCTTGCCCGCTCCCAGCGATTGCGAATTGGAATCACCGGTAGCCCTGGGGTGGGTAAGTCAACGTTGACCGGTGTATTGATTGGCGCATATCGAGGTCGTGGAGCGCGGGTTGGGGTCCTGGCCGTCGATCCCTCTTCGGTCTTAACTGGCGGTGCGCTTCTGGGAGATCGCATTCGAATGCAGGAGCATTATCTCGATCCCGAAGTGTTCATTCGATCGATGAGTGCGCGCGGACATCTTGGTGGCTTAGCGCAGGCAACGCCATTGGCAAGCGCGGTGCTTGCAATCGCAGGGTATTCACCCGTGATAGTAGAGACGGTTGGTGTAGGCCAGAGTGAAGTAGAGGTGATGCATCACGTCGATACGACGATTGTCGTCTTGGCTCCGGGTGCTGGAGATGATATCCAAAGTGCAAAAGCGGGAATCATGGAAGTTGCTGACATATTTGTCATTAACAAGAGTGATCGAGATGGCGATGGTGCAGCCAAATTGCGACAAGAGATACTTCGTTCGCAAGATTTATCAAAACGAGCAGATGGCTGGCGCCCGCCCGTGCTACTTGTGAGCGCACTTGAGCGAGTTGGTATCGCTGAATTGCTTGATGCAATCGCCCAACATCAGGAATTTCAAAGTACGCATTCGTAGGTAAGATAAGGCTATGGCAAAGCTTCCTAGTCAATTCAATCGAGCCTTTGATTTAAGTTCATTGAAGCAGCCGGCAAATGTTCCTAGCGGTCAGGTCATCGAAGCCAACGAGCGCATCTTCGTAGAACAACTAATCCCGATATCTAAACGAAAACTAGTCATCGTTGTCTTATGGACTCCGCGGAGCACCGAGAGTGTGGCGTTAGTTGACGCGCTCACCTCACTTTCTAAAGGTGCACGCGGTACGCAATGGCAACTTGCGACGGTCAATGCAGATTCTGAGCCGGAAATTGTCGAAGCGCTACGCGCGACTGGCGTGCCGACCACGATTGCTTTGATTGCCGGGCAGGTTGCCCCACTCTTTGAGGGAGTGATTCCGGTAGAGCAGTTGACGGAGTTGCTCGAGAAGGTGCTCGCACTCGCTCACAAGCAGGGTTTGACCGGCTCTCCCGATGGGGCGCCCACGCGTCAGGGGGACCGAGGACTCGATGATCAACAGAGCGCAGAAGAGCCTGAGATTACCGCCGCGTACGGGGCATTAGCGGTAAACGACTTAAATCGGGCTAAAACGGAATTTACGAAATTACTCACACGGAAACCACATGATAAAGATGCAGTTCAGGGCTTAGCAAACATCGAGTTACTCGAGCGTATCACTGGACATGATGGAACGGAGGTGATGGAGAGAGTAGAGCGCGATCCTTCAGATCATGCACTTCAAAAACTGGCTGCGGATTTTCAATTCTTATCTGGCGATGTTGCTGGAGCATTTTCTCGTTTGATTAATCTCATACAACTCACATTCGGAGATGAACGTGAATCGGTTCGTATTCAGGTATTGTCCCTTTTTGCGATGTTAGAACCTGACGATTCCGAATTAGCAAAGGCGAGAAGTGCATTAGCGAGGGCGTTATTTTGATTAGTAATTCACCATCTTCTGAGGTAATAAGTAAAAGCCAACGAAGACTCTTTTCGAGCCTGCACTTCCTCTTCGGCGTAGGAATCATGAGTTGGGTCACTAGGTTCGTTGATGTCAAACGGAACCTTGGCCTTAGTAATGCCGAGTTCGGTTCGCTACTCACCTTCGGCACCGTCGGCTCCTTGACTGCTTTCTTAGTTATGGGTCATTTGGTACACGTTCATGGCGTGCGTCGAATCCTCACCATCAGCGCCAGTTCCACCTTTACCTTGATTGCCATAGCGACGTGGATCACCAATCCGGTGCTCTTTCTCTTTGTGAACATCATGATTGCCGCAGCAATCGCCGGGTTCCATGTATCGATAACCACGCAGACGATGTGGATTCAAGAGCGAATCCAGAATGGATTTGCCTCTCGGATGTCGGGAGTATGGTCAATTGGCGCGCTCGTCACCTCTGTAATTTCGATCCTCGTGGCAAAGGTGCTATCAATCCAAGTTCACGTCACGATACTGAGTACAATTGTTTTAGTTATCACGATGGCGATTGTTCGAAAATTATCACCGTTATTCCTCGGCAAGAATCTTCAAGAGGCTGAGAAGGATGCCTTTGCTCTGGCGAAATTCTTTACAAGCCTTAGGGTCGATTGGATTGTCGCCTTTGGCTTACTTTTTGGCAGCATCTTAGAGTTTGTTACCGCCGACTGGTCTTCGATCTACGGACGAGAAGAGCTCGGGCTCGATGCATCGCTGAGTGTTGTCCCATATTTTATTTTCATTCTTGCAATGATTATCGGGCGATTCAATTTCAGCAAACTCGAGAATAAATACAATCTAGAGAAACTCGTCACGGTGTTTGGTATTGCGGGTGGGCTCTCTATGGGGCTTGGCATCATCTTTGGCAAGTTTGTTGCGAATTCCTCTCCCATCCTCGGATTGGTTGTGTGTGGCATCGGGTTTGCCGGTGGGGGATATGGCCTCTCCTTTATGTGGGCAGTCTTCAATCTGCGCGGAATCGAGCGGAGTGATTTGGGCGCAAGCGCGGCGATTTCACAATTAGCCGCGTTTCAGAACCTCGCTGTGTTTGTGGTGAAGAATGCCGTTGCGCTCGCAGCCGGATTCTTCGGGCTTCCGATTGCGCTGCTGATTCCTTGCATCATGTTGATGTTCGTGGGGTATTTCTTCCGACGCGCTACCGTGACAAAAGTTGGCGATTAACCCGAGCCTTCAGTGTTGCCAGGATCTGCTGCGGAGATATCGTGGAGCGCATACTTATCGAGCGCTTCTTGGACAATTGATGCAGCGATCTTGCCTTCACGAGCGAGGCCGGCCAACGTCGCTACGACAATAGATTCGGCATCGACGCGGAAGTGGCGACGGAGTGCGCCGCGAGTGTCAGAGAGTCCAAAGCCATCGGTACCTAGCGATGCGAATCGAGAACCGAGCCAGGGAGCAATTTGATCTTGCACGCTTCGCATGAAGTCACTGACCGCAATAATCGGGCCACTGCTGCCCTTGAGTTTAGTTGCGACATAAGCCTCGCGTAGATCCTCAGGATGCATCATGTTATGGCGATCGACTTCAAGACCATCTCGTCGAAGTTCGTTCCATGAAGTGACCGACCAGATATCTGCACTGACTTTCCAATCATTATGGAGGAGCTCTTGCGCTTTGAGCGCCCAATTGACGGCAACTCCTGATGCGAGGATTTGAGCACCATGTTCACCACCTGCTCCACCTTTGAGGTGGTAGATACCTTTGAGTAGACCTTCAACATCAAGTTGGTCGGGTTCTGCGGGTTGCAGGTAAGGCTCGTTGTACACGGTGAGGTAGTAATAGATATTTTCGCTATCTTCCCCATACATTCGCCTAATGCCATCTTTGAAGATGTGCCCGACCTCGTAAGCAAAAGCTGGGTCGTAAGCGACCACAGCAGGATTGGTCGATGCAAGTAAGTGTGAATGCCCATCTTCATGTTGCAGACCTTCACCATTGAGCGTGGTTCGTCCGGCGGTAGCCCCGAGCACGAATCCGCGGACGAGTTGATCTGCAGCGGCCCAGAATGAATCTCCGGTGCGCTGGAATCCGAACATCGAGTAGAAGATATAAATCGGAATCATGGGTTCGTTATGTGTCGAATAGGAACTTCCTACAGCAGTGAAGGATGCGACCGAACCTGCTTCATTGATACCTTCGTGGAGAATTACACCTGATGTCGATTCTTTGTACGAGAGCATGAGTTCACGATCGACTGCGGTGTACTTCTGCCCATGTGGCGAATAGATCTTCATCGTAGGAAAGAGAGAGTCCATGCCAAAAGTGCGCGCTTCGTCGGGGATGATCGGCACCAATCGCGAACCGATGCCCGGATCTTTTGCCAGGTCTTTGAGTAAGCGGACAAAGGCCATCGTTGTTGCCACACTTTGATGTCCAGAACCGCGTTTGGCGCTCTCAAAAGCAGACTCGGCTGGCGCCGGGAGCGGCCGCGAGTTGGCTCGACGGGTAGGAATGAAGCCTCCGAGGGAGCGGCGACGCTCCATGAGGTAATTAAGTTCGGGGGAATCTTTGGGGAGTGAGAGGTAAGGCGGCAGGTATGGGTCGAGATCCTCATCCTTAACGGGAAGTTGCAATCGATCGCGGAATTCTTTGAGATCCTCAGCGGTCATCTTCTTCATTTGATGCGTTGCGTTGCGACCTTCGAAGTGCGATCCAAGGGTCCATCCCTTGATGGTCTTCGCAAGTATTACCGTTGGCTGACCAGTATGTGTGACTGCTGCTTGGTAGGCGGCGTAGAGCTTGCGATAGTCGTGCCCGCCACGTTTTAAGTTCCAGATCTTCTCGTCGCTCCAGTTGGCAACCATCGCTGCTGTGCGTGGGTCTTTGCCGAAGAAATGTTCGCGAATAAATCCGCCATCTTCCGCCTTGTATGTTTGGAAGTCACCGTCGAGGGTGGTGTTCATGATGTTGACGAGAGCACCTTCGCGGTCTTGGGCGAGCAGTTCGTCCCACTCGCGGCCCCATACAACCTTGATGACGTTCCATCCTGCGCCACCAAAGAGTGATTCCAACTCTTGAATGATCTTGCCATTGCCGCGTACTGGTCCATCGAGTCGTTGTAAGTTGCAGTTGACGACGAAGGTGAGATTGTCGAGTCGCTCGCGTGCGGCAAGCGAGAGCGCGCTGATGCTTTCGGGTTCATCGATTTCGCCATCACCCAAGAATGCCCAAACGCGTTGCTCACTTGTATCTTTGATGCCACGGTTATGTAAGTAACGATTGAAGCGCGCTTGGTAAATGGCATTGAGTGGACCAAGTCCCATCGAGACGGTAGGGAATTGCCAGAACTCAGGCATCAATCGCGGATGTGGGTAAGAAGAGAGACCGCCACCTGCGTGAGAGAGTTCTTGGCGGAACCCATCCATCTGTTGTTCAGTAAGTCGTCCTTCGACGAATGCGCGTCCGTAGACGCCGGGTGATGCATGTCCTTGGAAGAAAATTTGGTCGCCCCCGCCGGGATGTTCGGGGCCGCGGAAGAAGTGATTGAAGCCGACTTCGTAGAGAGATGCCGAGGATGCATAGGTCGAGATATGGCCGCCAACGCCGACGCCAGGTCGTTGTGCGCGATGAACGGTGATGGCGGCGTTCCATCTGATGTAAGCGCGGATACGACGCTCAAGAAATTCATCGCCGGGGAAATCTGGTTCCCGATCGGGCGGGATGGTGTTGATGTAATCGGTAGTGCGTAGTGATGCGACGCCGACCCCGCTTTCGCGGGCCCGTTGCAACATGCTTAATAGAAGGTAGCGAACTCGCTCTGGTCCATCGCTTTTTAGCGCGGCATCGAGGGATTGGTGCCACTCGGCAGTCTCTTCAGGGTCGCTGTCGACCAGTTGATCGATCAACTGGATATCGGTGTCTTTGGGGAGTTCCCGCGACATGTCACTCCTGATTCTGGTTTCTGGACGACTAATCATCCCTCCTTGACCCCCCAGGTTCATAATCGGGAGGCCTCTGCGCCCACCAATTGGATGAAATCCGAGAGCAGTTAGCGGGAGTACCTCTTGCCCTCTTGCCAACGGTGGCCTTTGGTAGTGGGATTAAGGCTCACGCGGAGAATTCGGGCGTGTAGGACGTGTCGAAGGGAAGTGAGTGAGCAGCACCGGAATTGCTGCCCGGTTAGGGATAAAGCCGGGAGATTTAATCCTGGAGAGTGGAAAGCGCGCTGATGCTGATGACGCTCTTCGGAGTGAGATTTTTACCGCCGCTGGGAGTGAGCCAGTTGGTGATGGCGCACAAGAAGTTGTCGATGTTGTTCTACTGTGGTGGCGCGAAGATGATGGAGACCTCGTCGATTCCTTAGTGGATTCACTTACCTTTCTCGATGCCCAAGGTGTGATCTGGCTGCTTACTCCGAAGATGGGGCGGGCAGGCCATGTCGAGCCAAGTGATATTCAAGAGAGCGCACAGACCGCAGGGCTAGCACAAACCTCCACTTTCGCAGCCTGTGCTGACTGGAGTGCAACGAAATTGACCGCTCCAAAGGGCGGTCGGCGCTAATTACCTACATACTTAACCACTCATACGAAATGAACTAGGAGAGAAATCATGTCAGCACCTGCTGTCGGAACCATGGCGCCAGAGTTTGAACTAACAAATCAACATGGCGAGAAAGTTTCGCTTGCTTCATTTAGAGGCAAGAAGAATGTGGTCGTGATTTTCTACCCATTTGCTTTCTCCGGGATCTGCACTGGTGAGTTGTGTTCGCTACGCGATGACTTGGGTGCGTTCCAGAATGACAATGTTGAACTGCTTGCCATCTCGTGCGATCCGATGTTTAGTCTCAAGGCTTTTGCTGAGCACGAAGGGTACAAGTTCTCATTGCTAGCAGATTTCTGGCCACACGGAGAGGTAGCCAAGGCATATGGAGTTTTCCTGGCTGAGCGTGGCATGGCATCACGCGGTACTTTCATCATCGACAAAAGCGGCAAAATTGCGTGGAGCGTTCTCAATGGTCCCGGCGAAGCGCGCGATGTCGCTGCATATAAGGCTGCCTTAGCCGCGCTCTAATTTGGGGCGCGATTTTATGCGTTAGACTTAGTGCGTTGTTCAATTGCTGAAATGGGTGGTTAGCTCAGCGGTAGAGCGCCTCGCTTACACCGAGGATGTCGGGGGTTCGAAACCCTCACCGCCCACAAGTTCTTAAAAAAACTTGAGTGACTAAATACTGCTCATCATGAGGATCTTCTAGATGGTGCCGAGATAGGCCGGAATCACAATTTCGTTGTATTGTAAAAAGCCAGGCTTGAAAGGCGGATCAAAGCGACAGATTCGCGTCTCCTTAGAGAGCGGAATATTCGCCTCGGAAGCGCTTCTGCGAAGTTCTTCTGCCATCTTCTTTGAGAGTTCTTCTGTGGCTCGGCCGCGAAATGATTTAGCAACGCAAGTTTCGGCAGCCAAGTCTCGTAATATGACTTGAGGGTCATTGGGGTGTGGCAGGTGGCCGATCGTGCTACCAGATGGCATAACGAAGGATACGTACCATTCCGAGGATTCAGATTTATCTGCTTTCTGAGCAGTAATCACTGGAGCCGTCATAGCAATTTGTTTCGAGGATTTATTACCCCTTGAAATGTAATTAAATAATGAAGAGAAAGCGTTGCTCGCGACACTTGAATACTGCGCGGAAATTTTCACCTCAGCGACGACACATGGTAAATACTCACGAAGTTCAAAATCCTGATACTTCCGGAGCACTCTAAATTCTTGTCGCTGAGTCATGAGACGAGCCTACTCTTGCCTGTAAGATGTATTACTGCAGCTCTTAGGCCCCTTTGACTAGAAATGTCTAGCCTTTCGTAAGCATTTTGTGCGATATCCTTTGGGCAAATGAAGAAAACCCTATTCGCCCTCGTGCTTGCATTGGTTCTTCCTGCGCTACCAGTAGCGGCAAGTTCGATGCCCAAAACTGGAGCAAGTTGTAAAAAGGCTGGACTGATTCAAAGTAGCAATGGCAAGAATTTTACTTGCGTTAAATCAGGCAAGAAATTGGTATGGAGCAAAGGTACTCTGGTGAAAAAATCACCAATAGCCTCGAGCAGCCAAAGTGCAGCGAGTGATGAAACATCCGGAACTCCGGGTGTGTATTCAGTTCAAATGAGTAAAGCGCACCTTCCGAAGGCGCCCGCCAATGGCACCGATGACTATCGATGTTTCTTGCTCGACCCGCAGGTGAAGGAAGATTCTTTGATTCGATCAATTGAGTTCATCCCACAACGTAAGAATTATGTCCATCATGCGATCATTTTTAGAGTATCCGAGGCCAATCTTGCTGAAGCGATGAGCAAGGATAAGACGGGAGTCGGTTGGTCGTGTTTTGGTGGAACGGGGCTCGGAGGCATGCTCTCCTCGTTCGTCACCTCACCTTGGATAAGTGCATGGGCGCCAGGCCGCGGCAAAGACGTATCTCCAGAGGGTTACGGGATTCCTTTCAAGAAGGGTGAGCGGCTGGTTCTCCAAGTCCATTACAACTTACTTGCTGCCGAAGATGGCAAGATTGAAACGGATCAATCAAAGATCATCATCGAAACTGTTCCTGCCAACTCCTCAAATTTGAAGCCTCTGAGCATCGATTTATTTGCAGCCCCCGTTGAACTTGCCTGTCCGACCGGTGTGAGCGGACCACTATGTGATCGGAATGAGTCTCTGAAAGATCTCGCGAAACGAACAGATGCTGCATTTGCTCGAGAAGCCCTCGGCATCCACCTGCTCTGCGGTAAGAATCCATTCCAAGTGACTGCTTCGACTTTCACATCATGCGATCGCACTGTGACGTCGAACTACACCGTCGTCCTTGCAGCCCCACATATGCATCTTTTAGGGCGAAAACTTCGCATAATCCTAAATCCAGGAAC
>CAZBCF010000002.1:0-2359 GCA_964490435.1 uncultured Bifidobacterium sp. | reverse complement strand
AAGAACAAGGTCGTGGTTGGCTAAAATCGCTCTCATGGCTCATCGTTATGTGATTTTTGTGATTGACATACCAAAAAATCGAGCGACTAAGGAAGAAATGCAGGAGATTGATTCGTTCAACAAATCTCTGCGTGATAGCGATTCCTTGATCATGGCAGCAGGAATCTCGGGTTCGGCAGATTCGTATCTAGTTGATGCTCGCAAAGAAAAAGAAAGCAAGGCTGTTGGGTCTTTTGTCACTGGAGGTGAAAATTACAGTGGATTCTGGATTATCGAGTGCGACTCCGATGAGCGCGCTCTCGATCTAGCCATCCGAGCATCAAAGGCATGTAATCGTCGAGTTGAGCTAAGGCCGTACCTTCGCTAAGGGTTCGATTCGATCTTCGAATAATTGATACTCATCCAGGGAAAGTGGACGACACCATAGTCGAGTAGTTTCAAATGAAATCAAGAGAGTGATCTAGCCGTTATTTGTAGCGAAAGAAATCATCCAGCGAGTACCAAATTGATCTTGGCAAGAACCCCACATGGCGCCCCAAGGCATGGGAGCGAGGGGGCCAGAGTTTTCAGGCGAGTTCACAAGTAGTTGGTTATAAATCTGTTCGGCTTCTGCCAATGAATCGAGATCGAGTGAGATTGTCACGTTATTACCTACCTGAAGTTTATGTCCCATCGATTCAATCATGTCAGTTGCCATTAATACGTGCCCATTAGTAATCGGGAGCTGTACGTTCATGATGAGCTCAGCCTCTGAATCGCTAAGTTGTGGAGCTCCTGGAGGACGTGGCATATCTTTCATACGGGTCAGACTCGAAATTTTGGTACCAAAGACTTTTGCGTAAAAATTAAATGCCTTTTCAGTAGTACCCTGGAAATTTAGATAGGTATTAACTCGGGACATGTTCCCACTATATCAAAGAGACTATATCGAAAATTGCGAAATTCGAGCCCTGATGAGTTTTGCAATAAGCGCCTTTGACAAAGATTCCCCGATTGGTATGTGAATTGCACTCCTGGTGGTTTTGTATTTTGCTAACTCTTTGGGGAAAAGCGAGAGAACCGATCCGCTGAACGGGTAATAACCAACATGATTTTTTGCCGCCATGATTCCGGCAACGATATGTCCATCTACTTTAAATGCAGGCATGCCATAGCTGATCACCTCTGTCGCATTTGGGATAATTTCGAGAATCCGCTCGCGCATCACTAACATCGTCTTTCGGTGCTCACTTGTTGCGGCGCTATAGAGCGCACGCACGTTTGAATTCATTTATCTACTGTAAATCGAAACCCACACCACTGTAAAGAGAATAAATTCCTTGAAAATCGAGGCAAGCGCAGTAGAATTCGGTCTCTTGATAAGGGAGGCGCCTGTGAAAAATCAAAGGTTACTTGGTTCGCTGATGCTGACATCTTCAATTCTGGCTTTTGTATTTACTTTGGTTTGGTTTCAAGGCGCCAGCCCTATATGGCGTGCTCCGGGTTGGAATTTTCTTGAGTCTAGTTTTTTTCTAGGAAATCCACTTAGTATGTATTCGGTATTGGGACCTATTTTTCTCTTTACTGAACTCCTCACGCTTATTTCAATAATATTAATCGGTGTTGCAGGTTTTATTTTTCTACTCTCGAGAAAACCTCCCAAAAAATCTCTCTATGTGACCGGATCGGTTATTTATTTGGCGTTGCCGTTGCTCTGGGCAATTTATGTGGCGATTTGGTACAGCGCCTCAGAAATTAGCGTGCCATCGCGAGGAAGGTATGTCTACGATTCCTTCCTAGTGAACTACATAGGAATCGGTCAATGGTCTAATTTGCCAATTTCTTTAGTGAGCGGCTTACTTACCAATAGTTTGGTATTGATAACGCTAATTATGCTACTTGCCGCGCGGAAGAGTTCGGTTAGTGAAATTCCATTTAGTAGCCCGATGCATAACCCTGCCGTCATAAATTCACTGGGAGGATCTGTTCCATTAGTTCAGATGCGCAAGAAGTGCCCTTTCTGCGCAGAAGATATTGCTGCTGAGGCGATACTTTGTAAGCATTGCCAGAGCAAACTAACTTAGGACCTAATCATTATTCGAGGTATCACTCAACGTGAAACTTTTGCGAGATTAATCAAGTAAGAAATCGCGAATCCAAAACCAATCGCGGCATACAAGTATCCAAACCAGGTTAACGTTACGGGAATCAGAAGGGTTAAAAGTCCTAGCAGGGCAGCGCTGAGGCACATCACTCGCGCAACGTTGGCTATTCGGCTGTCATCAACTTGTTGGGCGTTATTCCACATATTTCCAGCAAGTGCGAAAACCGTGATACCAATCATTCGCATTGCCCACTGAAGTTGGGCGGAGCGATCCAT
>CAZBCF010000001.1:49733-101783 GCA_964490435.1 uncultured Bifidobacterium sp. | reverse complement strand
GTCGTTTTGGACATCACTAGCAAGCCGCCTGGCACTATCGAGTGGGAGTAGTTCTCTTTCTTTGATATTTCGCATAACCTTGGATGGTGCGGAAATTATTGCTGATTGCATTGTCCTCATTTGCTCTTATTGCAGCCGCCGTTCCTACCATCGCTCAAGCTGCTCCTGATGAACAGTGGATTGCCCCGCGCTCGGGTGGTGAAACAGAACGAATGCTCGAATTTAATTGGGGTGAAGGCTTAATGAGCGCGTATCAAAAACCTGCGATTGAGCCTGGATTTCCTCCTGGCAAATCCGTGCCGGGATTGAGATGCTCCAGCGTGGATGATCCAAGATGCCAAGAGGCCATTAGTTTGATTTATTCAACCTACTTCGATACATGCCGAACAAGCAGTGATACCGATTGCATCGAAGAGTTTTGGGTAACCAATGATGCAGGAAAGAGATTCAAGGGAAAATTCAAACAAAACTTTCCCGCTTCAACTAAGGATCTCTATAGCAACGCCGGTTCTCGGTATCTGCTCAAAGCTGCAAATCCTAGCCTTTTTAGTGTGCCAGGAATTTCAGGGAGTGCTGAAACAAACTTCATCGTTGCTGTCGGAACATATTCGGTCACTTCAACGCGAAAACAGGGTCCGCCACCAAAGAATTTTAATCCAATACAGTTCTATAGTGCTCAGATTTATACAGTTGACGAGTTAGATTTCAAAACTTTGTATTCAGAAGAAGAGATCAGAACAAAATTAGATCGGGAAAAGAAAAGATGTGCGGCTTTTGATGATGTAACAAAGGTTTGTCAATTAAAGATGCCTTTCCCGGAGAACCTTAAACTGGGTTTAAAATTGAGATTTGCAGGCACTCCTCTCGGATGGCTACATGGCAGAATCAAAAGCCCGGTGGCCGAAGTGAAGTATTTAGGAAATGTGACCACCATTGCGATTGAAGGCTTGCCGTTGCAAGTTCCGATACAAAGCACTGCTGTGCCATACAAGAATTTGCGAAATCTAGGCAATGGAAGTGATGATACATATATACAAACCTTCCATAATTACAGCGGTGGCATGAACGAGAGTTTTGGAACTTTTAATAGTCTTGCTGTTTACCCGGGGTTGTCGGGAAATACAGAAGGATTCGAAAATTGGCGAAAATTTGCTGGAGATGCTGCTGACAAAGCGGCTGCTACGCCAGCAATTTGGAAATTTGGCAGTATGCCTTCGGGACCAAATCAAATTATTCAAAATTGTGTCTCTGAGATATCTGGCTTTGCGGGAATGGTCTCGACGAATGCGCTCACATATATGACTGGTCCTCCAGATTTTGATCCTTCGACGGGCAATCTTGATTACGTAGTTTCATCCCCGCATTTTGCACCTAACAACCAACCGTTCGAAGGCACGTACGATTTACTTATGGACTCGCGGGTGGCTAAGTGCATCTACGACTTCGCAAAAGTGCCCACTTCGGCAAGTATTTCAGTTCTGAAAGATGGAAATGTCGAAAAAACATCAACAACCACTGTGCAAGAGAAGAATGGTTTCCTGCTCATGAGCGCGCAGGGTTTCAACTTTTCCTCACCTACTTTGCGAGTAAAACTCATCGCCCCAAAGAGCACTAAGGCTATTACCTGTAAGAAGGGTAGCGTCACAAAGAAGGTGAAGGGTGTAAGCCCCAAATGCCCAAAGGGTTTCAAGCAAGTTAAATAACCAGGTCAAGTAACTAGTTGGTGTTGACGATTCGGAACGCTTCAGCGATTCGACCTTCAGGTAAGCCACCAGCGGCTGCATTGCGCTCGCCCCACTCGCGGACTATCTTCTCTAAATCTGCATTATGAGCGGTTTGGCTTACATGTGCATGGAGGGCTGCCATCTTGTTGGGAAAGGTGTCGGTGATATCAACATAGTGATTCGGTGTCACCATTGAAGTGACCCAGACTTCCTTTACGCGCCAAGGTTCTAAACCTTCATCCAAAAGATCCATGAACGCAAAACGATTACGCGCATCGGGATAGACAGCCTGAATTGCAGCTTCGCCTGCAGCCATGTGATCAGGATGGCTTGCACCTAAGCGATCCCAGTTTCGTTCTGGGCTTTGAATGATCATCCGATCTGGTTTAACTCGACGAATCGCGCGAACAATCTTCTTCCGTAGCTCGATAGTGGGTTCAAGCCATCCATCTCTATAATTTAAGAATTCAATATCGGTGACGCCAACAATCTTTCCAGCGTCACGCTGTTCCTTCTGTCTGATGATTGGCATCTGATCTCGAGGAATATCAGGATCTTCGCCACCTTGGTCGCCATTGGTTGCGATGCAATATGAGACTTCGATTCCCTTTGCAGTCCATTGTGCGATGGTGCCGCCTGCGCCAAAGTCGATGTCATCGGGGTGCGCAGTCACCGCAAGGACTCGTGAAATCTCTGAGTCGGCAATCGGCTCCATGGCGCTCCTTATCAGTGGGTCAGGTTAGGCTCGTACATTATGAGTGAAACCGGGGGCAATCACCCACTCCTTGATGGGTTAAACCCAGCACAGCGCGAAGCAGTCCTGCACTCTGGCTCACCGCTGCTGATTGTGGCCGGCGCTGGGTCGGGTAAGACTCGCGTTCTCACCAATCGGATCGCACACCTGTTGGCGGTGCGCGCCGTGGCTCCCTACGAGATTCTCGCCATCACCTTCACCAACAAAGCGGCAGGCGAAATGCGCGAGCGAGTACAAGCTCTCGTCGGTCCACGAGCGAGGTCGATGTGGGTCTCTACTTTCCACTCCGCATGCGTTCGCATTTTGCGGCAAGAGGCCGTAGCGGTCGGATACAAGCAGAACTTCACGATTTACGATCAGAGTGATGCACAACGTTTGGTCGCGCTCATCGGAAAAGATCTCAACCTCGATCCAAAACGCTATAACCCCCGTCAGATTCACGCTTTAATCAGCAATGCGAAGAATGAATTGATTGGCCCAGCCGATTACGCAAACCAGACCACAAACCATTTCGAGGAAGTCGTCGCTGAAACATATGCGATCTACCAGAAGAAACTACATGAGGGGAACGTCTTCGATTTCGACGATTTGATTATGAAAGCCGTTGAGCTCCTGCAACGCCATCCTGAAGTGAAAGCGCGCTATCGATCACGCTTTCGCCATGTCCTAGTCGATGAATATCAAGACACCAACCATGCTCAATATGTTTTGGTGCGCGAACTGGTTGGCGACCAAGCCGATGGTTTGCCACCAGCAGAGTTATGTGTCGTTGGTGATGCAGATCAATCAATCTATGCCTTCCGCGGCGCGACCATTCGTAACATCCTCCAATTCGAAGAGGATTACCCGTCAGCGCGCACCATTCTTTTAGAGCAGAACTATCGCTCTACTCAAAACATTCTCTCCGCAGCGAACGCCGTCATCACTAATAACGCCAGTCGCAAAGCGAAGAATCTTTGGAGTGACTCTGGCGCAGGGTCGGCAATCATCACCTACGAAGCAGATGACGAACGTGATGAGGCCGAGTTCGTCATGAGTGAGATTCGCTCACTTCAAAGCGAAGGAATTTCACAACCAGGGGATACAGCGATCTTCTATCGCACTAATAATCAATCACGTCCCTTCGAAGAGGTATTCATGCGGAGCGCAATCCCATACAAAGTGGTCGGTGGCGTCCGCTTTTATGAGCGAAAGGAAGTTCGCGATCTCCTGGCCTACCTGCGCGTGCTCGCGAATCCTTACGACGAGATCTCGCTCCGACGAATCATCAATGTCCCTAAACGTGGCATCGGCGATAAGGCAATTGCTGCACTCGACGCGCTCGACCTTCCGCTCTGGGATGCCTTATTCCGTGCAGACCAAGCTGCTGATCTCGGCGCCCGCGCGATATCGTCCATCGATCACTTCGCAAACCTCATGGCGACCTTGCGCACCATGGTCGAAAAGGGTTTCAAGCCATCGGTTATCGCTGAAGCGGTCATCGAACAAAGTGGCCTCGGCGCCGAACTCTCTGATAGCACCGATCCACAAGATGAAGGACGTCTGGAGAATATCGAAGAGTTAGTTGCAGTCGCGCAAGAATATGAAGAAGACGAGAGAGCAATCGGGCCCGACGATGACGTCGAAGAGATTTCTCTCATTGGTTTCTTAGAGCGAGTCTCCCTAGTCGCCGATTCAGATCAGATTCCAGATGGCGAGGATCATGGTGGCGTTGTCACGCTCATGACGCTCCACACCGCAAAGGGCCTTGAATTCCCGACAGTCTTCCTCACAGGTCTCGAAGAAGGCGTCTTTCCGCATTCGCGCTCTTTAGGCGACCCTAATGAGATCGAAGAAGAGCGTCGCCTTGCTTACGTAGGTCTGACACGTGCGCGCGAACGGCTCTACTTAACCCGCGCATCTACTCGATTCATGTTTGGTACTCCCACATACAACGCGCCCTCACGCTTCTTTGGTGAGATTCCCGAACACTTACTCGAGCGTAAGTCACCTACCTTCACACCAAAGATAAAAAGTGCACCACAAGTTCGCTCGACAGGTAAGCGCGTGATTGCACTCGACCTAGCAGTAGGAGATCGGGTGCTCCATCAGACCTTCGGCATCGGCACTGTTCGCTCCCTCAATGGCGAGGCAGATCGTGCCGAAGCGACTATTGATTTTGGAAGTTATGGCGAGCGCCGCCTTCTGTTGAGATATGCCCCGGTCGAAAAGCTCTGATTTGGCACCCAGGCCTCTCGGGTGGCACGGTATGGCTATGGGTAACGGTCCGATTCGCGTGGTGGTGGCGAAGGCAGGCCTTGATGGTCACGATCGCGGCGCCAAAGTTGTAGCCCGAACCCTTCGTGATGCAGGCTGCGAGGTCATCTACACCGGATTGCACCAAAGCCCCGAAGAGATAGTAACTACGGCGATTCAAGAGGATGCCGATGCGATTGGTCTCTCTATTCTCTCGGGTGCGCACCTGAGCCTCTTCAAGCGAATCATGGAGCTCATTGGAGAACGGAAGATTCTTGTCTTTGGAGGTGGCGTCATACCCGATGATGACATCAAAGAATTGGAAACGTTGGGCGTAGCCAAAATTTTTACATCAGGCGCCTCAACGAACGAGATAGCCGAATGGGTCAAAGAATCAGTGACCCATCGCTAAGATGACGCTACACACATAGGGGGCAACTTTTCGTGGATCTATTCGAGTATCAAGCGCGCGATGTATTCGAGGCCCACGCAATCCCAGTTTTGGCAGGAAAAGTCGCAACGACACCTGATGAGGCAAAGAGCGCCGCAGCAGGAATGGGCGGCAAAGTCGTCGTTAAGGCACAAGTGAAAATCGGTGGCCGTGGCAAAGCAGGCGGCGTCAAACTCGCAACCGATCCTGATGATGCTTATCTAAAAGCAGAGGCAATCCTTGGCATGGATATCAAGGGACATACGGTGCATAAAGTGATGATTGCGCAGGCCGCACCCATCAAAGAGGAGTATTACCTCGCAATCCTCCTCGATCGCGCTGCCCGAACCTTCCTGGTCATGGCATCTGTAGCAGGCGGCATGGATATCGAACAGGTTGCGCATGAGACTCCCGAAAAACTTGCAAAGGTTCATGTAGACCCTGCGAAAGGAATCGACCTTGCGCTCGCCGAATCCATCGCAAAGCAGGCGCAATTCCCTGCGGATGTCCAAAAACAGGTCGCGGAGGTACTCGTCAAACTCTGGGCATGTTTCGTTGCTGAAGATGCCACTCTTGTCGAAGTTAACCCTCTGGTGCGCACTGAAGACGGTCGAATCATCGCCCTCGATGGCAAAGTGACCCTCGATGACAATGCCGGCTTTCGCCACCCTGATCACGAAGCGCTCGTTGATCATGCATCGACAAACCCACTTGAGGCGTTAGCAAAAGAGAAAGATCTCAACTACGTCAAACTCGATGGCCAAGTTGGGATTATCGGTAACGGTGCCGGCCTTGTGATGAGCACCCTTGATGTCGTGGCTTATGCCGGCGAGAAATTTGGCGGCATGAAGCCTGCGAACTTCCTCGACATCGGTGGCGGCGCCTCAGCACAAGTGATGGCTGATGGCCTCTCAATCATTTTGAATGATAAAGATGTGAAAAGCGTCTTTGTGAATGTTTTTGGCGGGATTACCGCATGTGATGCAGTGGCAAACGGCATCATCCAAGCCTTGAACATGTTAGGTGCGAAGGCGACCAAACCAATTGTGGTCCGTCTCGATGGCAACAACGTTCTCGAGGGTCGGCGAATCTTAAAAGAGGCAAATCATCCGCTTGTCGAGCAAGTCGAGACGATGGATGGCGCAGCTGCTCGCGCAGCAGAATTGGCGTCCAAATAATGAGTATCTACCTCAACAAGGACAGTCGCGTCATCGTGCATGGAATGACAGGCTCTGAAGGCACCAAACACACCAAGCGAATGCTCAAGTCAGGAACTCAGGTGGTCGGAGGCGTCACGCCTGGTAAGGGTGGCCAAAGCGTTGATATGGACGGCAAAACTCTGCCGGTCTTCAATTCCGCGAGTGAAGCAGTTGCTGCAACTGGTGCCAATGTTTCTGTGATTTTTGTTCCTGCAAAGTTTACTAAGGCTGCTGTAATCGATGCAGTTGATGCCAGCGTGCCACTTGTAGTGGTCATCACTGAGGGAATCCCCGTGCATGATTCGACACAATTCGTGGCCTACGCTCAGAGTAAAGGCACAACACGAATCATCGGACCAAATTGCCCTGGCCTCATCACTCCAGGTGAGTCGAATGTCGGGATCATTCCAGCAGACATCACTGGTGGCGGACCGATTGGATTAGTTTCAAAATCGGGAACGTTGACGTATCAGATGATGTACGAACTCCGTGATATCGGATTCTCAACTGCCGTAGGAATTGGTGGTGATCCTGTTATCGGCACCTCTCACATCGATTGCCTACGCGCTTTCCAAGATGATCCAAAGACTGAAGTTATAGTCATGATTGGTGAAATTGGCGGTGATGCTGAAGAGCGCGCTGCGGCGTTCATCAAGGAGTACGTGACTAAACCGGTTGTCGGGTACGTCGCCGGTTTTACGGCCCCTGAGGGCAAGACGATGGGCCATGCTGGTGCAATCGTGTCAGGTTCTTCAGGTACAGCCTCCGCAAAGCGAGATGCGCTCGAAGCAGTCGGTGTCCGAGTAGGAGTCACACCGTCTGAGACTGCGCGTTTACTCCGATCAATTCTCGGACGCTAACGATGGCGCGCCCGCTCATCGCTGGCGCAGCAGAAGGAGTGCGCGCTGCGCTCTCAACATTCATCCCACTCGCATTGATAGCGCTGGTCGCATGGGCGACGGCAGGCTCACTAAGTGGACAGATGAGCGATGCCTTACGTGGATCATTCTGGATTTGGCTTGGCGCGCATCATCTGACTTTTTCGTTGGCGCTACCACCGTCGGGAATCCAAGGCGCGCTCAGTTTCCTTCCACTCGGAGCATTGATTTTTCCATTTATCGCCTTTCGCGGTGCGCTCAATCGATTGCATCGTCAATTTGACTCAACTCGATCATTGAACACAAAGCAACGTCAGGGAATAATCGGGTTTTTCCTTAGCTATACAGCCATAATGATTGTCGCAGCACTTGTTTCCCGATCTGCTGATGTGCATCCGCGTTGGTGGTGGGCGCCAGTGATTGTCGGAGCGCTCATAGCGGCGGCAGAATTCACTGTGGTTGTCCCAAGCGGGAATCCCTCACTGTTGCGCGACCTCACTCGAATCTCGACAATCGTCATTGGCACCCTTTTGGGCGTTGGTGCGTTCGCTTATTCACTCTCACTCGCACTCCATTTCTCGGAAGTTCGTGATCTGTATGCAGTCCTTGATGCCGGCATTATTGGCGGCATCCTGCTCACGCTTCTTGCCATTCTCACATTGCCCAACATGGCAATCTCGGCGCTCTCTTATCTTTTAGGTTCAGGATTCGCAGTTGGTTCGGGCACTTTGGTCTCGCCCGGATTTCACCAACTAGATGCGATTCCCGCCTTTCCATTACTTGGCGCTATCCCATCCAAGCCGCATCCAGTTCTATATCTGGGCGCGCTTATTGGAGTCGGTGCGGGCATCTTCGTCATGACAATCATTAAACGCACATCAATCAGCGAATTGCGATTTGGGTATTTGATTTTTCCACTAGCGCTTACATCTCTTATATTCGCGCTCACCTGGTTGAGTAATGGAACGCTACTTGGTGGCACTCTCGCCAGCGTAGGCCCATCACTCTGGCAATTCCCACTCGTGTTTTTGCTAGAAATCTCTCTAGGCATGGGCATCAAAGTCGGGTACGACAAGTGGGGTCCTAAGTGAGTAGCGGTGCTTCGAAAGCGCTGGTGATTCTTGCATCAGGGGATGGCAGCGTCGCGCAAGCGATTATCGATTCAGTTAGTGAACCAACTGGTGCGCTGTACGGAAGAGTCGCAATCACCCAAATCGTTACCGAGAACCCTCACGCCGGCATCTTGGAAAGAGCCAATCGCGCAAAATTACCGAGTGCGCTCGTAGAATTTCGATCGGGTTCAGAGCGCAGGGAGTGGGAGCGAGAATTACACAGTGTCGTAGCCGCTGCAGATCCTTGGTTAGTTGTGAGCGCTGGTTTCATGAAGATTCTTTCGCCGTGGTTTGTCAGTAGCTTCCGGATCATCAATACCCATCCATCGTTACTTCCGAAATTTCCAGGTGCACATGCAGTGCGCGATGCTCTTGCTGCCGGGGTGCGTGAGAGTGGGTGCACGCTCCATTTTATGGATGCAGGCGTTGATACCGGCGAGATCATTGAGCAACGGAGCCTAGAGATACTCCCTCATGAGAACGAAGCGGCATTGCATAGCAGAATCAAGGTACTTGAGAGAGAACTCATCATCACTGGCATACTTCGATTACTAGAGGAGGAACAGTGACCCGCAAGCCAATCAAGCGCGCACTCGTGAGCGTTTACGATAAGAGTGGCCTACTTGAATTTGCTCGCGAATTAGATGGCAACGGGGTCGAAATCGTCTCGACTGGAAGCACTGCTGCGACGCTCGAGCAGGGTGGCATCCCAGTGGTTCGGGTCGAATCTCTCACGGGCTTTCCCGAATCTCTTGATGGCAGAGTTAAAACTCTGCACCCAATCATTCATGCCGGAATTCTCGCTGATTTACGTTTAGCAAGCCATGGCGAGCAACTGAAAGAGTTGGACATCGCGCCCTTTGATTTGGTAGCAGTCTCGCTCTATCCATTCGTCGAGACTGTCATGAGTGGTGCTTCGGTCGATCAATGCATCGAGCAAATCGATATTGGCGGTCCGAGCATGATTCGTGGCGCTGCCAAGAATCACCACAGCGTGGCAGTGGTCTCGAGTACCTCGCAATATCCGATGATCATCGATGCCATTAAGAAGGGCGGCACGACTCTCACTGAGCGCGCAGAACTTGCCGTGGCTGCATTTCGAGCGACTGCAAGTTATGACATCGCGGTCGCGACGTGGTTGGGCGCTCAAACAGAGGGCGGTGCTGATGCGATACCTCAATGGGTTGGACAGAGTTTCACCAAAATGCGTTCGCTCCGTTATGGCGAGAATCCTCATCAGAGCGCTGGCCTCTATACAGAAACAGGAGTGAGATCTGGCCTCGCGAATGCGTCGGTCTTACACGGGAAAGAGATGTCTTATAACAATTATGTGGATATCGAAGCAGCCTGGCGCGCAGCACACGACCACTCTGAACCAGCAGTTGCAATCATCAAGCACACCAATCCATGTGGGATTGCAATTGGTAAGACCATCAATGAGGCATATCAAGGAGCGCACGCATGTGATCCAGTGTCAGCATTCGGTGGTGTAATCGCAGCAAACCGAAAGGTGACGCGTGAAATGGCTCTGAGTGTTGCTGAAGTGTTTACTGAGGTGATTGCGGCTCCAGATTTTGATGAGGCTGCTCTTGAGATCCTGAAACAAAAGCCATCAATTCGAATCTTGCAGATTGATCCACTGAGTGGTCCACTTGAGTATCGACACATAGATGGTGGGTTGCTTGTGCAGCAATTCGATCGGATTGATGCTGTAGGTGACGGCGCTAGTGAGTGGAAGTTAGTCGCAGGCCCTGCCCTTACATCTACTGAATTAGCTGATCTCGAGTTTGCTTGGCGTGCAATACGCGCTGTAAAAAGCAATGCGATTTTGTTGGCCAAGGCAGGTGCATCAGTTGGTATCGGGATGGGCCAAGTCAATCGAGTCGATTCAGCGCGCCTTGCAATTGCCCGCGCGGGTGAACGTGCGCGGGGGAGTTTTGCGGCGAGCGACGCATTCTTTCCGTTTGCAGATGGAGTATCGATTCTTATTGAGGGCGGAGTGCGAGCAATCGTGCAGCCAGGTGGAAGCGTTCGCGATGAAGAGGTCATTGCAACAGTCGAAAAGGCCGGGATATCAATGTATTTCACCGGGGTGCGCCACTTCGCACACGCATAGAATTGCTCTGATTCCCGTTAGACTTTCCTCGTGAGCGCACAAATCCTCGATGGCAAGAAAGTCGCCAGTGAAATCAAAGGCGAATTAGCCAACCGAGTGCGAGCGCTAAAAGTAAAGCCAGGCCTTGGTACTGTTTTGGTCGGTGATGACCCAGGTTCGCACGCTTATGTGGGCGGTAAACATCGAGATTGTGCTGAAGTAGGAATCCAATCAATCCGAGTCGACTTGCCCGCAAAGGCAAGCTTCAATGATATTCGTGCCGCAATCAGGGATCTCAACGCTGCGCCCGAATGCACTGGTTACATCGTGCAATTGCCATTGCCGAGTGGAATAGATGCGAATGCGATTCTTGAAGAGATTAATCCTGAGAAGGATGCCGACGGCTTACACCCGCTGAATTTAGGTAAGTTAGTCCTCGATCAACCAGCGCCACTTCCGTGTACTCCGCGCGGTATCGTCGAGTTGTTGCAGCGCTACCAAGTGCGAATCAATGGTGCTGAAGTAGTCATAGTTGGCAGAGGTTTGACTGTAGGGCGACCACTAGGTTTGTTGCTCTCACGCAAGCGCGAGAGCGCAACTGTGACCATTACCCATTCAGCAACGCTCGATGTGAGAGCGCATCTTGCTCGAGCAGACATAGTCGTCGCGGCATTGGGTAATGCTCATTTCATTACTGCGGCAGATATAAAAGCTGGAGCTACAGTGCTCGATGTGGGAATCACTCGAACCGATTCGGGTCTACTCGGTGATGTGCATCCTGATGTTCGAGATCGCGCCGGATTTTTCGCACCAATGCCTGGTGGTGTCGGGCCGATGACGCGCGCCATGCTCCTTGCGAATGTGGTCGAGGCGGCAGAGCGAAACGGCAGATGACTGTGGTAGCGCTCCTAGTGGTTCTCTTGGCAACGGTGGTGAGCCTGCTCGCTTCGGTTCGGATCGGCGCTCTAGCGCTGGCAGGGGGTCTTGCCCTTATTGCCCTCCTTCTCCACCTTCGGCGAGGTGATCGCACCCCGTGGCGGAGCCAGCGAAGTGATCTTCTTACCTTGCTCGCAATGGCAGTGGCCTGCGCCCTTCTGGCGCTCTTGCTTCCTTAGCGCCTGACCTGCGGGGGTAGAGTTATCTTGATATCAAGAGAGATTGGGGCCATCACATGGCAGGACGGGTCACGGTAGTCGGAGCGGGCTTTTACGGATCAACGACGGCACTTCGCCTCGCGGAGTACAACATATTCGATGAAGTGATTCTCACTGACATCGTCGAAGGAAAACCTGAGGGCCTTGCCCTCGATATCAATCAGTCGAGATCGATCGAAGGATTCGAAACTCTTCTCATCGGAGCAACGACCACTCCTGATGGCGCTGGGTACGAAAAGACCGCACACTCTGATGTCGTAGTCATCACTGCTGGTTTGCCAAGAAAGCCAGGCATGAGTCGGATGGATTTAATTGGAGTCAACGCTGGCATCGTCCGCGGCGTTGCGGAGAATGTGGCGAAACATAGTCCGAACGCGGTAATCATTGTCGTCTCGAATCCACTTGATGAGATGACTGCGCTCGCGCAAATCGCGTCTGCATTCCCATACCATCGCGTGATGGGGCAGGCTGGAATGCTCGACACTGCTCGTTTTACAAATTTTGTCGCAACGAAACTCGGCGTCAAAGTCAGCGATGTTGAGACGCTCACGCTTGGGTCACACGGTGACACCATGGTTCCGGTCCCAAGTCGTTGCCGTGTTAACGGTAAGCCGTTAAGTGAGTTGCTCTCTGCCGCAGATATCGAAGAGTTGGTCGTGAAGACTCGCAATGGCGGCGCTGAGATCGTAGCTCTCTTGAAGACTGGCTCGGCTTACTACGCGCCATCGGCCGCCGCAGCCCGTATGGCAAAGGCAGTTATCGAAGATTCAGGTGCGGTAATGCCAGTGTGCGCTTGGGTTAATGGCGAATATGGCATCTCTGGCGTCTATCTCGGCGTCGAAGCCGAAATTGGTAAGAGTGGCGTCCGTCGAGTCGTAGAGACCAAACTCACCGATAGCGAACTAGCAGAACTTAAAGTGGCAGCCGAAGCAGTTCGGGCAAAGCAAGCTGACGTAAAGAATCTTTAATAGGGAGTCAATAACATGTCGAAAATAAAAGTTGCTGGCACAGTCGTCGAACTCGATGGTGACGAGATGACACGAATCATCTGGCAGTTCATCAAAGACCAACTCATTGTGCCCTACTTAGATGTCAATCTTGAATACTATGACCTTGGTATCGAGCACCGTGATGCCACTGATGATCAGGTTACTGTTGATAGCGCAAATGCAATTAAGAAGCATGGTGTCGGCGTTAAATGTGCGACTATCACACCTGATGAAGCTCGCGTCAAAGAGTTCAATCTCAAGAGCATGTGGAAGTCGCCAAATGGAACGATTCGAAACATCCTTGGTGGCGTGATCTTCCGAGAGCCAATCATCATCAGCAATGTCCCACGTCTGATTCCGCATTGGACCAAACCGATTGTGATTGGCCGCCATGCGTTCGGAGATCAATATCGTGCAACTGATTTCAAAGTCCCAGGCCCTGGAAAGTTGACCGTAACTTTCACTCCTGCAGACGGTTCGAAGCCGATGGAGTTCAATGTCTTTGATTTCCCTGGTTCGGGCGTCGCCATGACGATGTATAACCTTGATGATTCAATCCGTGATTTCGCTCGGGCATCGATGAACTATGGATTGGCGCGCAAATATCCGGTTTTTCTCTCCACGAAGAACACAATCTTGAAGGCGTACGACGGTCGTTTCAAGGATATCTTTGCGGAAATCTACGAGAGCGAGTTCAAAACCCAATTCCAAGCAGCCGGAATCGAATATGACCATCGGTTGATTGACGACATGGTCGCAACCTCCCTTCGTTGGGAAGGTGGCTACGTATGGGCATGCAAGAATTACGACGGTGATGTGCAATCTGACACCGTTGCGCAAGGTTATGGCTCACTTGGCCTGATGACATCAGTGTTGATGACCCCAGATGGCAAGACTGTCGAATCTGAGGCAGCACACGGCACCGTCACTCGCCACTATCGCGATCATCAAGCCGGGAAAGCAACCTCTACAAATCCGATTGCCTCGATTTTTGCGTGGACTCGTGGCTTAGCCCACCGCGCAAAACTCGATAACAATGTGCAACTTGCGCAGTTCGCCGAGACGCTCGAGAAGGTCTGCATTAAGACCGTCGAAGAGGGAAAGATGACAAAAGATCTCGCACTTCTTATCAGCAAGGATGCTCCATGGCTTAATACCCAAGAGTTTCTTGCGGCTATAGATGAGAACCTCAAGAAGGCCATGGCCTAAAAAACAATATGAAAAACCCGCCCCTGGAGCGTTCCAGAAGCGGGTTTTTACTTACTTTCTCAAGTAATTTACAGACGAGCTCCAGTTGTAGCATCGAAGACGTGTACTGCGGATGGATCAGCAGTGACCGAAATGGTGTCGCCAGCCTTCGGTGGATTCTTTGGATCCCAACGCACGATAACTTGTGCGCCTTCTTCAGCATTTGCATTGGCAAGTGAGATACCCGAGGCTGCTGGCTTTCCGTATACGAATGCATCAGAGCCGAGCTCTTCGACGACATCAACCTTGATGTCAAAGCCCTGTCCGGCACCGGTTGGGCGGAAGCCCTCGGGACGAACGCCAACGATTGCTGAAGTGCCCGCAGAAGCTGGCACCGCAACCTTGAGGTTTCCAAGTGATGCTTGGCCACCCGAGACAGGAGCGGTGATCAAGTTCATCGCAGGGGAGCCGATGAATCCAGCCACGAATGCATTCGCTGGCTTGTCATAGAGATTACGAGGGGAATCAACTTGCTGAAGTAGACCATCTTTGAGAACCGCAACGCGATCACCCATGGTCATAGCTTCAACCTGATCGTGGGTTACGTAGACGGTGGTGATACCAAGTCGGCGCTGTAGCGCTGCAATCTGAGTACGAGTCGCGACGCGAAGTTTCGCATCGAGGTTAGAGAGCGGCTCATCCATGAGGAAGACCTGTGGTTCGCGAACGATTGCGCGGCCCATAGCAACACGCTGACGTTGTCCACCAGAGAGCGCCTTTGGTTTACGGTCAAGGTATGGCTCGAGATCGAGCAACTTTGCCGCTTCTTGAACGCGACGTGCGCGCTCATCTTTGCTTACGCCGGCGATCTTCAATGCAAAGCCCATGTTCTCAGCCACAGTCATGTGTGGGTAGAGCGCATAGGACTGGAAGACCATCGCAATATCGCGATCTTTTGGTGCCACATGTGTGACGTCACGATCGCCAATGCGAATTGAACCGGTATCAACATCTTCGAGCCCAGCGAGCATACGAAGCGACGTTGACTTACCGCATCCGGACGGGCCAACAAGAACGAGGAACTCACCGTCATTGACGACGAGATCGAGTTGGTCTACTGCAGGACGGGTGGTACCTGGATAGGTACGGCTTGCTTTATCGAATACAACAATTGCCATGAGCGTTCGCTCCCTCTCCCGGCAGGTACGTGCCGGACGATCCGTTGGAGATAGGTCATCCTCAGGTGAGGACGGGGAGAAAGTACCTGAAATGAGCCCTGCGCGGAAGCCGGTAGGCCCGGAACGCGCTGGTGGCGCTACCCTTGAAGGGTGTCTGCTTCGCTCGGGGAAGTGTTAGGCGATATCGCCATCGTCCTTGCCCTGATTAGCCTCTCGGCCTTGCTGGTAGCGGCCGAGATCTCCCTGATCTCACTTCGAGAGAGTCAGGTGAAGCAGTTGGCCGGGACCGGTCGGCGCGGGGCCAAGGTCGCAGCGCTCACCGCCAACCCCAATCGTTTTCTTGCGGCTATCCAGGTGGGTATCACCGTCTTTGGCTTCCTCTCAGCGGCAATCGGTGCTGAGCGATTAGGTCGCTATGTAGCACCTGTTTTAGAGGATCTTGGACTACGCAAGAGCGTCGCCGAACTTATCTCGCTCATTGGGCTGACGCTGGTGATCGCCTATGTCTCGCTCATTATCGGTGAACTCACGCCAAAGCGAATCGCAATCGTGCGTGCGGTTCCCATTTCTTTGGCAAGCGCAGGCGCGGTCGACGTGATTGCGCGGTTATTCCGTCCAATCATCTGGCTCTTGTCGCATTCAACCGATCTCTTAGTGCGTGCATTCGGTGTGGATCCGAAGGCTGCTCGAGAACAGATGAGTGAAGAAGAGTTATTGGATCTACTGAGTGGCCATCACGCTTTCACGCATGCTGAAAAAGAGATAGTAGAAGAGGTCTTTGAGGCTAGCGATCGACAGATTCATTCGATCATGGTTCCTCGTACCGAGGTAGATTTTCTTGATAGCGAGTTAACTGTGGGCCAAGCAGTGAAGATCATCATCGAGACTGGTCACTCACGCTACCCAGTGGTCAAAGGTTCTTTTGACGACATCATAGGTTTTGTCAACGTGCGCGACTTGCTCGATCCGCAGTTGCATGAACGACAGACACGAATTGGTGACTTAGTTCGCGATATTGAGTTCATCCCTGGAACTAGGGAATTACTCCCTGTTTTATCCAAGATGCGCGCGAATGGATCACATATCGCGATAGTGGTCGATGAATATGGTGGCACTGATGGCATCATCACTCTTGAGGATTTAGTGGAGCAATTCGTCGGTGAGATTCGCGATGAGTATGACCACCATGAAGTCGACGAAGTTCGCGCGGCAAGCATCGGCGAATTCCACATCGATGGCCTAACAAATCTCGATGAAGTAAGCGATGAAATTGAGTACCAGTTCCCGGCCGGACCGTACGAAAGTATTGGTGGCCTGGTCACCCACAAACTCGGACGCATCGCAGAAGTTGGCGACCAGATTCACTTACCAGGTTGCGATTTGCTTGTTGAGAGCGTCGAAGGCAAACGTCCTGCAATGCTTCGGGTACGTTTGAGCCACAATAGCGATTCGGAGCAAGGGGAGTAACTAGATGGCTAAGCGAGTTCTCTCTGGAATCCAGCCCACTCATGATTCATTTCATTTGGGAAATTATCTCGGTGCGCTTAAGCAATGGGTAGCACTTCAAGAGAGCCACGATGCCTACTATTGCATCGTCGACCTACATGCTTTGACGGTCGATGTTGATCCAGCGTTGCTTCGGAAGCGAATCCTTGCATCGGCGGCGCAGTTATTAGCAATCGGAATCGACCCAAATAAGTCGACGCTTTTCATTCAATCGCATGTACCAGCACATAATCAATTGGGTTGGGTTTTCGAGTGCATCACGGGCTTCGGTGAAGCCAATCGAATGACGCAATTTAAGGATAAATCCCAGAAAAGTGGCGCCGATCGAACTGTGGTCGGACTATTCACCTACCCTATGTTGCAGGCCGCTGACATCTTGCTTTATCAACCAGAACTAGTACCAGTCGGTGAGGATCAACGCCAACATATCGAACTCACTCGAGACTTGGCGCAACGGTTCAATTCGCGATACGGGTCGGTGTTCACTGTGCCAGGTGCCCACATCCTCAAAAGCACTGCGAAGATCATGGATTTGCAGGAACCGACTTCGAAGATGAGCAAATCAGCAGCGAGCATGGCCGGCGTCATTGAACTTCTCGATACTCCAGAATCGAATATGAAGAAGATCAAGAGCGCCGTTACTGACACTGGTCGAGAGGTGACATTCGACGAACAGGCTAAGCCTGGAATAAGTAACTTACTCTCGATTTTCAGCGCCGTGACTGGTCGAACCATCACAGCAATCGAAGCAGAATATTCCGGCAAAGGTTATGGCGATTTCAAGAAGGATGTTGCCGAGGTGGTAATCCAAACATTGCAGCCGATAAGAGATGCTGCGCTGGGTTATCTAAAAGACGAAGTTGCACTCCTTGACATACTGCGCGCTGGCGCAGAGCGGGCTGAAGCGGTTGCTACGCAGACACTCGAACGTGTCTATGCATCCCTTGGATTGGTGCCACGGAATTAATCAGCCCTTAGACAAGTTTCCCCACTGGTTCGACTTTTCCAATTGCTTCGAAGCCCCAATCGAATAGTTTTTTCGCTAACTCGTCCCGACCATAACGTAGGTGCATGAATGTGATGATGACAGTCTTGCCATCGCGCTCTGCGATACCGATGTAAGTATTCCGGCCTTTCGTGGTGTACCCAGTTTTCACCCCAATTACTCCAGGGTAGGTGAACATCAACTTATTCAGATTTTTAATCTTTCGATCCTTATTTCGCGGACCGGTGTTGGGGAAGATATAAGTTTTTGTAGCAACGATTTTGCGAAAGGTCTTATTCTTCATGGCCGCGCGAGCAATCAGGGCTAGATCGTAGGCGCTCGATACTTGACCAGGTGTGTCGAGTCCGTGCGGGCTCTTGGGTATGGTGTCGTAGGCCTTTATTGAGCGCGCTTTCGCTCGCATCAGTTTAGAAGTCTTCTTGATTCCGCCACTCATATTTGCAAGTGCAACGCCAGCGTCATTTCCGGAGTGGAGCATCAAGCCATACCAAATATCTTTGACTTTGTACTTGCGGTTCTTCCACAGACCAACTTTGTTGCCAATAGTGCTCGGCTCACGCCAGGTCGCGGTGTAGGTCTTGTTCATGTTGAGTCTAGGCAGCAAGGTGAGTGCAGTGAGAGTCTTTAATGTGCTTGCTGGCGGCAATTTTTTATGTGGATTCTTTGCGGCAAGCACCTCGCCGGTTTCAAAGTCAGCGATCACGTATGAGAGCGCTGATGTCGATGGTGGTGCCGAAATGCCATCACCTTCCACCGAATTGACGATTACACCCTTCTCGCCGAGCCGGCCACCGCCTATCGCCGATGTTGCCTCAGCAGCGCTGCCGACGACCGTCACAGTCGTGATAGACGTCATAGATATTGTTACGACCAGCGCCAGCGCAAGCGTATTGACCGGGGTGCGTCTCATGAGGAGAGAGGGTATTGAGTAATTATAGATTTTTTCCTCGTGCCACTCCGAGAGAGATAAGATTCACAGGTGAACGCGCACTCTGAATCAGGCTTTCCAATCAAGCCCGATTATGTGCGCAGTGGTGAGCGGCCGGGCGAATTTCCTTTCACGCGCGGGATATACGAAGAGATGTACCTTCGTAAACCATGGACGATGCGCCAGTATGCGGGATTCGGCTCAGCGAAAGAATCGAACGAGCGCTATCACCAACTTGTCAGCGCTGGCACTGGTGGTTTATCCGTGGCATTCGATCTACCAACTCAGATGGGCTTTGACTCTGATGCCCCACAATCACTGGGTGAGGTCGGCCGGGTAGGAGTTGCTATCGATTCACTAGATGATATGCGTGCCTTGTTTAACGGGATTCCACTCGACAAAGTCTCTACCTCGATGACCATCAACGCACCTGCGGCAATCTTGCTCCTCATGTATCAGATTGTGGCGAATGAACAAGGCGTTGCGAACAGTGCGATAAGCGGGACCATCCAGAATGACATTCTTAAGGAGTACATCTCGCGTGGAACCTACATTTTCCCACCAAAACCATCGATGCGATTGATCTGTGACATCTTCGAGTATTGCTCGAAAGAACTGCCAAAGTGGAACACCATCTCAGTATCTGGGTACCACATGGCTGAAGCCGGTGCCAACCCAGTGCAAGAGATCGCATTCACCTTGAGCAACGCAGTCGCGTACCTAGATGCCGCACGCGAGCGAGGCCAAGATATCGAGCAGGTAGCAGCGCGTATGAGTTTCTTCTTCGTCTCTCGCACGACAGTTCTAGAGGAGATCGCGAAGTTCAGAGCCGCTCGTCAAGTGTGGGCGAAGATCATCAAAAATAGGTACCAGATTTCTAGTGAACGTGCGATGCATCTTCGCTTTCACACTCAAACTGCAGGGGTGCAATTGACAGCAGCACAGCCCGAGTTGAATCTAGTTCGGGTCACATTACAGGCAGTCGCTGCAGTGTTAGGCGGAACCCAATCTCTCCACACTAATTCTTTTGATGAGGCGCTTGGACTACCAACCGAAAAGGCAGCGCTACTCGCATTACGTACCCAACAAGTCATCGCCTATGAAACTGATCTTGCACGAACTGTCGATGCTCTTGCTGGCTCGGCTGCAGTCGAGGAATTAACCGTTGAATTAGTAGCGAAAATCGAAGAACTCATCGCGAAGGTAGATGCGATGGGCGGTGCCGTCGCCGGCGTCGAAGCCGGATTCCAAAAAGGCGAAATCGAGAAGAATGCGTATCGAATCGCTCAAGAGATAGAGGCGAAGAGTCGAATCGTGGTCGGCGTTAATGAATTCACCTCGTCACCCGAACCATACAAGCCACTTCGAGTTGATGAAAGCGTTGCGCGCGAGCAGCGCGATCGACTTGCAGAGTTGCGCAAACGTCGCGATAACAGTTCAGTCGAACAAGCACTTAGCAAGATTGTGGTCGCTGCAGAAGGAAGCTCTAACTTGATGCCTCCCATCAAAGAGGCGTTGCTTGCACATGCAACGGTGGGCGAGATTTGCAATGCGTTACGAACCGCATGGGGGAGTTATCGCGCCCCAGAGAGCTGGTAATCAGCTAATCTCGCAAATCGTGGCGCCACTTGAGATGTTCGCTCCGACAGCAAGACTCAATCCACTGATAGTTCCATCCTTGTGAGCAAGTAGCGGCTGTTCCATTTTCATTGCTTCAAGTACAGCAATCAAATCGCCTTCTTCGACACGGTCGCCATTTTGCACGGCAAGTTTCACTACGGTGCCTTGCATCGGACTACTTAACGCATCGCCATGATTTTTGAATGCGCGCGCAGAGTTCGACCGACGTCGTTTTGGTTGGCTGGCTAACACGCCCACTTCGAGTCGGTGACCTTCAACCTCGACAACGAAGCGTTCCACAATTGGTTCAACTGTTGCGCTGCCGTTGCCACCATAAGCCGGAATCTCATTTGCAAATTCACTTTCAATCCAACCAGTGAAAACTGCAAAGGGTTCTGAGGTAAATGCGCTGTCGCGCACTACCGCACGATGGAACGGAAGAGCGGTTGCGATTCCTTCGACAACGAACTCATCCAATGCACGTCGCGCACGTTGCAGCGCCTGGGCACGCGTTGCTCCGGTGACGATGAGTTTTGCAAGTAAAGAGTCGAAGTTGCCGCTAATGACATCACCGGTGGTGAATCCAGCATCGAGCCTTACCCCAGGACCGGTTGGCACCTTCCAGACATTGATCACTCCAGGGGTAGGCAAGAAGTTACGACCAGGGTCTTCTCCGTTAATCCGAAATTCGATGGAGTGGCCTCGAATCTCTGGGTCACCATAGGTGATCTGCTCACCAGATGCGATGCGAAATTGCTCACGTACCAGATCTATCCCAGTGACCTCTTCGCTGACGGGATGTTCAACTTGTAGTCGGGTGTTCACCTCGAGGAAAGAGATGGTGCCATCAACGCCAACGAGAAACTCACATGTGCCAGCGCCAACGTAGCCTGCCGCTTTAATGATGGCCTTACTTGAGGAATACAACTGTTCACGTTGCTCCTGGGTGAGAAATGGCGCAGGAGCCTCTTCGACCAGCTTTTGGTGGCGTCGCTGCAATGAGCAATCCCGAGTGGAGACAACAACGACATTTCCGTAGGAATCGGCAAGGACTTGCGTTTCGACGTGGCGGGGTCGGTCGAGAAAACGTTCCACAAAGCATTCACCGCGACCAAAGGCCGCGACCGCTTCGCGCACTGCCGAATCGAATAATTCAGGAATCTCTTCGAGAGTTCGTGCGACTTTCAAACCTCGACCACCACCGCCATGCGCTGCTTTGATGGCAACTGGTAACCCAAATTCTTTCGCGAAGGCAACTACCTCGTCGGCATTGCTCACGGGGTCTGCAGTACCTGCAACGAGTGGAGCGCCAACCTTCGCGGCAATCTTACGTGCCGAGACTTTGTCGCCGAGCGCGGCGATTGCAGCAGGTGGTGGACCGATCCAGATCAGCCCAGCGTCAATCACCGCACTCGCGAATTTCGCATTCTCGGAGAGGAAGCCATAGCCTGGATGAATCGCGTCGGCATTCGCCTTTTTAGCAAGAGCGATGATCTTGGTGATATCGAGATAACTTTCGGTCGCAGTCGTGCCTTCGAGCGAGTATGCCTCGTCGCAAGCAAGTACGTGTTGCGAATTTCGATCACCTGTTGAATAGATAGCGATAGGAGAGATGCCATGATCTCGTGCCGCCCGCGCTATTCGAATGGCAATTTCGCCACGGTTGGCGATAAGTACCCGCTTTATCTTCGAGGTCATGCAATGGCCCGCAAAGTATGCCACGGATGTCCGAGATCCTCGCACATGATCCGTAGGTGATTCATGCTCAAACCAAGTACTCCAGTTGCATCACCAGAGATACGAGCAATGTATGGCGAGCCAATACCATCGAGTGATGCACCACCTGCCAGATAGAGCGGCTCCTTAGTATTTACGTACGAGTAAATCTCCTCGTCGGAGATCTCAGCAAAAGTTATCTCGGTGGTCGAAAGACTGCTTCGCGAATCCATCGTGCGTGCGTCGAATACTGATTGTCCCGTATGCAATAAACCGGAATTTCCACGATATCGCTGCCACCATGTGACAGCGCGCTCAGGACTTTCGGGCTTAGCCATAGCGCGGCCAGCGAATTCCAGCGTTGAGTCGGCCCCAATTATCAATGCAGTCTCGCCTCGATGTTTAGAAGCGATTCGTTCTGCCTTCGCATGCGCCAATGCCAAAGCCATCTCATGAGGTGCCAAATCTGTAAATTCAGTGAGCTCTTCATCGACGCCACTAACCTCGACCTGATGTGCAATCTGCGCCTCAGAGAGAAGTTTTGTTCGCGCAGCCGACGCTGAAGCCAGAATCACCTTCATGGCGAAGTGCTCTCATCGACTTCAAGTGGTGTGCGCAAAATCGGCTTACCGTAATCGCTCTCTGTTCCGCGTTCGATAGCCCGTGAAGCGAGCGCTAGTTCAATAGCCGCAATCTCTATTGCACTTGCCGAACCTTTCAAGATTCTGATCACAGCGGGATATTCCCATGTTTGCGTGGCGGCAATTCGACCCGTTTATTGCGTAGCGCACGAAATGCTCGAGTGATACTCAATCGACTCTGCGCGGGCTCGATAACAGCATCGATGAAGCCTCGTTCCGCAGCAAGATACGGGTTGGCAAGGGTGTCGTCATATTCAGCCATCAATCTCTTACGTAACCCTTCTGCATCGTCAGCGGCAGCAAGCTCGCGACGATAGAGGAGATTGACTGCACCTTGAGCACCCATCACGGCAATTTGCGCTGTGGGCCAGGCGAAATTCACGTCAGCGCCTAAGTGTTTGGAACCCATCACATCGTAAGCGCCGCCGTAAGCCTTTCGCGTGATGAGGGTAACCATCGGAACGGTTGCTTCGCCATATGCATAAAGAAGTTTGGCGCCACGTCTGATGATGCCATTCCATTCTTGGTCAGTTCCGGGCAAGAACCCAGGGACGTCGACCAGGGTGAGGATTGGTACGTTGAATGCATCGCAAGTGCGCACGAACCGCGCAGCCTTCTCACTCGCATCGATATCGAGCGTGCCGGCAAGTTGTTGCGGTTGGTTTGCTACGACCCCGACCGAATGTCCTTCGATTCGACCGAAACCGATGACGATATTTGGCGCAAAGGACTCTTGGATTTCGAGAAACTCTCCTTCATCAAAGATGGATGTGATGATTACCTTCATGTCATAAGGTTGATTAGGGCTATCAGGGATGATGGCGTTGAGCGCCAAGTCAGTAGCGTTCACCTGATTGACTCCAGTCATGGGGAAGATGGGTGCGCGCTCGCGATTATTACTTGGTAGGAATGCCAGTAGGTTCTTCACATAATCGATCGCATCTCGTTCATCGGCAGCGTGATAATGCGAATTGCCAGTCTTCGTATTATGAGTCCTGGCTCCGCCAAGTTCCTCCATTTCAACTTCTGCGCCAGTAACAGCCTTGATGACTTCTGGTCCGGTGATGAACATATGCGATGTGCCTTCGACCATGATGGTGAAGTCAGTCATCGCAGGTGAATAGACGGCCCCGCCAGCACATGGCCCAAGAATGAGTGAGATTTGTGGAATCACGCCAGAGAGTCGCGCATTGCGTCGGAAGATCTCACCGTAGAGGCCGAGTGAAACAACGCCCTCTTGGATTCGCGCGCCACCCGAATCATTGATCCCGACGAGTGGGATACCGGCTTTGAGCGCGAAGTCCATGACTTTGACAATCTTCTCGCCGAATACCTCTCCAAGGCTTCCGCCCATCACTGTGAAATCTTGAGAGAAAATCGCTACCTGTCGGCCATCAATCGTGCCGTAGCCGGTGACGACGCCATCGCCATAGGGACGCTCGCGCTCCATACCGAATGCGACCGAGCGATGTCGTGCGAGCTCATCGAATTCGGTGAACGAGCCCTCATCAACGAGCGCAGAAATCCGCTCACGTGCGGTCATTTTGCCTTTTGCGTGCTGTTTCTCGATTGCGCGTTCTGATCCAGCATGAATTGCCTCGTCGAGGCGAGCTTGTAAGTCGTCGATCTTGCCCGCAGTGGTATGAATATCACCGCTCATAGCCGTACCGTACCTCTCGTGGAACCTTTGGAGATAGCAGAAATCATCTCAGCACTAGACCCTGGTTACTGGCGAGTACACCATTTCAATTTAGTAGATTCTACTCAATCATCTCTAGTCGCAGCCTTACGTGCAGGAAGTGCAGCGAGCGGTGATGTATATCTCGCCGAGTATCAAAGCGCTGGACGTGGTCGAGGGGATCGGACTTTCCAATCAAAACCAGGCGATGGCATCTTGCTCTCTGCTGTACTCACCCCAGTCGGACAACCTGAACATCGCTGGGGTTGGATTCCACTATTAGTTGGTGTGGCTGCTTGCTCGGCAATATTTCAATCAACCGGAGTACAAGCGGTCTTGAAATGGCCCAATGATCTGATGATTAATGATGAGAAAGTCGGCGGAATAATCGCTGAAAAAATTCATGACAAGGTTGTCATCGGAATTGGTATCAACTGTCTGCAGAACTTGGAGCAACTTCCGGCACCGGGTGCGACGTCACTTCGGCTACACGCCCATGAACCGGTGCGGCGAGAAGTACTTGTCCAAAACTTTCTTAACGAGCTCCAAAAAATCTTGCAGACTTGGGCCGGGCAACCAGCGCGAGCCGAGAATAAGTATCGCCAACTCTGCGCCACGCTCGAACGTGACGTTCGATTGAGCATGCCTGACGGACGAGAAGTGCATGGGCGTGCTGCGGCAATCTCAGATTCGGGCGCACTTGTGTTGGCCGATGGTCAGGAGTTCGTCGCGGGCGACGTAACACATCTGCGCCTGACTAAGTAGGCTGGAGTCATGACGCCTCGATTGGGAATTATCGGAGCAGGCCAACTTGCACAGATGTCTTTGGCACCTGCGACCGCCCTTGGTATCTCGTTGCGGATACTGGCAGGGCGCTCTGACGATAGCGCCGCGCAATATTTCCCAGCGACTATTGGCGACTATCGAGACCTCGACGAATTAATTACATTCGCTGATGACTGCGATGTGATTACTTTCGAACACGAGTTGGTGCCTAATGGGCATATTCGGAGATTAGAAGAGTTAGGCAAAATTGTGCGCCCATCAGCAAAGGCACTTGCGCACGCGCAAGATAAGTTACATATGCGTAGAAGTTTTAGCGCCGCAGGTTTGCCGCAACCGGAATGGAAATCGCTCACCAGTGCTAATGAAATAGCCTCTTATCCGGTGATTCTTAAATCCATTACAGGCGGTTATGACGGGCGCGGAGTTCGATTGGTGGCAGACCGCGCAGCCGCAGAGCAGGTTTTGAATGAGTGGGGGAGCGCACTGTGCGAAGAGGTGGTCGAGTTCGATCGAGAGTTAGCCATTATGGTGGCGCGATCACCGCATAATCAGGTTTCGACTTGGGCCACCACTGAAACGATTCAGAGTGACGGTATCTGCATCCAAACTATCTCGCCGGCACCGAATCTCACTGACACGACTGCATTCCAAGCGCAAGAGATTGCCTTGGCCATCGCCGAACACATTGGCCTCATTGGTGTGATGGCAGTTGAATTATTCGATGTCAACGGCAGCTTGCTCATCAACGAGATCGCACTTCGTCCCCATAACTCTGGACATTGGACGATTGAAGGGGCGACCACTTCTCAATTCGAGCAACATATTCGAGCAGTCCTTGACTTACCGCTGGGTGATACTTCGCTCACTGCACAGTGGAGCGTGATGGGTAACATCATCGGAGGGGCGAAAAGCGACCTTCATCGACCATATTTGCATCTATTCGCGCGCGACCCGCACCTGAAGGTACATAACTATGCAAAGCAGGTACGTCCCGGGCGAAAAGTTGGCCATGTAACGGCGCTCGGATCTGACCTGGACGACGTGCGGGCGCGAGTCACGCACGCGGTCGACTACATTAAAGGTGAGATTTCTGAGGATGAGTAGAGTGTGGCAATGGCTGACGTAGCGATAGTGATGGGTTCAGATTCCGACTGGCCCACCATGGAAGCGGCTGCCACAACGCTCTCTGAATTAGGCATCGGGTATGAAGTAGCGCTGTTATCGGCACACCGAATGCCTGACGAGATGATGGAGTTCGGAAAAGCGGCAGTCGACCGAGGATTCAAAGTGATTATTGCTGGCGCGGGGGGTGCCGCGCACCTTCCCGGAATGCTCGCCTCGATCACTCCGCTTCCGGTTATCGGTGTTCCCATTCCACTCAAGGCGCTAGATGGTCTCGATTCACTCCTTTCCATGGCACAAATGCCAGCCGGAGTTCCGGTGGCAACCGTTGGCATCGGCAATGCAAAGAACGCCGGATTACTTGCTGCGCGAATCATCGGTGCCAGTGATCTTCAGAGGTTGGGTGCTATCAAAGCGCAGATGGAGCGTATGCATACCGACGTGCTGGGACGAGCAGAGAATCTAAAGCGAACGACCCAAGGCGAGTAATTTCCAGCCGGCAGCTTGCCAACTCGGAACATGTAAAACATTCCGTCCATCGAAGATTGTTGCTTTTTTCACCAGTGCGCGTAATCGCACCGGATCAAGTTGACGATACTTATTCCATTCGGTCAGATGCATAATCAACTCCGCATCGTGCACTGTTGCTTCGATTGAATCAGAGTAGGTGAGCTCTGGAACCTTAAGAGCGGCGTTGGTTAGCGCTCGTGGATCATTGACGACAACATCAGCGCCTAAAGTTGCTAACGTCTCAGCGATTTCAAGTGCTGGGGAGTCGCGCACATCGTCACTTTCAGGTTTGAACGCCGCACCTAGAACTGCGACCTTCTTGCCTCGGGGATCGCCCAACTCTTTGAGAGCAAGCGCGACTGCGCGAGTTCGCGCACGTTGGTTTATAAGATCGAATTCATGTAAGAAGTTGAGTGACTGGCTTAATCCCAACTCATCTGCCCGCGCCAAGAAGGCGCGAATGTCTTTCGGAAGACATCCACCTCCGAAACCGATACCCGCACCGAGGAATTTCCTTCCGATTCGATCATCGACTCCGATTGCATCTGCCAAAAGTGCCACATCGGCACCAGTGGCATCAGCAACTTCAGACATAGCGTTGATGAATGAGATCTTTGTTGCCAGGAATGCGTTTGCCGCAACTTTCACTAATTCAGCCGTCGGGAAGTTAGTGATAAATATCGGAGCGTCTGGGCAGACTTGCTTGTAGAACTCAGCCAGAACCTTCGCCTCATCTGTGGAACGCGCACCAATCACGATTCGATTAGGGTGCAAAGTATCTGCCAGCGCATGGCCTTCTCGTAAGAATTCCGGATTCCAATTTAACGTGATATTTCTCTTCTCGGCGGTGAGCAGCTCGGCAAATCGTTCAGCAGTTCCGACTGGCACTGTGGATTTTCCAACGACGATAGATCCACTTTTAGCGATATCAATGAGCGACGTAAATGCGCTCTCTAGCGCAGTTAGATCAGCGCCAAGGCCGGTAGCAGATTGAGGTGTACCGATGCAGAGGAAGTGAAGATCTGACTCTGCGGCTGCTTCAAAGTCTGTGGTGAACTTGACGTTGGCAGTGCCTCGGACTGTGGAGAGTAACTCAGTGAGTCCTGGTTCGAAGAATGGAACGACTCCCGAATTCAACTGCGCAATCTTCTCGGAATCGATATCTACCACGACCACGTCGTGACCAAGTGATGCCATGCAGATCGCGTGCGTAGCACCGAGATAGCCGGCGCCGATGACCGAGATCTTCATAGCGGCAGGTTAGCGGAGGGCGCCACAGCTATCGACATCAGCGGTTCGCGACTTGAAGAGATCTGTAGGAGTAGGCGTAGGAGAAGGTGACGCTTTGGATTTAACTTTGGTTTTATCAGGAACTTCCGCACCATCTTTATCGGTAGTTGTGGGTGTTGGCATGGGCTCCACGAAGACTTCCTCGTCATTTCGTAGTTTCTCCCACAAGATTGGAGCCAACTCTTCGTCCCATAACACTGAGGCGGTGACGCCCTTAGCCCAGTAATTCTCATTCGAGAGTGGAACGGTGAGAGTACGGACTTTCTTCGTGGAAATACCGCGTAGTTGTTCGGCGAGGGTAATTAGATCATCCTGTTTCAATCCTGGGTCAGTTGTCACTGAACCTAATGCCGCATTAATGAACTTCACAAGTTTCACTGGATTGAGCAAGACATCAGCGCTTGATGCTTCCCGAATCATGGCAGAGATGAATTGTTGTTGGCGCTGCATTCGACCAAGATCACCCATCCCATCGAAATACCGAGTACGAACATATTTCAATGCTGTGATGCCATCGAGTCGATGGGTACCTGCAGGTAGGACGAGATGGCTCTTCGGATCGTTTATCTTCCGCTTCGTGCAGATCTCTACGCCACCTAGCGCATCGACCATCTCTTTGAATCCAAGGAAACTGACTTCGATGTAATGGTCAATGCGGAGATTAGTCATGCTTTCCAGAGTCTGTACCAATAAAGGTGCATCACCGCGTCCGAAAGTTGCGTTGATCTTGGAATAAGAAGGTGGATGAACTTTGCCCTTGCTGTCAGTCCATTCGGGCACGCGCACGAAAGTATCTCGAGGTATCGAAACTATAGTGGCGTGGTCACGAGATTTACTGACGTGCACCAGCAGCATCGTGTCTGATCTCTTTCCGGCGGCGACTTTCGTGGAGCCGACCTTCAACGCTTTGATCTCGGCCTTGGTCAAGCCTTCGCGAGTATCTGAGCCGACGATGAGATATGTGACCGCAGTACGTGCAACCACTTTCGGACGTTCGGTGCGATCTTTGAATACGTCAACTCTTTTTATCTGCGACGTTGCAGCGCCAAAACCACCCCAGATGATGCTCGATATCAGCACGATGCTTACCGAAAAGAGGGCGATTACTCGCTGGCGGCGGCTTTGTCCGGGAAGAATTCGCGCCAAACGTTCCATAATCACGCGTATAGCCTATGTGGAGAGTACCTTCTGACCTTGATGACCACGCCAATTACCAACCAAACTCCGGTATCCGTGATTCTACCGGTCTTGAACGAAGAGCGTTACCTCGCAGCAACCGTGCAGGCTATTTCTGCTCAGGATTACTCGGGTGAAATAGAGATAGTCCTGGCTTTGGGCCCATCTCGTGATCGAACGAATGAGGTTGCCGCAGAGATCGCGCGGGGTGATCACCGTGTTTCATTAGTAGAGAATCCCAGTGGACGCACCGCAGATGCGCTCAATAAAGCTATTGCTGGCTCGCGTTTTCCAATTATCGTGCGCGTTGACGGACATTCGATACTTCCGCAGGGATATATCCGTGAAGCGGTAGCGACCTTGGTACGTACCGGTGCGGTGAATGTGGGCGGCATCATGGCGGCAGAAGGGAAAACTAACTTTGAACGTGCGGTAGCGGCTGCGATGCGAAGCATCTTTGGCGTTGGCGGTGGAAGTTTTCATGTGGGTGGCAATGAAGGTCCAGCCGACACAGTTTATCTTGGCGTCTTCTTGCGCAGCGCAATCGAGGAGATTCAGGGATTCGATCCGCATTTCATTCGCGCACAAGATTGGGAGTTGAACTTTCGATTGCGAGAGCGTGGCGGTCTGGTCTATTTCAATCCGCGATTGCACGTTAGTTATCGACCTCGTCCCACGTTACGTGCCCTAGCCAAACAATATTTTGAATACGGTAGATGGCGACGTGAAGTCGCACGCAGCCATGAGGGCACGATTAGTTTGAGATACCTTGCACCGCCAGTGACTTTGGTTGGTTGTGTCATCGGAATCATCGGCTCGTTAGTGCATCCATTATTTCTCCTACTGCCGCTTCTCTATCTCGTATTTAATGTCGTCGGTACGTTCGCGATTTTCATCAAAGATCCGGCACCAGCTAAGTTATTGCTGCCGTTTATCCTGGCAACTATGCATTTTTCATGGGCATGGGGTTTTATCACTTCGACAAAGCGGGTCACCGCCAAGAGCTAGCGGTACTATTGAGCGGCGTCGTAGGTGAATGAAGCCGACTAGCAATAGCCGAGTACGAGGGTGAGGTGTGCGTGGCGCACGTTCAGGTTTTTCAACCCTTTCGTAGCGGAATGCCAAAGCTCGCCCCTTATTTCGGCCAGGTATGGAAGCGCCGATCTTTTATCGCCGAATATTCGCGCTCGGAATTGCGCGCCCAGAACTTCGGCTCTCTCTTCGGCCAACTGTGGTTGATCATCAATCCATTGCTATTGGCTTTGGTCTATTTCTTGCTGATTATGGTCATCGGCGGCAATGCCGATGGTCGACGTTTTGCCCACCTGACTGCAGGGCTCTTCCTCTTCTACTTAGTCACCAACTCATTGACGATGGGAGCGAAATCCATTACTAGTGGTGGCAAACTCATTCTCAATTCTGCATTTCCACGTTTTGTGCTTCCCTTGTCTGCAACTCTGATCTCGTTCTTCAAATTCATCCCCACTCTTGTGGTGTTAGCCGTTATTGCCTTGACGCTCGCGGAGCCGATGAGCGTGGCATTACTGCTCATTCCGGTGATCCTCGTGCTCGTACTCATACTTTCGTTGGCATTTGCGCTCTTGTTCGCTACCTTGAACGTTTATTTCCGAGATACAAAGAACTTCCTTCCATACCTTACGCGCGCTTGGCTCTATCTATCGCCCGTCCTCTATGAATCTTCCTCGCTCAAACCTGCGCTCGCGCCACTCAAGTACATCAATCCACTAGCGCCATTCATCGATGGGTGGAGCGGAATATTCGTAAGCGGGCTCGCGCCCACTTCGACGACGTGGATCTTGATGTGCTCCTGGAGTCTTGGCTTATTCCTTCTTGCCAGTTATTTGTTCTTGAGCAGGGAGCGTGAATTTGCTCTCCGTATCTGATGAACATCGCCCAGGTGATCGTGCCGTGTCAATCAATGACCTCACTCTTACCTATGTGACCACCCTTGAGCGAAAACCTACTTTTAGGCAAGCGCTCACTCAAACTGGTCGAAAGACTCGTGAGGTAAGAGCCTTACGTGGCATCACTCTCGATATTCCATATGGAAGTGTGCTGGGCGTTATTGGCACTAACGGAGCAGGTAAATCTTCGCTGATGCGAGTGATTTCTGGAATCATCCCGCCAACCTCGGGAGAGGTAGTGGTCGAAGGAAAAGTTAGCACGCTGTTAGCCCTCGGCGTCGGGTTCAACCCTCGATTGACTGGACGCGAGAACGTGATCCTCGGCGGTCTTGCTGCGGGTTTAAGTCGGACCGATATCCAAGGGCAATTCGATGAGATTGCCGCCTTTGCAGAGATTGGTGATGCAATCGATTCTCCGATGAAGACCTATTCATCAGGAATGTACTCGCGCCTTGCATTTGCGGTGTCGGTTGTAGTCGAGCCAGACATCCTCATTATTGATGAGGCGCTCAGTACTGGCGATGCAAAGTTCAAAAAGAAATGTTTAGACCGAATTAAATCTTTGCGAAGTCATAACAGGGCAATCATCATTGTCAGCCATGCTTTGGCGACGGTGCAGGACATTTGTAACGATGTCGTTTGGCTCAATCAGGGACAGGTGATGATGCGCGGGGAGCCAAAGCAGGTCATCACCGCATATAAGGAGTCATTGCACGTGGCGGCATCTCCTGCTGCTGATGAAGATGTCTAAGAGAATCAGATCGCTCGCACTTACCCTCATCTTTACCTCTGTTACTTCGCTCAACCCCCTCAGCGCTAGCGCGGTCGAGATTCCAGCGCGATTTGAGTTCCGCGGCTCGGGCTACGGCCATGGCGTTGGGATGAGCCAATTTGGAGCATACGGTCAGGCCCTTGAGGGAAAGAGTGGCTCTGAGATAGCGACGTACTACTACCCAGGAACAATTGTCGAGTCGGTGGATGATTCGCAATTCGTTCGAGTCAACATCGCAGATAAAGTCGCAACGGTAGGTTTCGCCGCCGAAGGCATCGGGGGGCTTGCTGCGCCATTACGTATATATAGCGGGGATCTACCGCCAGAAGTTCCGGCAACTGAACAACCAGTTGCTGAAGTACCAATCGGTGGCGAGGTGATGTTCTCTGCACTCAGCGGCACATTGATCACCTCAGTTCTTGATTCAGTAACTAAGCAGGCAACAACGTTGCCAATTGGTCAAGTGTGGACTTTGCGCTGGTCGGGGACCCCGACATATCCGGGAGATGTGAATGTGGTGAAGATGCGCCAAGGTTCAATCGTGCGCAAGTATAAGTATGGCCAGATTCAAGTGAAATTTATCCCTCCGGTATCTCCGGCTATCCAAGGCTCGATCATCGCAACAACGACATTGCGAATCCACAGTGAATACTTGCGCGGCATCGGTGAGGTTCCTTCATCATGGCCGAGCGCTGCGCTTGAAGCGCAAGTAATTGCAGCCAGATCCTTTGCAATCGTGAAAGCCAATACTTTCCGCAAGGGATGTGATTGCAATCTTTATTCATCAGTGCAAGATCAGAATTTCGTCGGTTACTCCAAAGAGAGTGAACCGGTTTATGGGCAAAAATGGGTCGATGCAATCACTGCAACGGAACCTGAACCAGGCAAAGGTCTTGCCGTGACCTACAAAGGGAAAGTGATTTCTACTTTCTACGCTTCGTCAACTGGTGGTACAACACAGGATGTTGCAGAGGTGTGGGGGAGTCCGATTCCCTATCTGGTGCCAGTCCCAGATCCTTGGAGCCTTGATCCATTAATCAACCCGACTTTTAGTTCGTGGACCAGGCAAGTCAGTCAAGCAGATTTTGCAAAAGCATTCGGACTGCCTGATGTAATGCGTTATGAGATCACATCGCGCACTAAGGCGGGCGGAGTTAAGGCAATCGTCGCATACAGCGCGACCGGGGCCAGTGCAGAGTTGACTGGTGAGAGTTTTCGCTCGAAGTTGAAGTTGCCATCCACGTGGATTTCCAGGTCGGTTAATCGGGTAACTGCTGAGAGTGCCGACGATCTAGCGATCGCAGTCTCACGAAATATGTGGCCGAGCGCCAAAAGCGCAGTACTCGTCAATTTCCAAGGCGATCCCGCTGGCGCTCTGGTGGGTTTGGCTTATGGCAGCAGACTCCAATTGCCAGTTCTCAACGTGACGAACAAAGCGCTATCGCAACAGACGCGAAAGGAATTGGCCCGTCGCAAAATCACGTCGGTGACTTTGATTGGAAATTCGAAAGCGCTGCCCGCCAAAGCAATCCTCGCGAAAGCTAAACTCACTGAGACTCGTTGTGAGGGACGTTCTGAGATAGAGGTGAGCGAACGCGTGTTCGCCAAACTTCCCGGTGAGCCGCTCATTCTCATCAAGAGCGAACGAGAGGAGATGCTCCGCGACGCGGCTCGGATTATCGCCGCTGATCGTCCTATCATCTGGAGTCGAAACTACGAGCCGTCGAAATCAGTTGCCGAGGCTCTGGCGGAGCGCAATGTCGCTGGCATCTTTTATGGGCAGCTGAATCAATTCCGTTTTCCAGCCCGTGTTGTGATTACCCGCTCGCCGCTCGCCGCATTCGTCGGTTCAAGTTGGCAATCACCTGTTCTCATCGCCAATGGAGATGAGGTAGCAGAAGCGAGTTCGGTACTCAAGAGTTTTCCGAATATCGCGTCAATCACGGTGCTCGACAAAGAACTGGATCTAAAACCGCTACAAAACCTCAGTTAGCGTGTAACACCGAGTTCAAGCCGCCCCAACTACCCTCTTTTGCCAGTGCTTCGATCGCACCACTCCGGGAGTTTCTGCGAAAGAGCAGGTTGTGAGCGCCTGACAATTCTTTTGCTTTGATGATGTGGCCATCGGGAAGTTCGACTTTGGATGCTGCAGTGAGATACAAACCTGCTTCGACCACGCAATTATTTCCGAGCGAGATTCCAAGTCCAGAGTTAGCGCCGAGCAGGGTCTTCTCGCCAATCGAGATAACTTCTTTACCACCACCAGAGAGCGTGCCCATAATCGATGCGCCGCCACCGATGTCTGAACCGTCACCGACGACCACTCCAGCCGAGATGCGTCCTTCAACCATAGATGCACCAAGCGTTCCGGCATTGAAATTTACAAACCCTTCATGCATGACAGTGGTGCCACTCGAGAGATAGGCGCCTAATCGAACTCGATCGGCATCAGCGATTCGAACACCACTAGGGATAACGTAATCAACCATTCGTGGGAACTTGTCTACTCCGTACACGATGACTTGGCCACGCTTCATCAGTGCAGCGCGTGTACTCTCGAACTCTTCATTGAGGCAGGGACCACATGAAGTCCAGATGACATTCGGTAGTAATCCGAAGATACCTTCGAGGGATTGACCATGTGGCTTGACGAGTCGGTGCGAGAGCAAGTGCAGCCGTAGATATACATCAATCGTGCTGGCTGGTGGATTTTCGATATCAATCTCGATCTCGACGATTTTTCGGGTGACTTTTCGATCATCATCTGACATCTGAAGTGGGCCAAGGTCAGGATGTTTGCCCTGCATAAGCGGGCTGAGCGTTGGCTGTGGAAACCACGTATCAAGAACGGTGCCATTTGCCGCAACCGTTGCTAATCCAACGCCCGATGCCATCACCATGAGTAAACCGTACCGCTTTCCCCGTATCCTGAGCGGGTGCATATCGCGGTTTACTGCTCAGCATCAGAAAATATCGCTCCGGAACATATCGAATTAGCCGGAGAGGTTGGCGCAGCCATCGCGCGAAGACAGTGGTCGTTGGTGTGGGGCGGCGGCCAGATTTCGATGATGGGGGCAGTCTCACGAGCCTGTCGTGAGTTGGGTGGCGAGACCATCGGTGTGATCCCACAACGCCTTGCTGAATATGAGTTCGCCGATCATCAAGCAACCGAATTGCATGTAGTGGATGACATGCGCGTTCGCAAGGCGCTCCTTGATCAATTTGCTGATGCATTCATCACCCTACCTGGCGGGGCTGGCACGATGGAGGAGTTCTTCGAGATCTGGGTAGGAAGGTCGCTTGGCTTCCATAAGAAACCTGTCATCATCTTGGATCCCAAGGGTTTTTATAAGCCGCTCAGAGATTTGATTGACTATCTTGCCCAAGAGAATTTCCTCAAACCTGGTCAACTCGGAGACATCATCTGGACAACCTCTGTCGAAGAAGCGCTCGATGCCTGCATCAACTATTAGTGCGGATATTCGAGCGCTTGGGAGTTATTCGGGATTCAAAAAATTAGCAGTGGCTCGATTCATCTCAAATGTCGGCAATGGCATCAAGCCGATAGCGCTCTCGTTTGGAGTACTTGGACTACCAAACGGTTCTGCCTCGCAACTTAGTCTGGTTCTTGGCTCGCAAATGATTCCACTGCTCCTCTTTATGTTATTCGGAGGGGTCGTTGGCGATCGATATAAACGAAACAGGATTGTTGGCGGAACAGACATCATCGGTAGCGCTTTTGTCATGGTGAGCGCAACGAGTTTCATCTTTGGTTTCGTTTCGATTCCGCTTTTGTGTGTCATGGGAGCGCTCTTTGGATTCTTGAATGCGCTTTGGTGGCCAGCCTTCTCGGGGGTGCTCCCCGAGATTCTCCCTAAGGATCAATTGCAGCGCGGCAATAGCGTGATTGGGTTACTTACCAATTTTGGATACACCGGCGGCGCGCTACTTGGTGGGGTATTAGTTGCTTTTGCTGGCTCTGGATGGGCTTTGGCAGTCGATGCGCTCTCATTCTTCATCGCCGGAATCTTGGTTTGGTCGCTCGATCTGCCACGCATCGTTCGTGAAGAGAGTGGAACGATGTTCCATCAACTTCGTGAGGGATGGCGTGAATTTATCGCGCGCAAGTGGGTGGTCTCAGTCGTGGTCGCATTCACATTCATCAATCTCGCGTATGAGTCGACTCTTGGAGTACTTGGCCCGTTGGCTACTAAGGAGAGCGGATACGGGCCGCGGGAGTGGTCTTTGATCCTGGCAGTATCAACGATTGGCATGATCGTCACGGGGGTAGCACTACTTCGCTTCTCGTTGAGTAAGCCGCTGGTGTATGGCATCACCCCGATGCTCTTTATGAGCGCATGGATCTTCTCGATTACCCTCGCCTCCGAGATTTGGATTCCGATAGCCATGGCCTTCTTCGCGGGCGTGGCTATTGAGATCTTCTACGTCGCCTGGAGTACATCGATGCAGCACAACATTCCAGAAGAGTCATATTCACGCGTCATCTCTTACGATGCCTTAGGTTCATACGCGTTAGCGCCCATCGGACTTATCTTCATCGGCCCACTTGCCGAACACATCGGAACAAAAAATGCGCTCTACCTTCTTGCCGGTTTAGTATTGATGGCAACGCTAACTGCGCTCTCGGTGCGCGATGTTCGGATGGTGCGAAATAAAACTTGAGTTCACGTTGACCTTTCAAGCGCCGGTCGAACGCGTCTGGGCTGCTATTGCAGATTGGCCAGCGCAGGGTGAATGGATGCTTGCAACGCGAGTTGATGTCATCGAAGATCACAATGGGGTCGGCACCAAGATCGCGGCATTCACCGGCGCGTTTGTCCAGCGAGGGTGGCTTGGCATTTGGGATTTGATGGAGGTGACTGCGTGGGAGCCGCCGCATCGGTGTGAGGTTCTCCACTACGGACGGTGGCTGCGGGGTAGCGGTTTCTTCCACCTTGAAGCCATTGGCCCAGAGCAGACCCGGTTTACCTGGAACGAGGAGCTCTCTGGGGCGTTCGCAATCGTGGCCAAGCCTGGCCTGGCGATTGGGGTGTGGCTGAGCCTGCGCCGCTTTGCGCGCCAGCTCGCTCGCGCAACCTCGGGTTAACGCCCCAAGGATTTACAAAGGTTTGGGGGTACCTTCACCTTTATGAGCGCCGATACGAGCCCCTTCGTAGAGTTGTTGAAGCGCCTACCCGAAGAGGAGCGCACCATCCTCACCCTCGTCTATCTCCAGCGCCGCTCCATCCCTGAGATAGCCGGTCTCTTATCGGTCCCGGAGCGAGCGGTATCTGTAGTACTGGAGCGGGGTCGGGCCCGAATTGCCGTCCTAATTTCCCAGGCTGGCGAAGGTGCGAGATAATTCTCGAATGGCAGCCATGAAGCCCCGCACTGGTGATGGACCAATGGAAGTCACCAAGGAGAATCGCAGTTTGGTGATGCGGGTGCCGCTCGAAGGTGGCGGCCGCTTGGTTGTCGAACTCAATGCAGATGAAGCCAATCGCCTCTCAGAGTGCCTCTCTGCTGCCGTAGCGCTTGTCAAGAAATAGATTCGCACCGTTTCGAGATTTTCTCGAGCGGGAGAGCTCTTCGGGAATACTTCTACTTGCTGCAGCGGCTCTAGGTTTGCTCATCGCAAACTCTCCCCTAGCCGATCACTATTTTCGGATTCTAGATTTCTCCATCTCACTTCAATCTATTGATCCAATTGGTCCTATTGATCTTGACCTCGAACTGACCATCCTCACGGTAATCAACTACGGTTTGATGACAATCTTCTTTTTCGTAGTCGGTCTAGAAATCAAACGTGAGTTGACTTCGGGGCATCTGGCAAATCTTCGACGGGCAGCGGCCCCATTTTTTGCAGCAGTAGGTGGTATGGCGGTTCCAGCATTGATCTATCTTGCGATTGCTGGGGGAACCGCCCCCGAAGGATGGGCCATTCCGGTTGCAACCGATATCGCACTCGCCGTAGGAATTCTTGCTTTGATGGGTGCGCGCGCGACTGATGGGCTGAAGTCATTCCTGTTGGCACTTGCAGTCATCGACGACATTGGCGCAATCATCATCATCGCACTTGTTTTTTCTGCTGGAGCAGTTTTTTCTTGGTTACTAGCAGCCCTTGGTGCAATTCTTGCTGTATTGGTGTTGCAAAAGATTGGTGTGATGCGAACTTATGTTTACGCGATTGTTGGCATCTTGCTCTGGTTCAGTCTCTATAAGGCGGGTGTGCATCCCACTCTTGCGGGGGTGATCATGGGTTTGATGACCCCAGCAACAGTCTTGTCTGGCGGCAAATACGAGCATTTAGAGGATGTCGAGGATGGCACCTTGACGCTTGTCGAGAAGCTTGAGGGAAATCTCCATGGGTTGTCTGCATACGTGGTCGTGCCAATATTCGCATTCGCAAACTCCGGAGTACAATTGAATGCGGCCGCACTTAATGCTGCGCTCACCTCGCCGATTGCGTGGGGCATCGTCGCTGGTTTAGCTATCGGCAAACCCCTTGGCATATTCGTCGCTGCAAAAGGCGCAGTCGCGGCGGGCTTAGCAGAGTTACCGACACAGATTCGCAACCGCGCGCTCGTTGCAGTCGGCAGCACCGCTGGCATCGGGTTCACTGTGGCGATATTCATCGCAAAACTCGCATTCACCGAGACCGCCCTGCAGGACCTCGCCGTTACCGCTGTGATGGCTGGCTCTCTCTTGAGCGGTTTGATCGGTGTCGCGCTCTTTCGCTTGATACGAGAATGAGAGGCGCTACGGTTAGGTCGTGCCCGCACATCATCCTCGAATAACTGCGTTTACCTCGGCGACGTTGCGCACCGTTGATGTTTTAGTAATCCCGACTCGAAGTGAATCACTCCCAAAGAGCGGTGATTTAGTGCGCGTATCACTAGAAGCAGGCGCCGAGGTGCGCACCGTACTTAAGCGTCTACACGCCAAGAGTGGAATTGACCTCAATGAAGTCATAGCGCGCCACAAGTTAACGGGTAAACCCGGCGAACTCTTTGAACTGCCGGTCTCGATCGACAAGATGAGTGCGATTCTCTTGGTCGGTATTGGTGCGGGAAATCGCGCGGATCTCGTCAAAGCCGGGAGCGCGGTGGGTCGAAAACTCCGTGGCACGTCTAAGAAATGCGCCTCGCTATGTGGCGGTAAAGGCGAGCTCACTAGAGCGCATGCCCTCGCGATGGCATTAGCCGCATATCAATTCAAGATCAGCGCTGCCAATCCGATCAAGGTGGCTCCCACTTTCACTTTAATCAGGGAGTTTGATCTGGAGCTAGCCCAAGCAATGCTTGAAGGCGCTTTACTCGCTCGCGACCTGATTCATACACCATCGAATATAAAGAGTCCGCAATGGATGGCTGCACAGGCAAAACGCGCCCTCACCAAGTTTCCTATTGCGATCACTGTGCACCAAGGGGCCAAAGCATTAGCAAGGTTCGGTGGGTTGACTGCAGTTGGTAACTCGTCGCCAAAGCGTCCACCAGCGGTTATCGAGATTAGTTACAACGGACGAAAGCGAAACGTGCCACATATCGTGCTCGTGGGTAAGGGCATCATGTTCGATACTGGCGGCGTATCGCTCAAACGACCTTATGAACATATGGTTCCGATGAAGAGTGATATGGCAGGCGCGGCAGCGGTATTGGGCACGATCCGTGCTGCAGCACAACTTAATCTCAACCTTCGCATCACCGGACTTCTGATGTGCGCAGAGAATCTGCTCGCCGCTACCTCACAACGCCCATCGGATGTCATTACCCACTTCGACGGACAGACAGTCGAAGTGATCGATACTGATGCTGAGGGTAGGTTGGTGCTCGCCGATGGTTTGGGGTATGCCCTCGAAAGATTGAGCCCTGATTACCTCATCGATGTTGCCACTTTGACAGGTGCAGCAACTCTTGGGCTAAGTCGTCACTATGCAGCGATGTACACCCGCGATAGTGCGCTCGCCAATACGTTCGCCAAGGCGGGGGAGCGTTCTGGTGATCGCGTTTGGCATATGCCACTGGTCGATGAGTACGCACCGAGCCTTCGCTCGAATATTGCTGATTTCAAGAACATCGCGACGAAACCGAGCGTGGGTGGCGGTTCAATCACGGCCGCTTTGTTTCTTGAGAGATTCGTTCAAGGTAGTTCGGGAGTGAAGTGGGTTCACTTCGATATCGCAGGGGTGGGGCGAAGTGATTCTGATTCAGGTGAGAATCCCAAAGGTGGCACTGGATTTGGTGTAAGGCTATTGACCGAATGGTTGCAGTCGTTATGAACGAGCGTACGGGTGAGTTCATCGAAAGTTTTATCGTCGAAGAGTTAGAGATTCAGAGCGCGCGCAATCGTGGAATCGAATTGGGCAGTGATGAGCCATCTCCAGGAACTGGAGCATTCATGCAGACGCTTGCCCGTGCACTATCTGCCCGCAATATTGTGGAGTTGGGAACGGGAACTGGGGTAGGCACGCTTTGGCTGGCCGATGGAATGGGCGAGCATGGCACGCTTACCTCAATCGATGCAGAGGCAGAGCATGTTCAACTTGCTCGAGAGGCTACTGAGGAGATGGGAATCTCTGCACAGCGCGTTCGACTAATCCATGGCGCGCCATACGACATTTTGAGCAAATTGACTGATGCAGGTTATGACATGGTCGTCGTTCGTGAATACTCAGAAGAGAGTAGTAATCTGATTGAGCACGCCTATCGAATACTTCGCCCAGGTGGCGTCTGTGTTTTAGTGCACGCTCTTCACGGTGGGAAAGTCGCAGATTTGGCACAGCGCGATGAGGTGACGGTAATGCGTCGCGAGTTATTACGAAATTTGCGCGCAGATCGGGAACGTTGGACCTGTTCGTTGGTCGGACTTGGCGATGGCCTCTTTCTCGCCGTAAAAAGATAAATGGCGAGTGCGGGGATTCTGGCTTAGGTTTAGGGGGAAATTCAGCGCGCTCTCAGGATTCTTTGGAATTCTGGGGCAATCCTCGGTAGTAGTAAACAAGTAGAGCGCTCGAGAGAAAGTGATTGTGATATGAGTCAACCTGAGTGGTGGTCACCGGCTGCCAGATATGGGCATAACCAGCCGCCGAACCCGCAGCAGAATTTCTACCTACCCCCAAGCGCCCAGCCCTTTCCAGACCGCGAGGCGAATAGTCGAGGCAAAGGTGTTCGCGGGGCTCGAGTAAGCGTGGGATTAGCAGTGGGGATGGCGTTGATTGCCGGCGCAATCGGTGGCATCGCCGGAAATCTCGCCGATGGTTCATCGCTTCTTGATACGAAGGTAAGTCTGGTCACGACCAACGATGTCGTCGAGCGCGCTCCGGAGTCGATTGCGGCAATTGCATCGCGGGTCCTGCCATCAGTTGTCTCTATCTCTACTCGCTCTCGTGGCAGCGGCGGCACAGGCACTGGCTTTGTCATTCGTTCTGACGGATACATTCTGACCAATAATCACGTCGTCGAGAACGTGGTTAACGGTGGTCAACTGAACGTTTCGTTCAACGACGGTAAAGTAGTGCGCGGGAAGATTGTGGGCGTCAATCCTGCATACGATCTTGCAGTCATCAAAGTGACGCGCACCGGCGTGCCAGCGCTCCAACTAGGAAATAGTGACAACGTTCAAGTGGGCGACACCGTGATTGCGATTGGTTCACCCCTTGGACTCTCTGGCACCGTTACATCCGGAATCATCAGCGCGAAGAATCGCGCTGTCACTGCAGGTGATGGTCGGGGCGAAGGTTCATTCATCAATGCGCTTCAGACTGATGCTGCGATTAATCCAGGAAATTCTGGTGGGCCATTAGTTGATCGAACGGGCGCAGTTGTCGGAGTTAACTCTGCGATTGCAACGCTCGATTCCTCATTCAACGGACAGTCAGGCTCGATAGGTTTGGGCTTTGCGATTCCTATCAATCAAGCTCGACGAACTGCTGAAGAACTCATCAAGACAGGCAAGTCGTCATATCCGATCTTGGGCGTCTCGGTCGACACGACATACACCGATGGCGGGGCGCTTGTGAGTGCGCTCACTCCGGGCGGTCCTGCCGAGCAGGCCGGCATCCAAGAAGGCGACATCATCATCGATCTTGGTGGTCGAACTATCACCAATTCCGATGAATTGATCGTTGCCATTCGGGACAAGGCTCCTGGCGACAAGGTTTCGGTCACCGTGAAACGCGAAGGTTTAACTAAGGTGTTCAAGGCGACGTTGGTCGCTGCAGCGCAATAGCGTTACGATGGTGAAATGCTTGATATTGGCGCTGGAGAATTACTTGGGTTGGCCCTTGTAGCGCTCCTGTTGGTCGGGCCGAGCAAACTACCAACATTCGCTGCTGATGCTGCGCGCTTCATTCGCAAAGTCAGAGGTTTTGCTCAATCAGCGACCAGCGATTTGCGTGAGAATCTTGGGCCGGGGTTCGAGGATCTCAACGTGAGCGACCTCAATCCGAAATCTTTCATCAGAAAGCAGATGCGTCAGGTCCTTGAGGATGAACCGACCCTCGACAAGAACTCGGTCCGGCAGGACCCACAACTCCCATGAGTGTTGATGCAATCAGAGCGGCGCTGGCAACCGTAATCGATCCTGAGTTACGCAAACCGCTAACCGAACTCGGCATGGTTAAGAGCATCGAAATCGTCCGAGATGTTGCGAATATCGCGATTTATCTCACGATCTCAGGCTGTCCGATGAAAGATCGATTACACGAAGATATTTCAAGAGCAGTCATTGGTGTCGCCAACATCAAAAATGTGACGATCGAATTTGATGTTATGAGCGATGAACAACGCAATGAGATAAAGCGAATAATCCGTGGCGGAAACGAAAAGAGCATTCCCTTTGCTCGCCCCGATTCGTTGACTCGAGTTTTTGCAATTGCCTCCGGTAAAGGTGGGGTGGGTAAATCTTCTGTGACTGCGAATCTTGCCGTCGCGCTTGCTGCCCGCGGTCAACGAGTGGGAATCCTCGATGCCGATGTCTATGGCCACTCCATTCCTCGGATCTTGGGCATGCTTGGAGCGCGCCCGACTGCGATTGATAACACCACGTTCATCCCGCCCGAAGATGTCCGTGGCATTCGAGTGGCATCGATGGAGATGTTCAAACCACAACGTGAGGATCCAGTCGCTTATCGAGGACCAATTCTCCACAAGGTGCTCGAGCAATTATTGGCAGATGCTTTCTGGGGTGAGCTGGACTTCTTACTTCTGGATCTTCCTCCGGGTACTGGTGATATCGCAATCTCACTCGGCCAATTGATTCCAGGGTCAGAATTGATTGTCGTGACCACACCACAAATCGCGGCTGCAGAAGTTGCTGAGCGCGCAGGGCGACTTGCTCATCAACTTAAACAACAACTAGCGGGTGTAATCGAAAACATGTCGGCTTTTGCCTGTCCACATTGCGGTGAGCCCATTTCGCTCTTCGGTTCTGGTGGCGCTGAGGAGACCGTCGCGCGACTGGAGCGTTTAACCGGTGGCAGCGTGCCACTCTTGGGCAAAATCCCCTTCGACCCATCCCTTCGCGAGGCTGGCGACAACGGCACACCGCTGAATGCTGCACATCGTTCCACCCAGGCTTTCCGTGACATCGCTGACCAATTGATCAAGCGCACCTCATCACTTGCCGGTAGGCGGCTTCCAATTTCAGCCCGCTAAGCGAATAAAACGAGTTAACTACTCAGATTTTTCGTCGCTACGTAACTCTTCGAGTAACTCACGTAATTCGCTGCGGATGAAGTCGCGCGTTGCCGCATCGCCTAAACCTTCACGAAGTGCGGCAATCTCACGGGTCAGATATTCGGTTGCAGCAAGGTTTCGTTCATCGCGGGATCGATCTTCTGCCGATTGAATTCGATCACGATCTGCTTGACGATTCTGTGCCAACAAAATCAAAGGCGCTGCATACGATGCTTGCAACGAAAGAATCAAAGTCAAGAAGATGAAAGGAAAGGGATCGAATCGAAGATGCGTCGGAGCAAATGCATTCCACAAAACCCAGGTCAACACGAAGCCTGACATGTAGACCAAGAAATTCGCGGTGCCTAAGAATCGAGCAAAGCGTTCGGAGAGTCGACCGAATGCTTCAGAGTTGTAGGTAGGACGAAGTGATCGTTTGCTGCGACGGGGCAGATCAAGTCGATTGCTCATGTCAAAACCTCCCGACTGTCATCATCATGGCGAGCGCGCCAGTTCTCGGGCAATAGGTGGTCCAGCACGTCGTCAACAGTCACGACACCAAGCAAACGATCATTCTCGTCGACGATTGGGACAGCCACCAAGTTATATGCCGCAAAATAGGAAGAAATCGTGGTCAAGTTCTTATCGGGAGTGAGCGATTCAGTCTCGGTGTCGACAATCGAGCCGAGCAAAGTCGCGGGTGGTTCGCGCAGGAGTCGTTGAAAATGCGCGATACCAAGGAATTTTCCAGTCGGAGTCTCGTGCGGAGCGCGGGTGACGAAAACTTGTGCCGCTAAGGCAGGGGTAATCTCACTTGTGCGTAGCGCTGCGAGCGCCTCAGCAACGGTGTTGTCAGCAGCCAGAATGACTGGCTCGGTCGTCATCATTCCACCGGCGGAATAATCTTCGTACACCATCAAGCGTCGGACATCTTCTGCATCTTCAGGTTCCATCAAGTTAAGAAGTGACTCTGCTTTTTCGCTACCCACTTCACGGAGTAGATCGGCAGCGTCATCTGGATCCATCTCGCCAAGTACGTCAGCGGCTCGCTCGCCCTCTAGTTGCGCAAGGAGGGCAACTCGCTCGCCCTCTTCCATCTCTTCAAGGACATCAGCAAGGCGCTCGTCATCGAGTGCACGTGCGATTTCCACGCGCCTAGCCATCGAGAGATCGTGGAGCGCTCCTGCAAGGTCGGCTGCTTTGAGTGTGGCAAGTGTTGCCATCAAACTGCGAGCACCATCATCGGTCTCGCCCGTCATGAATTCGGTCAACTCGGAGTATTCGACGGTCTTTCCTGGACCGCGTCGACGAAGTCCGGATGCTTTCGGTGCGACGTGTACCTTATTGAGCAGCCAATCACCACGACGATTCTGTTCCATGGCAATGTCTTCAATAACGACGCGCTCAGATTTTCCAATGAGCGTAGTGGTGCGATCGAGAAATTCGCCAAGGACAAGGAACTCGCCAGGGCGTGGTTGGAATCTGCGCACGTTCAGCAATCCTGTGATGACAACCGTGCCGGGTTCGATCGAGGTGACACGTGTGATGGGAATGAAGATTCGTCGACGTGGAGGTACCTCCACGATTAACCCCAAGACTCGTGGAGCGACGTGACCGCTTTGTAGGGTCGCGACAGCATCGCGCACCTTTCCGACTTGGTCACCAGCTGGGTCGAATACAGCGGTTCCTGCCAGGCGCGCTATAAAGACTCGATTCAATGTAGCGCTCATAGTGCTAAGGGTACCGGTTAGGGTCATCCTCATGACTTCGCATGATGCTGCGACGACCAGAGCTAGATCTCCGATTGCTGGCGTGGATTTACTTCGATTGGCTATTGGAATCATCGGTATCGGCACATCGGGTCCGCTAATTGCGTGGGGCACCATGGCAGTTCCGGTCGCTATTTTCTGGCGGAATCTTGGTGGTTCCTTGATTACCTTGCCGTTTGCACTCATCAAAGGCGAATGGCGACGCTTATCCAAGACTTCGTGGGGTTGGTCGATTCTCGCTGGCGTCTTTCTGGCCCTGCACTTCATCTGCTTCTTTTACTCGATGCGCATGACGAGCGTAGCAAGTGGAACGGCTTTGACTGCCACGCAACCAATCTTCGCCGCGCTTTGGCTTCGTTATAAAGGCAGGAAGGTCGACCTTCGAGTCTGGCTTGGCATGGGAATTTCAATGATTGGCGTTTTAATTATCACAGGGGTGGATTGGTCACTGTCAACGAGATCTCTCATCGGTGATCTAGTCGCACTCTTGGGTGGCGCACTCGCCGCTGCGTATGTGACGGCAGGTTCACACGTTCAAAAAGTGGTTTCGACGACGACATACACTGCAATTTGTTATCTGGTATGCGCACTCACATGTCTCATCGTCGTCATTCCAGGCGGTGCACCGCTATTCGATTACCCGCAATCTGAATGGTTGCTCATCCTCGGTTTGATTGTCGGCGCACAATTACTAGGGCACACTATGTTCAATCAAGTGCTTGTGCGCGTCAATCCTGCGGTGGTGTCATTGATCGTCTTCTTCGAAGTTCCTGTCGGCGCACTGCTTGCGGTCTGGTGGCTTGATCAAATTCCTCCCGCAGGAATCATCCCAGGTATCGCGCTATTGATCTTTGGTAGCGGCTTGGTCGCCACCCGCACCTCTCAATTGCAAGGGGAGCGCTCTGATGCTCATTGATTTACATTCGCATACGAATGTCAGTGATGGGCAGGATTCTCCGGAGCAACTTGTCGAATATGCCCGCGCCGTGGGTCTTTCTGTCTTGGCGATTACCGATCACGACACGCTCAAGGGTTGGCAACAACTGCGTGAACGTGAGCGCACAAGCGCGCTTACTATCGTGCCAGGCGCTGAGATCTCGTGTCGTACGAGTGGTGGGATGAGCGTGCACATGCTCGCTTACCTCTTCGACCCTGACGACGTTCGACTTAATGATTTGATGGAACTCACTCGGGATGATCGAATCCCTCGAATACGCCGGATAATTGAGTTACTCAATGCTGCGCAGATTGATGTGACCTTCGAAGATGTTCTCCGCCACTCTGACAGTGCAGCCACTGTTGGCCGCCCACATCTTGCCGATGCTCTGGTAACACGCGGCGTCGTCGAAGACCGCAATGAGGCATTTGCTCGCTTCCTCCATAACGATTCACCTTTTTATGTCGGACATCTTGCTCCGACCCCTGAAGAGGCAATCGCGGCAATCAAAGCGGCTGACGGGGTGAGCGTGCTCGCACATGGGCTTGCCGGTTCACGAGGAGATACTTACACGATTGATGAAATCGCTGCGCTGGTGAGCGTTGGTCTTGATGGGGTCGAAGTCGAACATCGTGACCATGATTCCCAAGCGCGTGCCACCTTACGCGAGTTTGCTGCGGCGATGAATATCTTCATGACTGGCTCAAGTGATTATCACGGAATTGCGGTAGGACAGCGACTTGCGATGGAGGTAACTGCGCCGCGCGTCTGGGAAGGTATCCTCGCCAGCGGGAAAGGTTGCGAGGTGTTTACGATATGAATGTGAATGTCAGCACAATAAGCGCACTTACTTTCGGCATCCAAGTATTCGTCACCTTGATTGTCATCATCGACCCACCTGGTGTGATGCCGATCTTCCTCTCTCTCGTCTCACGCTATCCCGTTGCGGAGCAACGTCGATTGGCATGGAAAACCGCGAGCGTCTCGCTTCTTGTGATAATCATCTTTGCGCTCTTCGGGCAATTCATCTTGGACTATTTGAAGATCTCCTTACCTGCGCTTCAAGGCGCTGGCGGATTACTGCTGCTACTTGTCGCACTCGATCTTTTGATAGGAAACGAACGCAAGCCTGCAAATGACAGCGATGTGAATGTGGCGCTCGTGCCGCTGGGTACACCGCTACTCGCTGGTCCGGGTGCAATCGTGGCAACGATAATCTTCGTCAAGCAGGCGACATCTGAGGGTTCTGGATCGATCATGATGATGGCTGCTTTGCTCATCGCGATATTGGTCTTGCACATTTTTCTCGGGTTGGTCCTGGCTTATTCGACTGGCATCATCAAGATAATCAAGAAATCAGGGGTCACCTTAATCGCGCGGATTGCCGGCTTGCTTCTCGCAGCAATCGCCGTTCAAATGATCGCTGATTCGGTACGTGCGTTTATCAACGCATGAGTAATCAACCTGCTTTCGATGGAATGCCAGAACGACTCTTTGCGTGCACGCCATCTCGTCTTGAGACATGGCTAGATTGTCCAAAGAAATATCGCTACACGTATATTGATGTGCCCAAGCCACCGCGGGGTGGTCCGTGGGGACATACCAGCATGGGTAGCGCAGTGCACAACGCATTACGTGAGTGGTTCACCCTCGCTCCTGAAGCGCGCACTAAGGATAAGGGCGCCGAACTCGTTATTAAACACTGGCGCAATGAAGGCTTTCGAGATGACGAGCAATCTGAGCGTTATCGATTTCGAGCTCAGAATTGGGTTCGCCAATATCTCTCGAGTGTCGATCCAAATGATGAGCCTCGAGGACTTGAACGTACAGTCAGCACGACAACCGAGCACCTCTCACTATCAGGGCGAGTCGATCGTATCGATGAGCGTGAAGGTGAACTTGTGATTATCGATTACAAAACTGGCAAGCGCCCACCAGATGAGGCTGAGACGGGAGGGTCACTAGCGCTAGCGATTTATGCGCTTGGAGCCGAGCGCACATTGCGCAAGAAATGTCGCACAGTCGAATTGCATCACCTACCCTCTGACACGAAAGTTGTTTTTCACCACGATGATGCCTCTCTCGCTCGCCATATAAAGCGTGCTGAAAGCATCGCGGCTGAAGCGCTCGCGGCTACGGCTGCACATAATTTTCCGGCAACTCCGGGAGCGCTTTGTGCCTATTGCGATTACGCTCGGATATGTACCGATGCTGACCGTCCGCCAGCGCAACCATGGGCTGGGCTCGACGAGAGCTAGCAGCCGCCCAGACCGAGATGAGGAGTCTTACAGGTGACCGATTCTGCCGGTTATTTCGCCGACGATTCCATCGTTGCCACACTCCATTCTGACCCTGCATTAATTGTTGGTGGGATCCGCGCATTGATGGAACAGGCGCTCCACCCAGTTGCGATGGCTGGTGTCGCGAAGTATTCGGATTTTCGAGATGACGCATGGGGTCGATTGCGTCGCACTGGTGAATACGTCGCACTGGTGACTTACGGTCCACGCGCAGAAGTCGATCGCGCTGCCGAGCGAGTGCGAATGATTCATCAACGCCTGGGCTTGGATACCCAAGAGGAGTTGCTCTGGGTGCATACCTCTATGGTCGATTCATTCATCGATATCGCCAAGCGATCTGGAATGCGAATCTCTGATCGAGATGTCGATGACTATCTCGAGCAGATGGTGCTTTTTGCAGAATTAGTCGGAATCGATCCGGTAAGCGTTCCAAGTTCATACGCGATGCTCCAACGTTATATGGAAGAGATTCAGTCGAAACTTGCAGTGACAGAAGAAGCAAAACGGACCGCGGTCTTTCTCACATTCCCTCCCATGCCGCCGATAGTTCGGTTTGGGACACCCGCGCCTGCATTGTGGGCCTCGTTAGCAACTCTTGCAGCAGCATCGCTGCCGCGATGGGCGCGCGATATGTATGGGTGGCCATCATTTCCCGGACAAGAGAACTTCACCAACCGAGCACTCATCGCTTTTCGCGAAAGAGCCTTGCGATTACCCGAAATTGCACGGATGAGCCCATATGCGCGAGAGCAACGAACATCAATGGCTGAGGCGAAATGAACCGAATCATCGCTTTTATGAATTCGGCCGGTGGCGTTGGCAGAACAACAAGTGCACTCTCTATTGCGGTGGCATTCTCTGAGTACGGAAAGCGAGTGCTGCTCGTAGATTGTGATCCAAACGGAGCCCTCACGTTTACGCTCGGTAAAGAGAATTCACGCCGTACCGTCTATGACATCTTTTCAGGACGGCCGCGAGCATTGGGCATGCTCCATCAGACGAGCGAGCGGGTGGATCTCATCCCCGCTTCACCAAAGCTATCTGAGCTCGCTCGATTCAAGAGTGAGGATCTGCTCTTTAGCGCCTTGAGTTCTTTCGAATACGACATCATCATTATCGATTCCTCCGCCGGACTTGGCCCGATAAACCACCAAGTGCTGGCGGCTGCCGATGAGATCATCATTCCAACTCGGCTCGATCTGCTGTCGGTACGTGGTGCCCTTGATGTTGCGCAGGAGAGTAAGAGTTACCGCGGCAAAATCAGGGCAATATTGCCGACGATGGTCGATGCCCGTTCGAAGCATGGGGTGCACATGCTCTCCGAGCTCACTTCGCGATTTGGTTCTGGCTCGATAATTAATCCTGGAATCCCGAAGAGCCCACTTTTCTTAGATGCAGTTGTTGCGGGGCAGTCGCTGTTGAACTACAAGAAAGCCAGCGACCTTGCCGGTCGTTATCGCGAGATTACCTACGACTTGCTCTAATTGTTTCTAGCCAGAGAAAGTTTTATGACGAGAACTACTAGTTAGTACCAAAACCAACTTTACGCTCGGAGCGGGCGCTTACTTCGACGAATCCCACCTTGGCTGCAGGCACAATCAAACGTCGCCCCTTTTCGTCAGTGAATGCGATGTGTGAGCCTTCGTGGAGCGCTCTTGCGACGGTTGCTTCGATGTCATCGGCAGTATTCGATAGTTCAATAGTAAGTTCACGTGGTGAATCAGTAATACCGATTCTTACCTCAACTTTGCTGCCCGAAGCAGCACTTGAGGCTTCTGCACTCTTTTTTGCGCTCATACTCTCAGCCTATCTAGTTATCGCTTACTTCGCTCGTCTAGGGAACGAGGATATCCAGAGATACCGCGCCATTGAAGATTGGCAACAAGGCGCGCAGCTTCCTCACGTGGCACACGTCCGTCACGTTCTAGCCAATAGCGGGCAGTGAATTGCGCAGTACCGACCAGACCAATTCCAAGGAGCATTGCCGCTTCATCAGGAATTCCGGTATCGGCAGCGATGACAGCACTTACCGCGGCAGCGCAGTCGTACGTCATACGCGTCAACCTTTCCCGAACAGCCGGCTCGACGCTCATGTCACTCTCGAAGAGCAAGCGATAGGCCTCGCCCTCCTCCTCGATAAAATTGAAATAAGCATCGACGGTCGCCTTCACCCGATCGGCATTATCTTGAGTCGAGGCGATTGCGCGCTGGATGGAATAGACCAGTTGATCCACGTGTAGATCGAGTACCGCCAAATACAAATCGAGCTTGCTCGGGAAATGTTGATAGAGCACGGGTTTGCTCACCCCGGCACGATCGGCAATCTCATCCATCGCTGCTGCGTGGTACCCAGCAGAAGTAAAGACCTCGAGGGCGGCAGTGAGTAGTTGCGCACGCCGTTCGTCGCGCGGTAACCGCGCTTTAGCATCGCTCATAGGGTCGATGGTAGGCCTTCAAGTGGAGAGTGTGTAAACAACCGTGGCAGAGTAGGGGTGTGAGCCTTCCCATGAAACCCTCAAGCAAACCTCTCGTCGAGCCTGGCCCACCGCTCACGGTCGATCAAGTTCGTCGCTACAGCCGCCACCTGATAATCCCCGATGTTGCGATGGATGGTCAGCGTCGCCTGATGGCCGCGAAAGTCCTCTGCGTTGGTGCCGGCGGTTTGGGATCGCCTGCGTTGATGTATCTCGCTGCTGCCGGTGTGGGAACGCTAGGAATCGTCGAATTCGATGTTGTTGATGAATCTAACCTCCAGCGACAGATCATTCACGGGCAAAGCGATATCGGAAAGAGCAAGGCGCAGAGCGCGGCCGAAAGTATCGCTGAGATAAATCCATACACGAAGGTCATCGTGCATGAGACTCGTTTGGATAACTCGAATGTGATGGAGCTATTTGCACAATACGACTTGATTATCGATGGCACTGACAATTTTGCTACGCGTTATATGGTCAACGATGCAGCGGTGCTGTTGGGCAAACCATATGTGTGGGGCTCGATCTATCGCTTTGATGGACAAGCGAGCGTCTTTTGGGCCGAGCACGGCCCTTGCTATCGCTGTTTGTATCCAGAACCACCACCGCCAGGGATGGTCCCCAGTTGTGCAGAAGGTGGCGTACTTGGAGTGCTCTGTGCATCTATTGGTTCTATTCAAGTCACCGAGGCAATCAAATTAATCACTGGTATCGGGGAACCACTCATCGGTGAATTGATGATTTATGACGCGCTTGAAATGTCGTACCGAAAGGTGAAGATTCGTAAGGATCCCAATTGCGTACTCTGTGGGCCGAATGCGACGCAAACGGAGTTGCTCGAGGATTACGAAGGTTTTTGCGGCGCGATTTCTACTGCGGCAAGCGAAGCAGTCTCCGGTTCAACTATCTCCGTCGATCAATTGAAGAGCAAGATGGAACATCACGAGAATTTCTTGCTCATCGATGTTCGCGAGCCCGCCGAATTCGAGATTGTTCGCATCCCAGGATCGGTGCTAATCCCGAAACAAGAGTTTCTCGATGGCTCGGTGCTAGCCAAGTTGCCGCAAGATAAACCAATCATCTTGCATTGCAAGAGTGGAGTGCGATCGGCTGAGTGCCTTGCTGTGCTCAAAGGTGCAGGCTTTGCCGATGCGACGCATGTAAGCGGTGGTGTAATCGCCTGGGCAAAGCAGATCGATCCTTCGCTACCTACTTATTGATCTTCAACGCCCGCTTTAAGAAATCCAATTCGAGCAACATCAAGTTCTCTGCGACCACCTCTT
>CAZBCF010000001.1:6510-49633 GCA_964490435.1 uncultured Bifidobacterium sp. | reverse complement strand
GCCCGCTTTAAGAAATCCAATTCGAGCAACATCAAGTTCTCTGCGACCACCTCTTGAGGGGTCATATGCGTCACTCCAGTCAGAGGCAAGACTTCATGTGCTTTACCAGCCTCTAAGAGCGCAGACGAGAGTTTCAATGAGTTAGCGACTAACACGTTGTCATCAACCATCCCATGGATGATCATGACTGGTACCGAGATGTTTTGCGCTTCATTCAAAAGAGATGATCGCTCGTAATTCGGATGTTTATCATCTGGACCCATGAAACGTTCGGTGTAAAAGGTGTCGTAAAGGCGAAAATCAGTTACCGGCGCACCGATAATCGCTGCCTTAAAGATATCTGGACGACGAGCGGCGGCGAGCCCCGCGAGATAGCCGCCAAAAGACCAACCACGTATTGCAACACGGGCAGGATCAATTAACCCCGGATGCGTAGACATCAACGCCTGCACTGCATCGGCCTGATCCTCGACAGGAGCTGTCGATAAGTCATCGAGAATCTCGCGCTCCCACTGTGGGCTTCGGTGTGGAGTGCCGCGCCCATCAGAGATGAGTACGGCAAAACCTTGGTTTGCGATCCACTGCGCTTCGGCGTAAATGCTCTTTGCTTGCAAGACTCGAGCATGTCCTGGCCCTCCGTAAGGATCCACGAGTAACGGAAGGCTCTTAGGCTCCCGATTTTGTGGCAGCAATAGAGCAGAGTTCAGTTGTCGTTCACCTAGAACGAGAAATTCTGGTTGCGCATCAACTTCAGGCACTTCGTTGAGCGCCAGGATTTTTCGAATCAATCCATCACGTTTAACCACTACCGATACTTCATAATTCGCCATCGTCCTGGAAATCAGCAGAAGTGTGCCGCCGGCAGTGCGCGCCATGTGCACTCCCGGATCGCTTGTGAGTACTTCGAATTCCCCGCCCCAGCCGCGCCAATAGATATGTGATTGCGTTGGATCGAATGAACCGGAAAATGTGATTCCATCTCGATCGATTTCAATGATTTCATTGACCTGTAGGTGTTCGGGTGTAATTACTTCGCCATTGAGTGCAATCGAGTGTGTGTTCTTCTCGATTACATGCGTTACTAACTCACCAGCTGGACTCCACGCCGGTACGCCACCTACGAGATCAATCCATGCTCGATCCTTTAATTCGGCAATCACCCGGCTGTGTGCGTTATCCGGATCGATGGCGAGAATCTGTGCGTGGCGCTGATTGCGTGACATCGTCAGTATCAGCGGTGGCACCTTGCCATCACCTGGTACGACATCGCAGAGATATTCATGAGCAGCATCCCACGTAATCTCCATCCGCGAGAGATCAGCAAGATTCAGAATGAAGAGCGAGGTGATGACATTCGATGTGCCGACGAAGGGATAGCGCACATCGCGAGGTTGACTGTCTGGGTTGGCTGGATCAGAGATCCAAATCTTTGATACCGGACTCTGGTCGAATCGCTCGACAAAAAGCGAGCCGCTATCTGCCGCCCACCAGAAACCGTGATAACGCGACATTTCTTCGCTCGCGACGAATTCAGCAGTGCCGTAAAAGATGTCTTCATGCTCAGGGGTGCAGAGCACCTGTACCGCTCCATCGCGAGAGAGATGGAGTTGACCTTCTGGGGTTATGTACGCAATCGCACTCCCGTCAGGAGAGAGTTGGGGGTCAATCACTACCCCTGCACTTGCTTGCTCAATCAATCTCTTTGCCGCGATATCGAACGAGTAGAGCTTGCCTGATAAGACGAATGCGACGTGATTGCATAAGCGATCTGTTGAATACGAAGTGATTCCACCAGCGGCCTCACGGGTACGCTCTCGGCGAGCGCGCTCTTCGGGTGAGAGTTTTTCAGTACCGTCGAGCAGCAGCGCGAGTGGATCAACGAGCAACTCTTCGATATCGGTACGCAGGTCGTACTGATAAAGGCGGCCGATTCGATCGGTACCACCGGTGCTACGCACAAAAAGGATGCGGTTGCCGTCTGGAGAGATGGTGAATGTCCGAGGTGCGCCAAGGGTGAAGCGTTGCGTCTTCGCTGAATGACGCGGAAATGAGAGTTGCGAAGTGGCGACCATAGGAAAGCACCGTACCCTTTCATCCATGAGTTCAGCGAGACCTGGGCGATTGTTGCTCGTCCATGCGCACCCTGATGACGAGACCATCAACAACGGCGTCACCATGGCCAAGTACGTGCACGAGGGTTTCGAAGTTGCCCTGGTCACCTGCACTCGTGGTGAGGAGGGGGAGATTCTCGTGCCCGAGTTAGCCGCTGCGGCGAGCGATAAAGAAGATCGTCTAGCACCCATCCGCGAACGTGAACTTGCCCAAGCCCTCGAGGAATTAGGCGTGCGGCGACATTGGTTCCTTGGCGCACCCGAACGAATTTTCCGGGATAGCGGAATGATGGGTATGCCCCAGAACTCGCGCAGTGATGTCTTCTGGAGCGCTGATTTAGTCGATGCTGCAACGTTACTCAGCGAATACATCCTCGACTTCAAGCCTCATGTGATGATCACTTACGATGAATTCGGCGGATATGGTCACCCTGACCATATCCAAGCCCACCGCGTTGCGATGAAGGCAGCCGAATTGAGTACAACTCGAGGTTGGGATATTGCGAAGATCTATTGGAACATCATGCCGCGCTCGGTCGTGCAGCAAGGTATGGATGCGATGCAAGAGATTGGTTCAGATTTCTTTGGCGTCGAATCGATCGACGAGCTCCCTTTCGTCAAAGAGGACTCGTTAGTGAACGCGCTCATCGATGGCAATAAGTTTGTCGAACAAAAGAGCGCGGCAATGCGCGCACATCGAACCCAAATCGCGTTAGACGGCCCCTTCTTTGCGCTATCGAATTCTCTGGGCATGCAGGTTTTTGGCTTCGAGTACTACACCAGAGTCAAAGGTGCCGCTGGGCCCGATGTCGATGAGCAAGGGCGTGAGACCGACCTCTTCTCCGGGGTGCAACTATGAGAAGGTTGTTCGAGAACCTTTTTGCAATCGCTGCTGGCGTAATAATCGCTGTATTCGGCACGGTGATACATAACTATTCGATTGGGTGGTTTCCGTTCGGAGTGATGGTTTCCGTTCTTGCCAGCGCCTCAGCCAGCATCTTGCTCGGAATTCGATGTGGTCGCCGTGGGGTGCGATTCTGGTTTCTGGTCGGTTGGATTGCGATTGTGCTGCGAGCGGCGACATTCGGAAACAGTGACGAATTGCTCATCATGGCAAATGGCCCTGGAAATGGCTATCTAGGGCTAGGGTTCTTAGTGGTCTTGTTAAGTATTTGGGCGCGCATTTAGGGAACTTTTCGAGGGTTTGAAAGGGATATGAAAACGAGAACACGATTGCTCGTCGCAGCAGGGACTCTCGCCGCGGGCATCGCCATCGCATGGGTGGGCATGTGGCTTGCAGTCGGATCAGCGCTGCCACCAAAGACCTTTCTTCTCGATGTGAACATCTCAAAGCTCACTACCAAAGAAGCAATCAAGAAAATCATGACTTCAAAATCGAATGAACTTAACGGAAAGATCTCACTTTCCATCGATGGCAAGGAATATTCGATTCCGGCCAAGGGGTCGGGCGTGACACTTGATCTCCCAACTGCGCTCGCTGCAGTACCTGAGCGAAGCTGGAACCCATCGGCTCTGTGGTCAGCGCTCTTTAGCAGCAAACAAGTGCAACCTGTTATCAAATCCGACGAAGCGACATTCAAGCGGGCAATACGTACGGTCGAACGCGAGGTGAATCTAGCGCCACGGAATGCGGATGTCGTCTTTGATGGCGTGGTGCCGAAGTTAGTTAATGCCACAGATGGCAAGATCCTCAAACGGGAAGAAGCGCTGCAGACAATCGCCAAAGAGTGGCTCCGCAAAGAAATAATCACCGTAAAACTGGAGAAGCGACCAGCGCGAATCACCGATGCGCAAGCCGCCGAAATGTTTGGATTTGCACAGAGCGCGGTCTCAGCACCAGTAGTGGTGACGATTAATGCCGGCGCTACAGGCAAGTCACAATCCTTCTCGGTCTCACCCGAAGTCATCGCACAATCGCTCACCTTCATCCCAGGCAAAGGCGGACGCCTCGAACCGAAATGGTTGAAGGCCACCTTTATCAACGAAGTGGGTCGGAATTGGAGCGCGAATATCGTCGAACCAGTGAATGCTTCATTCACAATCAGCGCTGGGGTGCCCCGCGTGCAGCCATCCCGAGATGGGTTAGATGTCCCAGAAGAGACCCTGGCGCGAGCAATGCTTGCGGCTCTTGGCAACGCGGGTGCGCAACGCCAAGTCACGCTAACGCCAGAACCGGTTGCAGCGAAAATCACTACTGAGATGGCTGGCGGTTTAGGTATTAAAGAGGTGATTGGAAGTTTTACTACTTATTTTCCGTACGCTGAATATCGAATTACAAACATCCACCGGGCTGCTCGATGGATGGATGGCGTGATCATCCAACCTGGCGAGGTTTTCAGTTACAACAAAGCAGTTGGTGAGCGAACTGAAGCACGTGGTTTCGTGCCGGGGATCATGATCGATAAAGGCGTGTTCAAGAAAGATTGGGGCGGCGGTGTCTCACAAGTTGCGACGACAACATGGAACGCTGCCTGGTTTAGTGGTTTAGAACTCCTCCAACATAAACCACATAGTTTCTACATCTCTCGTTATCCGGCTGGGCGTGAGTCAACAGTGGCATGGCCGAGCGTGGATGTGAAGTTCCGTAACAATTCCGGAAAGGCAATTTTCGTTGATACCTCTTTTACCAACAAGTCGGTGACGGTGACGATTTATGGCACTAAGTTCGTCGATGTCGAGACTGAGTCCGGGCCACGCACCAAACCAGTGAAGTTCAAGGTGTTAGAGAATGATTCGGAAAATTGCATCTTCCAAGAGGGCGTCTCAGGTTTCACCATCGATGTTTGGCGAATACTCAAACGCGATGGGAATGAAATTAAACGCGAGAAGTTTCGGACGCGTTATCAACCAGAGGACCGGATTATCTGCACCAACCCTAAAGCGCGCTGGATGAACCCGCCGATTGATGTGCAACGCTCACTTGCTGATTGAGTGAGTTAATCGACTTCCCAACTTTGTCCACTCGGACCATCGGATACGCGAACGCCTTGTGCTGCCAAAATGTCACGCAACTCATCGCTACGGTGCCAGTCGCGCACTGCACGAGCACGGGCTCGTTCATCGAGCAATTTTTGAATTTCACTGGATATTTCAGAGCTCTGGTGCTTGTGCAAGTCAAGGCCAAGAAGTGAATCTGCGGCGAGAAAGAGCGAGCGTTTCTCGGCATCGGGGATGCTCTCATCGCGTTCTACCTTACGAAGTAAAAGTATCGCCGAGGCGGTATCAAGATCTGAGCTGAAATGCTCGAGAATGTGATCAAAGAGTTGCTGGTTTAACCGACCTTCTTCCGGCCAATCACTGACTTTCTTTCGCCAGCGCTTCAAAGTCGAGTGTGCGGCTTCGATGCCATCCCAGGTGAGATTCATCTGGGTGCGGTAGTGATTCTCGAGAAAGAGCAATCTCAGCGCGAGAGGGTCGATCTTTCGCTCGACGAGATCTGCAACATGCAAGACATTCCCTGAACTTTTTGCCATCTTTCGACCTTCGAAAAGCAAGTGCTCGCCGTGCACCCATTGTCGAACGAATTCTGAATTGGTTGCGACGTTGCTCTGGGCTCGTTCATTCTCATGATGCGGAAATCGCAGGTCGATTCCACCCAGATGTAGGGCGACACCTTTTGGAAAGTAATGCAGCGACATCGCTGAACATTCGATATGCCATCCGGGGAATCCAACTCCCCACGGTGTGGGCCAAGTCATCGCGCGATTGGCCGACGCCGCTTTCCATAGCGCCCAATCGGCGTGGAATCTTTTCCCGGTTTCACTCGCATCGTCATCAAAGCGATATCCCGCGCGAAGTTGTTCGAGTGAGTTGTGACTAATCGCGCCATAATCTTTGAAACTGCGGACTGCGAAGTAGAGCGAACCGTCACTACCTTGGTAGGCAGAACCGATATAGATCAGTTGTGCGATCAGATCGGTGATGAGCGCTATTGACTCACTCGCTTTTGGGTAAGCATCAGCCGGCTCGATATTGAGTGCGTTCAGGTCTTGATGGAAGGCAGCTTCGTAGAATCGTGCGATCTCGAAAGGATCCTTCTGCTCGATTTTGGCTTGGGCCAGGATTTTGTCCTCGGCAATATTGACATCATCATTCATATGACCAACATCGGTGATGTTCTGAATGAAGCGGAAGGTGCGTCCTTCGGCGCGCAAGGTTCTTCGGACCAAGTCACCAAGGAGGAAGGTGCGCATATTTCCAACATGCGCGAAGCGGTACACCGTAGGGCCACAGCAATAGATATCGATAGTGCCATCTGATGAAGCGGCAACTTCGATTTCGCACTGTTCTTTCGTGTCGTAAAGGCGCATCTACGACTCCACCCTTTTCCAAGCCACGATCAGATGAGGGTCAAACTCCTTGATCGTTCCATTTTTATCGCGCACATGGCTGAGATCGACCAGGTGGCCCAATACATCTCGAAATTTGCCAGGCTCCTCATCTCGAACACGGATACTCACCCGAGCGCCGATATCACCTGCGCCGGGGGCGCGTTGCTCGTTGCGCGCGGGCTCGTGGACCTGGTCTGGCATGTTCACCAGCATAGAGCGCCAATAGACGCAAAAAGAGTGGAAAATGTGGTGCGAGGCAGAATAATGAGAGGATACGTTGTGAGTAGGCCAGCGCAGGCCAGCGCAGGCCAGCTCAGGTAAATTCAGGTAACTTCAGGTAACTTCAGGTAAGGGGAGATTGCGTTGACGTACATCATTGCCGGGCCATGTATCGATGTGAAGGATAAATCCTGTATCGAGGAGTGCCCTGTTGACTGTATCTACGAAGGTGGTCGGATGCTCTACATCCAACCGGATGAGTGCGTCGATTGCGGGGCATGCGAACCAGTTTGTCCAGTAGAAGCAATCTATTACGAGGACGATGTCCCGGGTGAATACAGCGAATTCAAGGCGATAAACGAAGAGTATTTCAATGAACTCGGCTCCCCGGGCGGAGCGAGCAAAGTGGGCGCGCAAGAGGGCGACCACCCAGTAGTTGCGGCGCACCCGAAAGGGTAGTGAGAGAAGAAGCGTCGTGCGCCTGCCAGATTTCCCATGGGATCTGCTCGCGCCTTACAAGAGGCGTGCTAGTGAGCATCGCGATGGGCTCATCGACCTCTCTATTGGCACACCAGTTGATGACTCGCCTCTGGTCATGCAAGAGAGATTGGCAGTAGCCGGCAATGCACCTGGTTATCCGTTGACCATAGGCAGTGCGCAACTGCGAGCGAGTGTGGAGCGCTGGGTAAGGTCCAAATTCCTTCCAGTGGGCGAGTTCGATTTCCTTCCGACGATAGGTTCCAAGGAGTTGGTAGGACTATTGCCGACTCTGCTCCAAGCGAAGAAGGTCTTAATTCCAGAACTTGCCTACCCGACCTATCTTGTTGGTGGGATAGTCGCCGGAGCCAAGTGTCAAACGGTTAGCGATGACCTTGAGAGTTGGCCTATTGATGCCGACATGGTCTGGGTCAACTCACCAGCCAATCCACATGGTCGCGTTTTGAGTGCGAGCCAGTTGCGAAGAATTATCGAATGGTCGAAGCAGACGAACACGATCGTTGTGAGCGATGAGTGTTATTTCGAGTTGGGATGGGAGAGCGCTCCGGTCTCCCTGTTGCACGAAGCAGATGGTGATACTTCGGGTTTACTGATTGTGCATTCACTGTCTAAGAGTTTCAACGCGGCTGGTTATCGAGCAGCATTCATTGCTGGAGACCCAGAGTTAATCGCTCAGATTCGCGAAGTGCGAAAGCATTTAGGGCTCATCATGCCTGCGCCCATTCAAAGTGCGATGGCAGCTGCGCTCGATGATCCATCCGAGATTGCGCTGCAGAAGGAGCGCTACCGTAATCGACGGCAGCGATTGATGAGCGCGTTGCACACAGCAGGTTTTACTATCGAACATTCCGAGGCTGGACTCTACCTCTGGGCAACTCGAGGCGTGGAGTGTTGGCAGAGCGTGAGTTGGGCAGCCGAGCGCGGCATCTTGATTACGCCGGGAGTCTTCTATGGCGAGAAGGGTTCCCATCACGTGCGCATTGCGCTTACTGCAACAGATGCCGATATTGAGCGCGCCGCAGAGCGACTTGCGTAAATAACGTCATGGAAGCAATTTTGCTTGTGGGCGGCAAGGGAACGCGCCTACTGCCGCTGACTATCGACACTGCAAAACCGATGCTGAAGGTTGCGGGAGTCCCATTTATTGCTCATCAAATCGGTTACGCAAAGGAACATGGGATATCGCGAATCATCGTGGCGACCTCATACAAAAACGAGCAATTTCTGGAGTTTCTCGGAGATGGTTCCCGTTTTGGAATTGAGATTGTTCATGCAATCGAAGAGGTACCACTAGGTACAGGAGGGGCAATCGCCAATGCGACCACTCGTTTGCACAGTAGCGCCAGCGAACCCGTTGCCGTACTTAACGGAGACATTCTGAGCGCGCACGACATCAGCGCACAGATATCCCTACATCAACGTATGCAGGCTGATGTCACTTTGCACCTCATCGAAGTTGAAGATGCCCGCGCTTACGGTTCTGTGCCCATCGACCACGAAGGTCGAATCCTCCAGTTTGTTGAGAAGTCAGAGAATCCTCCGTCACTTCTGATCAACGCAGGCTGTTACATCTTCACGCGAGCAATCGTGGATGCGATTCCCCAAGGGCAGATCGTCAGTGTGGAACGTGAAACTTTTCCTAACCTTCTCGCCGAGAAGAAGCGGCTATGGAGTTTTACGAGCAATGAGTACTGGATTGATATTGGAACGCCTGCAGCGCTGAAGAAGGCCTCCGTCGACCTACTCACTGGGCTCTTTCGTTCCCCCGCAGTGTCGTCTGCTACAACTTTTCCCGGACAGCGTTTCATCGACCCTCGGGCCAGAATCGATAGCACCGTCCAGGTCAGCATCGGTTCAGCAGTGGGTGCGGCGACGGTCGCGGAGGGAGTGGTCATCGAGCGAAGCATGATCGGAGATGGTGTGCAGATTGGAGCCGGGGTCCAGATTTCGGATTCGATTATCGGCGATGGCGTGGTTGTTGGTTCAGGAGCATTCATCGACCGGTGTATCTTCGGCGGTCGAACAACTGTGGTCGCCCCCAATAGTCGACATTTAGGAGAGGGCGAAAATTCATCCTCCACCTAACTTGACGAAAGGGAGTTACACGCGTGTAATTCTCCCTAGGTTCTTTCAACTGCTAGACGCGAGACGTTAGGGGCTTTAGATGAGCGCACCGCTCACGCCGTTCGAGGGTGGAAACCCTGCAGAACTTTCTTGGCAGGAGCGAGCGCTCTGTGCCGAAACTGATCCAGAGGCCTTCTTCCCCGAGAAAGGCGGATCAACTCGAGAGGCAAAGCGAGTATGTCTCTCCTGTGAGGTGCGCAGTGAGTGTTTGGAATATGCGCTCGCACATGATGAGCGCTTTGGAATTTGGGGTGGCCTCTCCGAGCGAGAGCGTCGTCGCCTCAAGCGCCGGCCCGCGTAATACCCGCTAAATCCGGGGCGAGGGCCCACTTTTAAGCCACGCGCCCTAGGGTTGTCGCATGTCGGTTGAGAGCCCGCCGCTGCCACGCCAGCAGAGAGTCAGCGCCATCCTGGTCAGCCATAACGGGGCTCGATGGCTCCCTGAGGTTGTGGCCGCGCTTTCAAGTCAGCAGCGCCCGCCTGATTTCCTCACGGCAGTCGACACTGGCTCCAGCGACGGTTCGGCTGACTTACTAAGAAACTCACGGATCGATCTCCTCGAGAGTGAGCGCGATTGCGGATTTGGCCGCGCCGTAGCGCTCGCAGTTTCCCATCTGCCGCCACAAGTACTGCTCCGCGATGATTCTGGCGCGCAGATTGAGCGCGAAGACGAGTGGCTGTGGCTCTTACATGATGACTGCGCCCCTGCCCCCGATGCGCTCGCCGAACTTCTTGCAGCAGTCGCTGATCGACCGAACGTGGGTGTTGCCGGCCCCAAGATTTTGGGATGGCACGATCGCAATCATCTCCTCGAGATCGGTGTGAGCATTGCGCACAACGGTGCGCGCTGGACCGGGTTAGAGCGAAATGAACGCGACCAAGGTCAACATGATGGTGATGGCGCGATTCCAGTTTTGGCAGTGAGCACCGCAGGCGCGTTGATCCGACGAGATCTCTTCGAAGAGATAGGTGGCTTCGACGAGAACCTTCCGCTCTTTCGTGACGATGTCGATTTCGGCATGCGCGCGCATATGGCCGGTTACTCAGTCATCTGCGTCACGAGCGCACGCGTCTTCCATGCCGAGGCAGCAGCAACCGAACGTCGAGAGATTGATGTCGCAGGCGGGACCTTTCACCGTCCGCACCTCGTTGACCGGCGCCATGCTGCATTCGTGCTTCTGGCAAACCTGCCACTCTGGACGCTGCCATGGATCACGTTGCGGATTTTTCTCTCTGCCATCATTCGCGCGCTCGGTTATCTCGTCGTCAAACTTCCCGGTTACGCATTAGACGAAGTTGCAGCAGTCGCTCTGCTTTTTACCCGATTAGATCGGCTTCGAGCGGCACGGAGCGCCCGTCGAAAGAAACGACTTTTGCCGGCTCGAGTAATTCGTCCTTTGCTTGCACCGTGGAGCGAGCAATTCAAACTTGGCGCACTGCGGGTGCGCGACCTCTTGCTGCGTCGAACAGAACGCCTTCCTGAACCAGTCGTCGGAAACATCTTTACTGATAGTGATGACGCGTATGAAGGAGATCTACTTGCTCCTGTTCAGACCGGTTTCTGGCGGCAGACAATCACAAGGCCACTCGTGCTCACTCTCGTTCCCTTGCTATTACTCGTTCTTATTGCAAGCCGCGCGCGCTTTGGTCCGCTCGCAGGTGGCGCTCTCGCCGCAGTGAGTGATAGCGCCTTTGCTGCGCTGCAGTTCTATGGTCAATCGTGGCATGTCCTTGGTATGGGATCGGGTCAAACCAGCCATCCATTCACTCCGCTCTTGGCAATTCTCTCGCTCATTACAGGAGCAAACCCAGCGCTCTTCGTCACAACGCTCTTCTTTTTAGCGCCTGTTTTGGCACTTCTCACGATGTATCTCTTTGCGCGCCGCTTTGGTGCAAGTCGTTGGGTCGCGATTGGGTCGGGTCTGATGTACGCATCATCTGCTTTGATGGTCAGCTCGATAAATGTGGGGCTGTTGAGCACGTTAGCACTGATCATTATTCTGCCGATTGTCGCGCTGATTTTCGCACCTTTGTTTTCCAGCATTCCTAACAGCGTCGATACGACCGACTCGGTGCATGACAATATTTCGTGGCGAAGAATCTGCGTAAGCGCGATTGCGCTAGCACTTACCTCAGCGATCTCATTTCAAATATTCTGCGCTGCTTTCATTTTCCTTGGTGCCCATCTGGTCTACCTTCGTCTGCGAAGCGTTGATACAAAGATACTTATCAGACGAGCGTTGATGTACCTCGTGATAATTGTCGGCGCTTTTCTTGCATTAGCGCCATGGAGCGTGGCTAACATTCTCCAGCCTGGCCAGTTGTTTATCGATCAAGGAGTGCCAGCACCGATTGCATCGTCGCTCCACGTGCTGCTCGGGAATCTGCAACCGTTCAATCATGCGCCAATCTATATCGTGAGCGCGACGTTGTTGATTGCGATAGCTGCGTTGTTCTCTCGAACGGCTTTGATAGACGCCCTGGCAATCCTTACTTCTCTATTCCTTGCGGCACTCACTGGCTCGATATCAGTGAGCGTTGTGGGCGATTCACTCTCACATCAGATATGGCCTGGTGGATTCCTTGCTTTATCCACCTTCTTCGCAGCCCGAGCCACTGTGATTTTAGGTGCTGGAAGAATGACGCGCTTGCGCTCTTCGTCGCTGGGACATAATCATTTTGCTACTGCAGGGGTGGCGATAGTGGTCGGCTTGGTTATCGCGATAAACCTCACCTGGTTGGTTTTCAGTGCGGCGAAGGCTCCAGTCCGAACTGTTACATCGAAAGTCTTGCCAGCTTTCATCGCTTCTGCGACTGAGAACCCTGATAGACCCAAGACGCTCATTCTTCGAAATGAGAGCGGCAGCGCCCTCGGACAAAGTCGTATCCAAAATTTCTCTTACGTAGTTCTGCGCGAACGAGATGTCACCTTTGGTGAACTCACCTCAGTTGGGAGAGAGTCGGCGCTATTGACGAAAACTGTTGGAGAGATCACTGCGGGCGCTGGAGATGCTCCAGCCGCAACGTTGGCGAAATTTGGGATCCGCTACATCTATCTTGAGAACGGAAGGAACAATCAACAATTAGCGCGAAAGATCGATGGCATTGGTGGATTGTCTCGACTCTCTGCCACGGCTGATGGAATCTTGTGGGAGGTTTCAGGTTTAACCTCTCGGATCACTTTCCTCGGTGCAGAGTCTGACGCAGAGCTACAAAAGATTCCATCGGAACGTGTGGGAGCTGAGTTCGATGTTGCCGGGCCCGGAAAGTTATTTATCGCCGAACTTTTTGATTCGCGCTGGAGGGTCTTGCAGGGTGGGAAAGTTCTTGCACCCAAGAAATCTGAACTAGGACTTATTGAGTTCAGCATTCCCGATGCCGGGCGAGTAGTGCTCTTCCATGACGGAACAACGTATCGCGCTGGAATCTCTCTACAGTTGGCAGTTCTTGGTCTACTTATCTTCTTCGCGCTCCCTCGTGGCAGGCGCCAGTCAGAGCTCTCCGATGAGGAAGTGTCATGAGAGCACGCATTGCAATCTTGATCGGATTTATAGTCTTGGTCATGATGACTACCACAATCTCGAATTCACCAATCAGTCGAGAGTATGTCGAGAGCGTTTCGACTTTCATCTGCCCGGCAAAGAGCGACAAAAGTAGTGGCTCAATCCAGTTCGGTGGCAAGGGGACGAAAAGCGCTGTTATTGATAAAAAGAATCGAACGTTTAAGAAGAGCCCACAGCGTGCAGTTGCGCTCACAAGTAAAGCTCGAGCAGTCGATGGTGACTCGGCAACTCCGATCGTGGTCACGTCAAAGAGCGCGACGTGGCTAGCACTTGAGCAGTGCAAGTCATCGGCCGGGGAGTTTTGGTTTATTGGCGGTACGGCGGATGTGTCTAGCCTCGGTTACTTCCAATTTACGAATGAGAACCTGGGTAAAGCAATTCTCGAAGTCGAGTTATGGAGTGAAGATGGCAGTGAATCTTCGCGCACCCTCACCATCCCGGCCCGTAGCACCAAGAACTATTCACTCACCACTTTCACTCCAGGTAAGAAACTCACGGCATTCCACTTGATTTCCCGCTCTGGATTAGTAAGTGCGACGCTATTTGATGAACGGCGGAAAGGATTGACTACTTATGGTGGAGATTATGTCACATCTAATCCTGCGCCGAGCAAGCAAGTGATGATGATCGGCATTCCCGGAACTAAATTTGCCAAGAACTCAAAACTCTCTGCGCAGAAACTCAGACTTTTCGTCCCTGGAGAGAGCGACGCCGTCATCCAAGTGAATTACATCTCGCCTTCGGGTGTATTTGCTCCAGTCGGATTAGATTCAATTCGGGTTCCAGCTCAAAGAGTGGTCGAAGTGGATTTGGCGAATTTGCCAAAGGATCGGCTTTACTCGCTTGAGGTTCGTTCTAGCGAACCTTTGATCGCCAGTACTTTGACGAGAGGGTCTTTCGACAAGCAGCGTGAGTTGCTCTGGTCGAGCCCAGCAGAGGCAACGCGCGGTGAGCCAATCGCATTACCCGAGCAGAGCGGGTTTCTATCGATAGTTACCGCTGCTAAAGAGGTCAATTTCGCAGTAGTAAAAATTGGTGGCTCCAGAAGCGCTCAGAAGATTTCCGTTGATTCGATGGCGGTCTGGAAGGTTCCTGATACTGCGCGCACGATTGAATTCACAACTACTACTGATCCGATTTACTTGGCTTTCACTATGCGAAGCCCGTCAGGGGTAAGCACAACGACGCTCGCGCCCGCGCAAGCGAAAGAGTTGACCGCATTGCCGATAGTTGACTCTGACCTTTATATCCCCACGGCGAAATAGCGCCACACAAAGCATATAAAGCCTATAAAGAGGGTGAGAGCATGAAAGGGTCGACCAATCGGAGTGGCATCCCCAGCAGCAAAGTCTCTAAGTTATAACGTTTACCCATGGCAAAGTTGCGACCAGCGACCCGAAGGTGCACCCGCACAAGTTGCGCTGCGCCCGCCGTTGTGACGTTGACTTATATCTACAGCGACTCCACGGTCGTGCTCGGTCCGCTTGCAACATATGCCGAACCACATAGTTATGACTTATGTGCAGATCATGGTGGCAAATTGACCGCGCCTAAAGGTTGGGAGCTCATTCGGCTCACCACCGAAGAGATTGAACCCGGACCTAGCGATGATGATCTGCTCGCAATTGCTGAAGCGGTCCGGAGCGTTATCTCAAACACAGCAGACCACAATCAACCAACAATTGGTCGGCGTGGACATTTACGTGCTCTTCCCTCAGAATAACGAATGTGGCGTATACCGCGCAGTCACTTGCGTCAATCATAAAATCGTATGACATCAGAGGTCTAGTCGGTACTGAGATAACTGAGAAATTCTGTCGGGATGTCGGCGTCGCATTCGCCAACTTGGTTGCAGCCCACGAGGTGGTGGTTGGGTACGACATGCGACCATCGTCACTTGCTCTAGTGGCTGCATTCTCTGATGGCGTTCGGGCAACGGGCACCAACGTCATAAACATCGGCCTCTCCGCGACAGACCAATTATATTTCGCGACTGGAGTTCTAGACATTCCGGGTGCAATGTTCACTGCAAGTCACAACCCTGCCTCCTATCATGGAATCAAACTTGCTCGTGCTGGTGCGAAACCTATCGGCGTACGCTCTGGTTTAGAGGATATTCGCGCTGCCTTAATTCATGGCTCGCTACCCACTTCTTCGCGAGCAGGAGTCGAACGCCAACTCGACATGCTGCAAAGTTATGGTGAATACCTTCGCAAACTAGTACCTTGCCATTCGATTCGCCGACTTAAAGTCGTCGTTGACGCTGGCAATGGGATGGCAGGTCACACAGTTCCGACGGTGCTTGCTCCGTTAAATCTCGAGATTATTCCGATGTACTTCGAACTTGATGGCACCTTTCCAAACCATGAGGCGAATCCTCTTGATTTTACGACCTTAAAAGATTTGCAGGCGCGAGTGATTGCAGAGCGCGCTGATCTAGGTCTTGCTTTCGATGGGGATGCAGATCGCTGTTTCCTCGTTGATGAGCGCGGCGCCGTCGTCGAACCATCGTTACTCACTGCCCTCATTGCCGAGAGCGAGTTAGAGCGCGTTCCAGGTGCAACCATCATCTATAGCTTGATTTCTTCGCGGATAGTCCCAGAAGTCATCGCACGAAACGGCGGTATTCCCGTTCGAAGCCGAGTGGGGCACTCGTTTATAAAGGAGCAGATGGCTGAAACCGGAGCGATTTTCGGAGGAGAACACTCGGGACACTTTTATTTCAAAGATTTTTGGAATGCCGACTCTGGGATGCTCGCCGCGCTATACGCAATCAGAGCACTTGGTAACACTCAGGCAGGTACCGCTTTCTCTACTCTGATACAAAAGTTTCGAACTTTCTACAATAGTGGTGAGATAAATTCGAAAGTCGCTGATGTTGAGAGTGCAATTGCTCGAGTCGAACAGCGCTTTGCAGCCCAGGGCGCCGTCGATCGACTCGATGGGTTGACAATCAGCGCAAATTCATGGTGGCTGAATGTACGAGCATCCAATACAGAGCCGCTATTGCGCTTGAACGTCGAAGCAACGAGCGATGAGATAATGTGTCGTGTCCGCGATGAGGCACTGGAGGTGATCCGGAAGTGAGCGTCGATCGGAAGATTCTTGACATCATCGTTTGCCCCCAATGTCGCGGTAAGTTGGCGCCGGAGAGTGAAGTACTCTTCTGCGGCGCCTGCTCGCTAGCCTTCCCCGTACGTAATGGGATTCCTATCTTGTTGATTGACTCTGCAACCAAGCGAGGATGAGAAAACAGACTCCTGCCATCATCCCCATCGAAGGCGTTATAAAGAACTATCCGTGGGGTTCGCACTCCACTTTAGCTAACCATCGTGGCGAAGTTCGAAGCGTTGAGCCTGAGGCTGAACTCTGGTTTGGCGATAATCCTCAGGGCCCATCACCTGTCAAAGGCAAGTCTTACCACCTCGACTCGATTACCCACGATTTTGGTCGCCTGCCATTCCTGGCCAAGATCCTTGCAGTCGAGCATTCGCTCTCTCTCCAAGTACACCCTGCATTGGATGACATTCCCAGATTAATAGATGTTCTCAAAGACGATAATCACAAACCTGAGATGTTAGTTGCACTCACTGAGTTCCATGCTTTGGTGGGAGTTGCCCAGTCCAGCGTGGTCCTGGAAAAACTTCGTCAACTGGATTCGCCGCAAGCAGATGCTCTGATTGCAGAACCATTACGACGAGGCTCAACGATGCTAGATCTGCTGGATCGAATTCTAGGCGTGCCAGATACGACTGGAATCCTCGAAGAAGTACGTAACAACTTAGGTAATCTTGATAGCGTACGACATCGTTGGATGCGTGAACTCATCGAACTCTATTCACCTAAGCTCGACCCGCTTGCATTCTTACTTTGTGAACTAGTGATTCTTGAACCTGGTGCGAGTTTGTATTTACCTCCTCGGTGCATACATGCGTATCTTCACGGAACCGTGGTTGAAGTCATGGCCAATAGCGATAACGTGATTCGTGGGGGATTGACCAATAAACCAATCGACAAGAAGAACTTTCTCGCCGTAGTCGATACGAATAGCGGATTAGCCCAGAGAATCACTCCTGAATCACGCGCAGGCGTACTTCATTGGCGTCCTCCAATTGAGGATTTCGCCTTAATGCGATTCGATTCGGATCACACGAATCGAGAGCAGGTTCGTGAGTTATTCATCGAAGATCATGCCATCGCTTTTGCCTCCGATGGCAGCGCTGTGATCTCTACTGGCGAGACTGGTGGCTCAGGGGTCTTGATAAGTCAGAATGACGGCGCGTTACTTGCCCCTGGGGCGTACCGCCTCGAGTCACATGGTTCTCTCTGGGTGGTAACTGGAAAAGGGCGGTAAAGTTCGGTCGTATTCAGTGATACCCGAGAAGCCCGAGCGGAAGGTAAGCGCCACAGTGAGTAGAGCAACGATGATTAAGAGCGATATCGCCAACGCAGATTTAGCAGCACAAGGCAAAAAGCGAATCGAATGGGCCGAGCGGAGCATGCCGGTGTTGGCTCAGATTCGCGATCGCTTCACTCTAGAGCAACCTTTCAAAGGCGTTCGAATCTCTGCATGTATGCACGTAACCACCGAGACCGCAAACCTGATGCGCACGTTGGCTGCCGGAGGCGCCGAATTGGCTCTTTGTGCCTCAAATCCGCTCTCGACTCAAGATGACACTGCTGCGGCACTAGTCCACGAATACGGCATTAGCGTTTTCGCTCGAAACGCAATTGACCGCGATGGTTACTACAGTCATATAAATTCTGCACTCGATATCGCTCCACACTTCGTCTTCGACGATGGTTGCGATTTAGTCAACACGCTACACACGACTCGGCGCGAACTACTTCCAACGATACTTGGTGGTTGCGAAGAGACCACTACTGGAGTAATCCGTCTTACCCAAATGTCACGCGATGGTGCGCTGACATTCCCGATGATTGCAGTCAATGACACCGACACCAAGCACATGTTCGATAATCGATATGGCACCGGTCAGTCGACTTTTGATGCAGTATTCCGAGCTACTAATACTCTTGTTGCCGGCAAAATCGTGGTGGTGGCTGGCTTCGGTTATTGCGGACGCGGTGTTGCAGAACGCGCCAAAGGACTAGGCGCTGAAGTGGTTATCACAGAAATCGACCCGACAAAAGCTCTCGATGCGATGATGCAGGGCTACCGAGTGATGACTATGCATGATGCCGCCCGAATCGGAGATATCTTTATCACGGTCACTGGCAATCGCGACGTGCTACGCGCAGAGCACTTCGAGCGGATGAAAGATAATGCCATTATGGCCAACTCTGGCCACTTCGACATCGAAATTGATGTGGCTTGGCTTGAGCACAATGCTCGCAAGAACTCGAAGATTCGCCATCAGACTGATGAGTACGTCATGAATGATGGACGTCGATTACTCCTTTTGGCTGAAGGTCGATTAGTAAATCTGGGCGCTGCCGAAGGTCACCCTGCCGCTGTCATGGATCTCTCGTTTGCCGACCAAGCGCTCACTGCGGAGTGGTTGGTGCACGAGGCGAAGAATCTGAAGCCAGGGGTCCACGATGTACCCGTTGCTATCGATAAAGAGGTTGCGGCGTTGAAATTAAAGAGCATGGGTGGCGAAGTTGATGTGCTTACGCCAGAGCAAGAGCACTACCTCAATTCATGGGAGCACGGCAGCTAATGACGCTAATAATGGTCGTCGACGATGACCAAGACTTAGCAGAGATGCTTGCCATCGTCCTCACGGGCGAAGGCATGGAAGTCGACTTGGTCTCACGTGGAGATCAAGTTATGGATGTATTCCGTAACTCCACCCCAGACCTAGTTTTGCTTGATTTGATGTTGCCTGGACTCAGTGGAATAGAAGTCTGCAAATTAATCCGTGCCGAATCGATGGTACCTATAGTGATGTTGACAGCAAAAGGTGAGACGACCGATGTTGTGAAAGGACTTGAGGCGGGAGCCGATGATTACATCGTAAAGCCATTCCAGACCAATGAATTGCTTGCTCGAATCAAGGCGCGACTCCGTAGAGTCACATCAACGCCTGCTGCTTCCTCGAAATTGGAATTTGGTGGCGTCTCCATCGATCTAGTCGCACATGAAGTCAGACGCGGCGAGAGAGTGATCGCACTTACTCGCCTCGAGTTCGACCTGCTTTTGGCGTTGGCTCGTGAACCGGGTCGAGTATTCACTCGCGAGGCGCTGCTCGCAGAGGTGTGGGGATACCGCCACTCCTCTGATACACGTCTGGTCAACGTCCACATTCAACGAATTAGATCTAAGATTGAACGCGACCCGAATCAACCAGAATTAGTCTTAACTGTGCGCGGAGTTGGGTATCGCGCTGGTAACTTCACAGAACAAAAATAATGCGTTTTGTAAATTCGCTCGCGTTCCGAGTTTTAGGTACAACGCTGCTCTTGTCGACGCTTCTCGTATCAATTCTCGCTTCAGTACTCAACCAGCGCGTGGGCGATGGCATCAAGGAGTCCAAGATCGAATCTGCTCTGAATGAAAGTCAATCTAAGCTTTTCCAAACTGAGAACGGCTTCATCCTTGCCCAAATCAACTCGATTTCGGCTTTTCGTGATGCGATCGATAGAACTATCACAGAATTCTCGGATGCGAAAGGGAATGATCGAAATCCTGAGGTTGTGATTTTGCAGGCACGCTCTCCGCAGGAGCGCTTTCTACTCTACGAACGCTCCACTAATCAGGTATCTAAATCCTCCATACCCAAAGAGTTACGCGCACGCGTCTTAGCAGCAAAAGAGCTGCAGTATGCCTATGGCGACATCCTTTATCCAAGTACTTTTCTCACTCCAGTTCCGATTGAACGTGTCGTTCCTGCTTTGATTGTTGGCGGGAAAATGAATATCAATAATTTTGGTCAATTTGAGATGTACTTTCTGTTTAGCACCGCACCGGAAGATGCCACAATCTCGCTCATCTCGCGCACCCTATTAGTTGGTGCGATTGCACTCGTCCTTGTGTTGCTACTTATCGTGTGGGCGGTTTCACGACAAGTCGTCTCGCCCATCAGGAGAGCGGCTGAAATCGCTGAGAAACTCTCTGCGGGGGATTTTGCTGAGCGGATGAATGTTGAAGGGGCCGATGAGATTGCACGACTGGCGCTCTCTTTTAATGAGATGGCAGGAGCGCTCCAGAATCAAATCACTCGATTAGAGAACCTCTCTCGCGTGCAACAGCGATTTGTCTCTGACGTATCACATGAGTTGCGCACTCCGCTGACAACTTTGAAGATGGCATCGGATCTCATTTATCGTCAGCGACATGAATTCGACCCGACGATCTCCAGAAGCGCTGAATTGCTTTCGGCGCAGTTGGAACGGTTCGAAAACCTCTTGACTGAGTTACTAGAAGTCAGTCGTTTCGATGCGGGTGTAGTGAATCTCGAGCCTGAGTTCACAGATATCGCAGTGTTGGTTGAGCGCAGCCTCGAATCACTCAAGCCTATTGCCCAAGAGCACGGCTCAGTATTCCGATTTATCCATCCCGAGGAGCCGGTGGTGACTGTGGTCGATCCACGACGTATCGATCGGATCATGCGAAATCTGCTTAATAATGCGATTGGTTACGGTGCGGGCAAGCCGATTGATGTCGAGATTCGGTCTGGGGCCAAATCCATTGCGGTGGCAGTTCGTGACTACGGAATCGGATTACGTAAAGGCGAAGAGATTCGGGTCTTTGACCGATTTTGGCGGGCAGACCCGTCTCGAGAGCGAACACGCGGAGGAACTGGACTGGGATTATCCATCGCACAGGAGGATGCGCAGCTACATGGCGGCATCATCGAGGCTACGGGTGTCTACGGGCGGGGTTCGCTCTTCGTATTAACACTCCCGCGTGACCGTAGTGAAGAACTCACAGAGCATCTGTTTGAAATGAGAATCTGACAGAGGAAGATCTATCGTCGGTGCATGATCATCACGTATCTGTCTGCTCTCCTGAAGGCTCTTTATTCGCTCGTTGTTCCAGTCCATTGCGTGAGTTGCTCGCTAGAAGGCGACATTCTCTGTGTTGGTTGTATCAGAACCTTAAGAGATGAAACCGTATCCATAACAAGACAAGAGATGTTCCAAGTGGCGGCAGCACTTGCCTTCAGTCCTGCGGTATCGCAAATCGTGCTTGGTGCAAAAGATGATGCGAACCTCCAATTAGAAGAGGTACTGGTGGAGGCGATTGTGCGCGCTCGCGCAAGTTTTCCTGCTGGCTTGATTCTAGTTCCCATCCCAAGCAGCGCTCGAGCGCGGCGAAAGCGAGGCCGAGATTTCACATTAGAAATAGCGCATTCTGTTTCCAAGCAATCTGGTGATCAAGTACTTTCGTTGCTTTCCTGTCATCGCTCGGTCGCACCACAAAAGAGCCTCAATGCTCAACAAAGATTATTGAATATGAAGAACGCTTTTATTGTGAGGGATGAGCAAGCGAAAAAGTTTCAACGCGAAATCGGGCAGCAGAATTTCTTACTTATCGACGACGTGCTCACGACTGGTGCCACTATGCGTGAGGGATATCGGGCGCTTCAGGCGGTTGGAGCCAGGTGTTTAGGGGGAGTTTCAGCGGCTTATTCGCTCAATTGGAGCATGAGCCGCTCCGCGCATTAGAGTAGGGGTCTATTCCGAGAAAGGCCGATGAAGCGTGGTCGCACTGCTCGATAAGATTCTGCGCGCTGGTGAAGGGCGCCAGATCAAGAACCTTGAGAAACTTGCAAGGGTCATCAATAGCCATGAGAGTGAAATTTCAGCTCTTAGCGACCAACAGCTCCGAGCCAAGACCGATGAGTTTAAGGCTCGATATAACGAAGGTGAAGATCTCGATGATCTCCTTCCTGAAGCATTCGCGGTAGTGCGCGAGGCGGCCAAGCGGACTCTGGGTCAACGCCACTATGACGTGCAGTTGATGGGTGGGATCGCTTTACATCGAGGCAATATCGCCGAAATGCGAACTGGTGAAGGCAAGACGCTGGTCTCAACATTGCCTGCCTACCTCAATGCATTAACTGGCTCGGGTGTGCACATCGTCACCGTCAACGATTACTTAGCAGAACGCGATAGTGAATGGATGGGGCGCGTTCATCGTTTCTTAGGTTTGAGTGTTGGCGTAATCCTAGCGAACATGACTCCGCCCGAGCGGCGTGACGCATACGCGTGTGACATCACCTATGGCACAAATAATGAGTTCGGATTCGATTACCTGCGCGACAACATGGCTTGGTCTATCGAAAGTTGTGTGCAACGTGAGCACAATTTCGCGATTGTCGACGAAGTTGACTCGATTTTGATCGATGAAGCTAGAACACCACTCATCATCAGTGGCCCGGCTGATCGACCTACGAAGTGGTACTCCGAATTCGCTGCGATTGCCAAGAAACTCACCGCGAATGAACACTACGAAGTCGACGAGAAGAAGCGCACCGTCGGCATCCTTGAAGCTGGTATCACTGAGGTTGAACGTCTTCTAGGAATCGAAAATCTTTATGAGACCGCTAACACGCCGCTTATCAGCTATCTGAATAATGCTTTGAAATCAAAAGAACTTTTCAAGCGTGATCGCGACTATGTGATTATGAGCGGCGAATTGCTCATCGTCGATGAACATACTGGACGAATCTTGCAAGGACGTAGATATAACGAAGGTTTGCACCAAGCGCTTGAGGCAAAAGAGGGTGTCAAAATCCAAGACGAGAATCAGACTTTGGCGACAATCACCCTGCAGAATTACTTCCGCCTCTACGAAAAGTTATCGGGTATGACCGGCACGGCGATGACCGAAGCTTCTGAGTTCTACCAAATCTACAAACTGGGCGTCATCCCTATCCCGACAAATAAAGAGATGCAACGCGTTGATCAGTCAGATCTTGTCTATAAGACTGAGAATGCCAAATTCATGGCTGTAGTCGATGACATTGTCGAGCGACACCGGCGCGGCCAGCCGGTTTTGGTCGGAACCGTGAGCGTTGAGAAATCTGAGGAATTATCGACACACCTGGTTCGCCGGGGTGTATCGCATGAGGTTCTGAATGCTAAACAGCATGAGCGTGAAGCGGCAATCGTTGCCCGCGCCGGTTGCAAAGGCGCGGTGACCGTTGCAACGAATATGGCAGGGCGCGGCACTGACATCATGCTCGGCGGAAATCCAGAGTTCTTCGCAGACTTCGCCCTACAGCAGCGAGGATTCTCACCGGTAGATACTCCTGAGGATTATGAACGCGAGTGGCCGGCTGAACTTGCACGACAGCGCCAGTTGGTCGCTGCAGAGCACGATGAAGTCGTTTCACTCGGCGGTTTGTACGTCCTTGGTACCGAGCGCCACGAATCTCGTCGGATCGATAATCAGCTTCGAGGTCGTTCTGGTCGTCAGGGAGATCCTGGTGAGTCACGCTTTTATCTATCGCTACAAGATGACTTGATGCGGCGTTTTAACTCTGCACTAGTTGAGCGTTTCCTGGGCGCTGCTGGCATTCCAGATGATGTGCCAATCGAATCCAAGATGGTCAGCAATGCAATCAAGTCAGCGCAAACCCAAGTAGAGAGTCAGAATTTCGAAATCCGAAAGAACGTGCTCAAGTACGACGACGTGCTCAATCGACAACGTCAAGTCGTTTATGGCGAGCGCCGTAGCGTTCTCGAAGGTGCAGATTTACGAGATCAGATGATTGGCTTCATTGATGATGCGGTACGCAGCCAGGTCGCCTTCTTAACAGCAGAGGGTTTTCCTGAGGATTGGAACCTCGATGCGCTATGGCAACAACTCAAAGCGCTCTATCCGATCTCGCTCGTGCCAGAGGATCTCATCGCAGAGGTAGGCGACATCTCAGCCTTGTCATCCGAATACCTGAGTGAGGTAGTCAGTGCCAACGCACTCGAAAAGTACGATGAGCGTGAGGTGGCGTTAACGCCTGAAATCATGCGCGAACTTGAGAGACGGGTGGTGCTCTCAGTCCTAGATCGTCGCTGGCGAGACCATCTCTATGAGATGGACTACTTACAGGAAGGCATTGGCCTTCGTGCGATGGCTCAGCGCGACCCATTGGTTGAGTATCAGAAAGAAGGATTTGATCTCTTCACAGCCATGATGGAGGGGATAAAAGAGGAGTCGGTCGGCGCAGTCTTCTACGCACAAGTGAGCATCGAGCGGACCGCACAGGGTGATTTGGCATCGGCATCGCTACCTGAACTAGGTGCCGCAGAGGAAGAATTGCACTATTCGGCTCCGGGCGAATTCGGCGAGCAAGAAGTCGAAACTATTAGGTCAAGCGACGAGACTTCTCGCAATGCGCCATGTCCATGTGGTTCTGGGAAAAAATACAAAAGGTGCCACGGGGATCCACGTAATCGTTAGCACCAATCTGAACGCTCAGATCGAGAAGAGTTCGACGCAGATCCATCGACCATCCACGCCTTCGAATCGACAGACCAGCACTCTGCTCCGTTCGTTGCCATGGAGCATCGCCGTCACTTCGAGAATCTGATCGAAGGGTTGTCCGATGCGCTTGCGCCCTACTCGAATCGCTGCCGGGCGAACTCGAGCATTCTCGGTGAGATAGGCAAACACTTTTCTATTACACCAGCGCGAAAGTTGGCTAGGGGAGCGTTTCCCATTGAGAATTTCAAGCGCGCTATGCACAAAACGATCCACCCATTCGGTGGGATGTGGAAGTTGGTCGTACGGGGTAACTTGGCGACCGAATTCATACTCATCTTCAACGTACGTGTCCTCATCTGCCGTGGGCTTGAAGGTCAAAAGCGAGGGGGCGCTTGAAATTTTCGGTTTGTCGAAAAGATCCAGGGCCTCTTGGACACTTGTCAGGGCGAGAGTCATGGCAGCAGACTCTCGCGCTATTCACGGACGACGCCTCGGACTAACGGCTACCTGTACCTCATCCAAAAGGATGAGTGCGAGTTTGACCTCAGAAAATCAACCGGCGCGCTATCAAATGCGCCATGCGAAAACGAGAGCTTCTTGGATTGATCCTCCTTTTAGTTGGAGCGAGTGGGATCTATTTTTCAGTACGTCAGGCTCCGCCCCAGTACGTCTACCTCACCGCCAGTCGAGATATCTCTGCAGGGGAGGTGGTGGCTAGTGATGATTTCGCACGCGCATCGCTTAACTTGTCGAATGCTGCTGCCCTCTATGTCAGTGGCGATGTGGAGTTGCTCGGGCATCGAACCCTACGCAAGATAGCTCGCGGTGAAGTAGTCCCAAGAGATGCGTTAACGGAAGTCATCGAGGTCGAAGAGCGTCAATTGATCACCTTTACGGTCGAGCCGATGAACTTCCCAGCCGCACTAACAATTGGTGATGTGATTGATATGTACTTCTTCTCGATTCCGGCTGGAAGTGTCGACGCTGAAAAAGTCCAGTTACTACGAGTATTAGAACGAATCCGGGTTCGAAGTATTACCAAGAGTGAGAACCAAATTGATGGTCACGTGATGATCTCAGCGTTATTTAGCAAGAATGATGTGCGCGATGTCATGACTTTAATAGCGAATTCTCGGATCACAATCGCTCAACGATTCGACGACAATGAGTGAACCTGAAGTCCGCTTATGCATCATAGATCCGCAGCTCGAGGTGCAAGTTTTAGACGTACTTTCCGCTGCCGAGATTACTTGTCACGGAAGGCATCTCGAACCTGAGGAAGTGCCGCTGCATCTTCGCGCCGAAACGATCCTCATCACATCACATCCAATTCTGCCCAGGGGTTTCTGCGCCGTGATTGAGGTGACGAGCGCACTTTCTGCAAACCTTCCTGACTTGGTGCGCGCCGCCTATCCGCACGATGCGCCGGTACCGAGTTTTTCATTGAGCAATTCCTCTTCGTCGGTCATCGGAGTCCTACCACGAGTGGGCGTGAGCACTCTCACCGACCTGCTCCATCATCTTTCGAGCGACGACATGTTCGTGCTTCGACCACGTGCAGCAGTAACCCCTCCGAGCGTGCTTTGCGCTGAGATTGATGATGTATCACTCGCGCTGGTATTCGAATTCCTCGAGTCGAGAGTGGATTCGAGCGTGGATTCGAGCGTAGGAGAGCGCTCGAATACTGCAATCGTCATCAACAAGCTCCCCGAGAGCGCCAGTGCGCGTAGGAAATTCCAGGCGCTCGAGCGAGAATTGCGAGCAAAGCAGGTCGGCATTGTGTGTGCGATCCCGTTTGATGCTCAAATCCAAGTCACAGGTCTACCTAGCAAGCGAACTATCCGAGCGGCGCAACCACTATTCGACTGGATTGCAAAAGCAAATTAGGCTTGCCCCATGCGAGGTTATCTCCCGATGACAAAGAGCGAACTCGCCGACTTTTGTCAGGGTACTCACATTCATCCCTCGAGAATCTGGCTCCCCACTCAGGCGTTGGCAAACGACTATGGCGTGAGTGACCTTGAGGATCTCGAGTACGGTGCTCTAGAGGTCGCGCGCGAATCGGCTGAGCGTGATGGACAGCCATTCATCGTCGCGTTAGAGATGGACGATGAGATTACGAACCGCGGCACTGAGGTTGCGGCAGGGATTCTCGAAGGGCAGTTCTCCTTCGCGGTATCAGATGCAGCAGCGTTCTATCTAATTCTTGGAACTGATGATGAACTTGAGTGGTATGACTCATCTGAAGTAGCGCTCTGTCTTGCAAAGATTGAGGGTTGAGATCGATGGCCACCCTTGAGGAATTAGCAACGCACACAACATTAAGACCAGAGGATCTGAGTCGATTACGAGCGATTATCTCTGAATGGCAATTATTGGCAGATCTCTCCTTTGCTGACCTGCTCTTGTGGGTCCCACTTCGAGAGAACCCAAAGAGTTGGCCTGATGGACATATCGTCATTGCGCAGATGCGCCCAACCACAGCAGCAACGGTCTACCCCAAAGATCTGATTGGCGAGCGGGTGCGCTGGGGTGAACGTCCATGGGTCGACGCCGCTCTGTCAGATGGTGAGATCCAACGTGATACTGAAGCGGAGCAGGTTGGTGAACTCACCGTTAAGGAAGAGACGATTCCTATCCTGCACCAGGGCAGGGTGATCGGCGTCGTTGCTCGATATCGAAATGTGGAGCAGATGCGCTCACCGGGTCGATTAGAACTCACCTACCGTGAGGCTGCTTTCGACTTGGCGCGGATGATCAGCGAAGGCACTTTTCCGGCGGCCGAAGTTGCAACCGAGGTGACGCCGCGGGTTGGTGATGGCCTGATTCGGCTCGATCGAAATGGGATGGTCTCGTTCAGTAGCCCGAATGCGATCTCTGCTTTTCGCCAAATCGGCCACCAAGGAGATCTGGAACTGAGCGACCTAGCAGTAATCATCGAGGGCTTAGCGGCAGGTTTCAAATCGCGCCATCCACGCGATGAATCGTGGCGTTCAATACTCACCGGCAAGTTGCCTCGTCAAGTTGAACTTGAGAACGGTAATGGAGTCCTCGATCTTTTTGTGCTGCCTTTGACTGCAGGAAGCGATCAAGTTGGGGCGTTGGTACTCGTACATAACGTTACCGAAATTAGACGGCGAGAGCGGGAACTTATCTCTAAGGATGCAACCATTCGTGAGATTCATCATCGCGTCAAAAACAACTTGCAAACTGTTAGTGCGCTCCTTCGACTTCAATCGCGGCGAGCCGAGAATCCGTCGGCAGTTGCTGCAATTGAGGAGGCAGTCAGGCGAATTGGTTCTATTGCACTGGTGCACGAAATGCTCTCTATGAATGCCCAAGAGCGCGTTGATTTCGATGAAGTAGCTGACAAACTTATTGCTGCGGTAAAAGATGTGTCCACGCTTCGTTCTGGTATCACCTTGGAACGTGTCGGTGCCTTCGGGGAGTTACGTCCTGAAGTGGCAACTCCACTTGCGTTAATTCTCACCGAACTTATTCAGAACGCGTATGAACATGGACTAGCATCGGTGGGAACCAAAGTTAAGATTTCAGTGATTCGTAAAGGCGATCTACTTACACTCGAAGTAAGCGATGATGGCATCGGACTTCCGAACGATTTTGATATTCACACTTCGGAGAGTTTAGGGTTGCAAATCGTCCGAACGCTGGCGACTAACGAATTAGGTGGCAGAATCGAAGTGGAGGAAGCGACCAAAGGCGGAACAACGATTCTTGTTGAAATCTATTGCTGATTGATCTCGTACGGGTTAGGGCTTTCGATTCCGCGGGCTCGATTTCGCGCAGCACGTCGTTTGAGTGCGCGCCGCTCGTCCTCAGAGAGACCGCCCCACACTCCGGCTTCCTGTCCGCTTTCGAGGGCCCATTTGAGGCATTCATTGATTACCAGACACCGGTTGCAGACCTTCTTAGCCTCTTCGATCTGCTGTAAGGCAGGCCCGGTATTGCCGACCGGAAAGAAGAGCTCGGGATCCTCGTCTCGGCAGGCAGAACGGTGTCGCCAGTCCATGGCTGCCCCCTTGCGTGGTGTGTACTCGGTAAAGAGCGGTGAAGAGCGCCGCGAGCATCGGAGTGATTCGCAACCCCTATATTCTCCCGCACCTCATGGTCGGTAACAAGGAAGGCAGGGGTAATTCCTCTCACAAGATTCTTGTGCCCCCGACAGGATTCGAACCTGCGCACCCGCCTCCGGAGGGCGGTGCTCTATCCCCTGAGCTACGGGGGCTCAAACCACAAGGCTAGCGCACGCGCACTTCGTCAAATTAGTAGAAGATAGGCAGATGAACAGTGACCATCTTCATGACACGTCGAGCCCGGTGGAGCGTGCATACTTTGCAACCGGATGTTTCTGGGGAGCAGAGCGTCGCTTCTGGCAAATGAATGGTGTCCGCAATACTCGAGTCGGTTATATGGGCGGCAGCACTTCTCACCCAACCTATAAGGAAGTCTGTTCCGGAACCACTGGACATGCTGAAGTGGTCTTAGTCGAGTGGGACGCACAACAAGTGAATTATGAGCAGTTACTTGTAGCCTTCTGGCAGATGCATGACCCAACGACGCTCAACCGTCAAGGTAATGACATTGGTACGCAATATCGAAGTGCGATCTATTACACGAGTGCGCAGCAGCGAACACTTGCGCTACGTAGCAAAGAGATCTATCAGGGTGAATTAGATCGAGTTGGGTTGGGAGCGATCACTACCGAAGTCACCACTGCCTCTGTTTTTTGGGACGCTGAGGAATATCACCAGCGTTACCTCGAGAAGAATCCCAACGGGTATGACTGTCATTCAACTACGGGCGTCTTATTTCCAGCTGGAGCGCTGAGCGCGCTATGAGTGAATATCCACAGCAGATAAATGAGAGTGAGTTGAAGGCTCGGGTAGATAATCTCTCGTTCAATGTCCTCAGACGTGCCGCAACCGAAGCGCCATTCACCGGTGAATACACGGACGAGGAGAGCGTGGGTGTCTATCGCTGCAAAGCATGTGCAGCAGAACTTTTTCGCAGTGAACATAAATTCCATTCCGGATGCGGCTGGCCATCGTTCTACAAACCAACGGCCGATGATGCAGTGGAGTTGCTTGCAGATCACTCGCTCGGCCGAGTCCGAACTGAGGTTCGGTGTGCGAATTGTGGCTCGCATCTGGGCCATGTATTTGAGGGTGAGGGATATTCCACGCCAACAGATGAGCGTTGGTGTATCAATTCTGTCTCGTTAGTACTCGAGAGGAAGTAGGCTTACCCGACCTTAAATTGTGACTCGGGGAGACGCGCTGATGAACTCTGGTTCTATATGGCTCATCACCATAGGAGCGTTAATTGGCGTTCTCGCCCTGGACCTGCTGCTAGCAATCAGGAGACGTAACCAAGAGACCACCACCAAAGAGGCGGCGATTTGGACGGTTATCTACGTGGCTGCAGCAATCATCTTCGGCTGGACTATCGGAAGTTGGGAGAATCCTCAGGCACGCTCTGAATTCTTCGCCGGATGGTTAACCGAATACTCGCTCTCTATAGACAATGTTTTTGTCTTCATTGTGATCTTGTCTCGCTTGAAAATCAGCAAAGAGAAGGCACAGCTCGTACTGCTTATTGGAATCATCTTGGCTTTAGTACTTCGAGGAGCATTCATCGCCGCTGGTGCTGCTCTGATTCACCGATTCGTCGCAATCTTTTTCCTATTTGGGGTGTTTTTGCTCTACACCGCGTGGCATTTGGCAAAAGATGAAGATGAGAGCAACGATTGGCAAGAGTCGCGGCTCATCAAAACGCTAGCCGCTCGTGGCGCCACACCATTCACAGTGGCATTGGTCGCAATCGGAACGACAGATTTGCTCTTTGCGCTCGATTCGATTCCAGCAATCTTCGGTCTGACAAAGGATCCCTACATAGTCTTCACTGCCAACGCCTTTGCTTTGATGGGTCTTCGCCAGCTCTATTTTCTCCTCGGGGATTTCTTGAACCGCCTCATCTATCTCTCCAAGGGGCTAGCCATCGTTTTGGGCTTTATCGGAATTAAGTTGATTTTCGAGGCGCTACATGGAATAGGCGTGCATTCAATCGGCCCAGTAAAAGTGCCCGAAGTCTCTTTGGCAGTAAGTCTCGGCGTGATAGTGGCTGCCCTTGGTGTGACCACCCTGATTAGTCTGACGCGGTCAGTTAATAAGAAAGTTGAGGGCGAATGAAGCCGATAGCAGTCGTCACCGGCGCGAGCAGTGGAATCGGGGCTGCCACCGCGCTGCTCCTTGCAAAAAATGGGTTTCATGTCGTTGCAGTCGCTCGACGGAGCGATCGATTGGCCGAACTTGCGGGACAGAGCCCAAACATCGAAACTTTGACGATCGATGTCACATCAGATACTGATATCGCGAGGCTGGCTCAGCACCTCGACGGCAAACCGGTTGAAGTCCTGGTCTGCAATGCTGGCGGCGCTTTTGACTTCGATACTGTCATCACCTCTGATCCCGAGATCTGGATGCGTACATACGATGTCAACGTGGTTGGCTCGGTTCGCTGCATCAAAGCCTTAGTTCCCCTAATGACAAACCACGGTAAAGGACATCTGGTCATCATCACATCGACTGCAGGGCAGATTGCTTATGAGAATGGTGGCTCATATGTCGCTGCGAAACACGGTGAAGTAGCGCTCGCCAGAACGCTACGGCTCGAATTGAGTGGGCTACCGATTCGTGTCACCGAGATTGCACCTGGAATGGTCAAGACCGACGAGTTTGCGCTCACTCGGTTTTCAGGCGATAAAGAGCGCGCTGCAAAAATCTATGCGGGAGTGGAGAAACCTCTCACTGATGGTGATGTCGCTGAAGCAATTCGATGGAGTGTAATGCTGCCGGATCATTTCAATATTGATTCAATGACGATTAGACCAGTCGCTCAAGCGGCGCAACATAAAGTGCACCGGGTCAACAAAGAATGAAAAAGACGTTCTCGATTGCACCATTGAGCGAGTTACGCAAGCGTAAAAGCACCAAGTGGCGTGAGTTTGATGCAGATGTTCTGCCGCTTCCAGTTGCTGAGATGGACTATCCCATCGCCGAGCCGATACTGACCGCAATTAACGAGATGATTTCCAGTTCTGATACTGGCTATTTAGGAAAGTTCCCTGAATTGGGAGTGGCGTTCGCAGGTTTCGCGCAGCGCCGTTGGAAGTGGAATGTCGAACCTGATTCAATCCGTATTGCGACTGATGTGGGTGTTGCCACCATTGAAATCTTGCGGACACTTGGAAATGTCGGCGATCGGGTCATCGTGATGCCACCGGTCTATCCTGCTTTCTACAACTGGGTTAAAGAAATCCATTTTCCGATGGTCGAGGTCCCACTCAAGAAGTCTGGAGTTGAATACAGCATCGATTTCGCAGGTTTAGAGCGCGAATTCGCTGCGGGGGCAAAATTCTTCATCATCTCTAATCCACATAACCCGCTGGGGATGCTCTTCACTTCGAAGGAGCTCGCCGAGATTGCTGCGCTTGCCAAGCGCTATGACGTGATCATCTTGAGCGATGAGATTCATGCGCCGCTTACCTATTCTGGCGAGGTCTTCACTCCCTTTGCGGCCGTGAGCGACGATGCGAAAGAACAGGTAATCACCCTCACCTCCGCGAGTAAATCGTGGAACTTAGCCGGTTTGAAATGCTCGATCTTCTTCACCGCCAATCAAGAGTTGCATGAGAAGTTAGAACCGCTCGTGAAAGGCATTCGCCACCGAGCATCTTTACTCGGTGCGCAGGCGCATACCGTGGCATTCGCTCAATGTGATGAGTGGCTTGATACCGCAATTGCCTCTATCGAGGAGAGTTCTGTGCTTCTACGTGACCTTGTTGGCAAGAATTGGCCAAACGTGCAGATCTCCGCTCCGAGGAATAGCTATTTATCATGGATTGATTTCAGCGCCACCAAACTACGAGAAGATCCAGCGGTGGAGCTACTTGAGAAGGCGCGAGTTGCATTGAGTTCAGGAATTCCATTTGGAAGCGGGGGAGCGCATCATGCTCGACTCAATTTTGCGACATCGAGCGAGATCCTCGAAGAGGCAATCTCTAGAATCACACCATGGCTCCATTAGGCGCACCAAACTATGACGTCGTCGTTGTAGGCGGTGGGCACAACGGTTTGGTGGCCGCGACCTATTTAGCTAAAGCAGGCAAGAGCGTCGCGCTTATTGAAGCGCGTGAAAACATCGGCGGCGCAGCGATAAGCCATCAAGCATTTCCAGAATTTCCCGTGCGACTCTCTCGATACTCCTATCTTGTCTCGCTCTTCCCAGATCAGATAAAACGTGATCTTGGGATGAAATTTCGGACGCTCTCCCGCAAGGTCTCCTCGTACACCCCGGTGCAGCAGGATGGAGCGCACGTGGGATTACTTGTTGAACGTGAGCCGGGAGTAGCGACTCAAGAATCCTTCAGAAGAATCACTGGTGGTGATGCAGAGTTCAAGTCCTGGCGTGATTTTTATAGTCGGATCGAGGTGCTGGCTCGCTATCTGGCACCAATGATGTTGGAACCATTGCGATTGCAGAGCGAGGTTAAGGCGAACTTCCCAGATAAAGAGTTATGGCGGGAGCTTTTCGAACAGCCCATCGGCGCTACCGTTGCAAATCGGTTTGCAGATGATGTCGTACGTGGAGTCATTCTCACCGATGCGCTCGTAGGAACCTTTGCATCGCTCTCTGACCTGCAAGCCAATATTTGCTTCCTTTATCACCTTATCGGAAATGGTACGGGTGAGTGGCGCGTGCCCGAGGGTGGGATGGGCGCGCTCACTACCGAGCTTGAGCAGTTGGCGCGAGGTGCAGGAGTCGAGATTTTCTTGGGACATCGGGTTGAAGGTATCCATGGCGATGAAGGTGATGAAAGTGGTATCGAACTTACAACTAGTGAAGGATTGAGGGTTTCATCTCGAGAGTTAGTTTGGGCCGCAGATGATCGCGCACTCTCTCGACTACTAGGCGAACCAGAACGACCTCGACTCGATGGCTCTCAAATTAAGATGAATATGTTGCTTGATAGATTGCCTCGTTTGAAGAGTGGAGTCGATCCCCATCTTGCATTTTCCGGGACATTTCACATAGATGAGAGCGCAATACAACTCGAATCGGCGTTTCGGCTGGCGAATGCGGGCGCTTTGCCGCACGTGATTCCAGCAGAGGTCTATTGTCACTCACTGACTGATCCCTCGATAGTTGGCGATTCAGGTCTGCACACGCTAACCCTCTTTGCATTTCATACACCTGCTGCGTTATTTGACAACCAACGACAAGCGAATACCGCCAAAGCAACTGAGCGAATCATTTCGGGTATCAACACTTACCTTGAATCCCCAATCGAGGATTATCTCGCCTACGATTCACAGGGGCGCGCCTGCATTGAAGTGAAGAGTCCACTTGATCTTGAAGATGAATTAGATTTACCACGAGGCAATATCTTCCACGGTGATCTCACAATGCCATTTGCTACCGAAGACGACGAATCCTCTACACGGCCAAGAGAAAAGTGGGGAAGTGAAACGTCACATCGCAACATCCATCTCGGCGGCGCAAGTGCGATTAGAGGTGGCGGAGTAAGTGGTATCGCTGGCCATAATGCCGCCTTTGCCATAATTAACAAGCGCTAACCTCTAGTACCCTTCTCGCATGGTTGAACCAAGCCCGTTGCGCCCTGAAACCGAGGTCGTGCAAAAGGGACGTCCTGAGCGAGAGCCCGGCGGCGCGATCATCGGCGGCATTTCAGTCTCCACTACATATCGAACAGGTGGCGAGTACATCTATGGCCGCTCCGATAACGACACCTGGAAAGATCTCGAAGACGTTTTGGGCGCACTTGAAGATGGGCGGGCCCTTGTTTTCTCCTCTGGGATGTCAGCAATTTCAGCAACGTTTGATTTAGTCCCACCAAACGGGATAGTGGTCGCCCCAACTGCTGGATACATGAACACTTTTGTGCAATTACGGAAACTCGAGGCTAATAACCGCCTTCGAATTCGCTGGGTCGACATTGATGATACTGAAGCGGTAATCAAAGCCCTCGATGGCGCCGCGATGCTTTTCTTTGAATCTCCGGTCAACCCATTGCTTACCGTTGCCGACGTCCAACGGTTGATCTCCGAGGCAAAATCACGCGGAATTCTCGTCGCATTAGATAACACGTTTGCCACGCCACTTCGACAACAACCACTCAAACTTGGTGCAGATGTCGTGGTGCACTCACTCACCAAAGCGCTATCTGGGCATAGCGATGTCGTTCTGGGAACGGCGGTCACGCAATCTGAAGAACTGTATGAACGATTGATGTCTTATCGAAAAGATTCTGGCGCTAACGCAGGTCCATTCGAGGCCTGGTTAGCCTTGCGCGGACTCCGGACCTTCCCAATTCGCTTTTACCAAGCCGAGAACAGCGCGAAGGTACTTGTCGAACGGTTGGTCAAACATCCTGCGATTGAGCGCGTGCGCTATCCAGGATTTGGCTTCATGATCTCTATTGAGGTGAAAGGCGGCGCTCGGGCGGCAGATAAAGCATGCAATGCGTCGAAGATCTGGTCTTATGCGACAAGTTTGGGAGGGGTCGAATCGTTATGGGAACGTCGACGTCGCCATGGTGATGAACCGGTCGAGGTCCCAGAGAATTTGATTCGCATGTCAGTTGGGATCGAACATGTCGAGGATCTCTGGCGTGATATCGAAGCAGCGCTCGCTACATCACAGAGCTAAAAACTCAGTTACATCGGGGCGCGGTATCGTGCAGGATCTTTCCGGGATTGAGAATGTGGTTAGGGTCAAAGAAGTTCTTAATTCCTAACATCACATCAATCGCGCTTTGACCAGTCTCTTCTACAAGCGCATCGATTTTGCCAGCACCAATGCCATGTTCACCGGTGCAAGTGCCGCCCATGGCGATGATGCGAACTGCTAATTCGTGGGCAATTTCGCGGATTTCCTCGAGTTGCTCAGGTTTCTCTGGATCAGTAATGATGAATGTATGGAAGTTTCCGTCAGCGACGTGGCCAAGAACTGTGTATGGATAACCCTTTGAGGTGAGGAATTGATCGGCCATTCCCACTGCTTCTCCGAGTAGCGAGAGAGGAACGACTGAATCAGTGCTTACGCCGCGCTTGCCTGGGTGTGCTGCGATGCTTGCCCAGTGCACATGGTGGCGCGCTTCCCAGAGTTTGCGCCGCGCGCCTTCGTCAGTCGTCCATTCGAATTCAGTACCGCCGAATTCAGCAACAATTTCTTGCGTTGATTTCGCATCTTCCTCAACGCCTTTCGGGCTGCCGTGGAATTCAAAAAAGAGCGTAGGGCTCTCAGGCAACGCGAGGTTCGAGTATGAATTGATGTTCTTAATGCAGTTAGGATCGAGGAACTCGCATCTGGCAATCGCAATTCCCGAGCGAACTATTGCGGTGGCTGCCTCTACTCCTGCTTGGAGGTTGGGGAATCGCGCGATGGCTGCTGCCATCTTCTCTGGCGTGCCATATAACTTCAAAGTTAACTCGGTGATGACAGCCAGTGTGCCTTCAGATCCGACTAAGAGTCGAGTCAGATCGTAGCCGGCCGATAGTTTTCGCGTGCCCCGACCGACCTTTATCACTTCGCCATTTGCTAATACTGCAGTGAGCGCGAGTACGTTATCGCGCATCGATCCATAACGAACCGTGGTCGTACCAGCAGCACCCGTTGCCGCCATGCCACCTAATGTGGCATCGGCGCCCGGATCAACTGAGAAGAAGAGTCCATGCGAAGCCAATTTCTCGTTGAGCGCAACTCGATGTACTCCCGCCTCGACGCGCACCATGAGATCATCGGGTCGTATCTCGAGGATCTTGTTCATTTCGGAAAGGTCGAGTGAGATCCCGCCGTAGAATGCCAAGATATGTCCTTCAAGTGAAGTACCCGCGCCGAAAGGAATGACTGGAATTCCCTCGCTGTTGCAGTACTTGAGAATTGCTGAGACATCAGCAGTTGTCTTGGGATAGACGACTGCATCAGGAAGTACTGCCGGCCATGCAGATTCATCATGCCCGTGTTGCTCAAGAGCCGCTTGAGAGGTGTTGACGCGACCGCCGGCGAGCTGTTTCAAGTGCTCGATGTGCGCAGTGGTCAGCACAAAGCGAGGGTGCTCGACCTGTGTGTCGTGCTCGTGCGCCAGCTGTGACATAGGGCAAGCCTAGAGGATGCTGCCTGATTCGTATTCCCATACGCTACTGTGAACGAAGGCAATGCGAGAGTCAGCGCCGAGGAGGTCCTCTGATGAGTTCAGCAGCAAGTGGATACGTTCCAGGAGCATGCAACATAGGTTCCCGCGAGATCATGCGCCGACGTGCGGTCGGGATTGCCGCTCTCGTTTTCGCAGTGATCTCGGGTTATACGCTGCTCATGAGTGACGATCTTGCGAAATCGGCGCGCTGGGGAATCTTCTTCCCATTGCTTGTATCAGCAATAGGCTTCATCCAGGCTCGCAGTAAGTTCTGTCTTGCGTATGGTTTGGCAGGAACTTTCAACTTCGGAAAAATCGGTGATATGGAGCGAGTCTTTGACGCGGATAGCAAGAAATCCGATCGAAAGAAGGCGCTCTCGATTCTGATGCAATCGGCGATAATTGCTTTTGTGCTCACCGCAATATTTGTGGCGCTTCCGTAACTATCCGCAACTATTAGAGCAATTCAATCTTTACAGAGAAGGTATTAGATTCGCCAGGTTGAAGTACTTCAGCGAGGTTCTGTTCAACCGCTCCAATCAGACGTGTTCCAGGTGGTACTGAAGCTGGTTCAAGTGCCGTGATTTTCGTTCGTCGATGGAATGGGAAGATGTCAGCACCATTCTCCTGCCAATACCAAAGGTGTGGGAATTCATCGGGATCCCAACTCGCCCGCGTACGTTGTCCAAAATCTGGATTGTGCCATTCAATCCATCCTTCACTATCACGAAGGATGTAAACAAGACGACCTTCCTTGTCCATATTTCGATTTCGAATATTGACGCCATGCTTATCCATATCCTGCCAGCGAAAATCTCCGGAGTAACCCTCTTGTACATAGTCGTGGAATTTCCAAACTGTGTTATCAGGGCCATTCACAACGCCGTTGTCGGATCCACGATAGGCGATATGTTCGACTTTGATAAACGGCTCTGGTCGAGTTCCGATATTTTTGATCGTCGTGGTGACGGTAAGAATTGGCTGAGTTTGATCAAGATGTGCGACGCGGTGAACATGGAATGCCCCAAAAATTTCAACATCGTGGATGATCTCGTTTGCGCTCTTTTCGATTAAACGCCAGGGCAGGATTGAACTGTCACCATGGAAACTATGGTGTCGCCCACCCACATCACACTCTTTGTCTGCACTTGGCGTCAACAGCTGCCAGCCCCCTCGGTAGCGGGACATCCAATAATGCTCGCTTTCACCATGCGGGTACTTGATGGGTAACTCTTCGATGTCGTCGAATTGATACCAGGCCAGAACATTCGCATTATCGGCGGCGCTCTTACCAATGTGAGTGATAGTTGCACCCCTGGTCAAATCTATTTTGACTGTTAGCGCGGGAGTTGAGAGTTCGACGACGTGATTCATAGTTTCATCGTAGGGGCGGTAGCGCCAGTTATCAATGTAACGTCGTCACGCGTTCCATATTCGCTTTGAACGCCAGACTTGTGAAGTCGCGCTGTGCCTGTTCGAATTTCTCCATGCCCCACTCCCAGAAGTCGAACTCGATGGTCGAGATCGAATCCTGGATCGATGCCCACAAAGTCCAGCCATAACGAGCGAGCAGCGCGAATAGCCACGCGCGTGCGACCTTCTCAGGTCGAGCACCGAGGTAGTAATGAGTTACTAACTCCTCAAGTTTCTCGTCAGCCAACTTCGCCTCGGCCCAGATATTGCCGAGCTCAAAACAAGCATCATTATTACCTGAGTACTCGTAGTCAATCAGCCAGACCTTGTCACCATCATCGATGAAGTTTGCTGGGAGCAAATCGTTGTTGCACGGGACTTTGCCATCATCAAGTACGGAAAATGCATTTCTCATTGCGACGAGGTGTGATTCGAACGATTGATAGCGATCAGGCAGTTTGAAGCCACGTTCGAGCACAATCTTGAGATAGTTTTTTTGAATCGCGAACATATCGAAGTCGCGCGAAAAAGTGCGCGCCGAGTGAAGTTGGCGGCAACTCTTGGCGACACGTTCTAAATTCTGTGAGACATCAGCAGCGGTGAAAGTCTTACCTTGGATGAAGTCAATGACGAGTAAGCCGTGCTCAGGCAGATATTCGAAAACCCGGGCCCCAATTCCGATATCGGAGGCGATTTTGGAGTGAACATATTCAGCATCGCGATCTATCGAGAGCAATTCAGAGCCATTGCTGGAGATGCGCACGACATAGTCTCGTTCCGGGGTCGTTACTTTCACATTTCGATTTGTGATTCCACCAGATAATTCAATGAGGTCGGTGCGATGAGCGAGTAATGGAACTCGATCGAGTAAATGGCCGAAGTTTCTTTCGAGCTCAGTTGTGGCTCCGGACATGAGTTCAGGATACATTTTGTGACTATGTCAGCAACATCCACGGCTACGTTCCCCGCTCGGGCCCGTATCGTCATCATTGGCGGTGGAGTGGGCGGAACTTCGGTGGCATACCACCTCGCCCTTCAAGGTGAGAGCGATGTTGTTCTCGTTGATCGCGCAGACCTGACGAGTGGATCGACCTTCCATTCGGCGGGTCTGGTTGGACAACTTCGTGCTGACCCCACCTTGACCAAGATGAATATGCATTCCGTGGCGCTCTATCGAGAATTAGAGGGTAGTGACACCCCCCCCGGCTGGAGAGAGTGCGGCAGTATCAAATTAGCTTCGAGCAATGAACGAATGGAAGAAATTCGACGTCAGATTGGTTGGGCTAAGACTTTTGGTCTCGACTTGCATGAGATCTCACCAGCCGAGGCGCAAGAGCGGTTCCCACTTATTGATATTGACGGCGTAGTTGGTGCCTGCATCATGGAGAGTGATGGCCAAGTCGATCCATCGCAATTGGCGTACGCACTCGCTGCCGGTGCGCGCAAACGTGGGGTACGAACATTTACTTACACCAGGGTTCTTGGCATCACGACTCATGGTGGTCGTGTGACAGGTGTGAAAACGAGTAAGGGCGATATCGAGTGCGAGATTGTGATTAATTGCGGGGGTATGTTCGCCGCTGAAATCGGCCGAATGGTCGACGTGCGCATCCCGATTGTTCCGATGTCGCATCAATACCTCATCACCGAAAATTTCTTACCTGATAACCAACCATTTCTCCCGTCCTTACGTGACCCAGACAATCTCATCTATTTCCGACAGGAAGTTCGTGGATTAGTCATGGGTGGATATGAACGCAACTCTCGAGCATGGACCGCTAACTATGAGAAGTTCGATGAGATTCCCTCTGACTTCAACGGCAAGTTGCTTCCAGAGGAGTGGGAGCGTTTCGAAGAGATTGCCATTAATTCTCAAAAAAGAGTGCCGAAAATGGCAGAGATAGGTGTCAAGAATTTCATCAACGGCCCGGAAGGATTCACGCCTGATAATGAGTTTTGTTTAGGAGAGACTTCCGTCGGAGGGTTCTACGTTGCTGCGGGCTTTTGTGCGCATGGGATAGCTGGCGCAGGGGGCATCGGAAAGGTCGTTGCTGAATGGGTGCTCGCTGGCGAGCCCACTATGGATCTTTGGCACATGGACATCAAAAGATTTGGTGCTAACTATCAATCACCTGATTTCACTCTGAAGCGAATCACTGAGAATTACGAGGCGTATTACGACATACATTATCCAGGCGAGGAACGACAGAGTGCGCGACCAAAGAAAGTCTCGCCGATTTATCAATGGCACAAAGATCATGGCGCGGTTTTTGGCGAAAAATCAGGATGGGAGCGAGTTAATTACTACAAGCGCTCCGGAGGTAGTGAGTCACTTCGTCCTAAAGGTTGGGCGGGTAAGCATTGGAATAGTTCGGTGCAAATCGAACATCATGCAACGAGGCAGAGCGCTGCGCTCTTTGATGAATCAAGTTTCTCAAAATTTATCGTCTCAGGAGAACGCGCTGCAGATTTCTTGAATTGGGTTTGCGCAAATGATGTAGTGAAAGAAGTGGGAAAAACGGTCTACACTCAGGCGCTCAACTCGCGTGGAGGCATCGAGTCCGATTACACGGTAACAAGAATAAGTGACCAAGAGTTTATGATCGTAACTGGTACCGCTTTTGGTACACATGACCGCGGTTGGCTCGAGAAACGAGCGCGTGAAGACGGCTTTCCTGAAATCTTCATCGAAGATGCGACGGAGCGACTTGCATGTTTTGGACTATGGGGACCGAATGCGCGTGCAATTCTTCACGCGGTAACCGGTTCTAACGTGAGTAATGACGAATTTCCATTTATGCATTCTCGTGAAATTGATATTGCGGGAGTCACAGTACGCGCTACTCGAATAACTTATGTTGGTGAATTGGGTTGGGAGTTTTATGTTCCCGTAAATGACGCACTATATGTTTGGGAGCAACTGTTCGAAGCCGGGCAACCATTCGGATTGCTTGCAGGTGGTTACAAAGCGATCGAGTCGCTTCGATTGGAGAAGGGATATCGCGCCTGGGCTGGTGAAATAAACTCTGAGACCAATCCATTTGAAGCAGGTCTGGGATTTGCCCTCTCAAAGAAGAAAGCCGAATTCAAAGGTAGTCAAGCCCTGGCGTCCTTGGTTGATGCGCCTACCCGAAAACTCTGTGCGATTGTCTTCGATGACATAACCGAGGTGCCGTTGGGAAATGAGCCTATTCGTGTTGACGGAGAAATCATCGGTCGAATGAAAAGTGGTGGCCAGGGTTACTCTATCGAGCGAGCAATTGGATATGCCTATCTACCGCTCGCAAATGCCAAAGTGGGGGCGCGCGTTGATGTGGAGTTCTTCGGTCGTTGGGCGAGCGGTGTAATAGCGGCCGAACCACTCTTTGATCCAACCGGGGCTCGAGTTAAGTCATGAGTGCGCCAGATAGCGAGAAGTGGGCTGGCGTAAAGCAGGAGTTAATAGCACGTATAACCAACAAGGAAGATTTTGTGCGAGCAGTATTTTCCGGGCGTAGACGACATCATCAACCACCTGCCGAGAGAATAGATTTACGTCCTGTATTAATCAAAGATGAGTTGTTGTTGCAAACCCAGGAGAGGCAAGCAGAACGGGTATTGACAAAAAATTATGCTTTCGGTGAGTTCGAGCAGTTGGAATTACTCGAAGCAGGATTTGCTAATTTCCTCGTCGAGTCTCGCAACGAGAGTTTCGAGGTGCGAGTCGGCAAGCGAGATCAGATTTTCAGCAAAACCGCACGTGTGAATCTGGAGCCATCGTACGAGCATGATCATAAAAAAGACCGCTTCCTCGACGAGAACGATCCACTACTAATTGCAGTTGGAATCTCCGACGCGACGGGGCGAATCAAGCCTTCGATGCGAGATAAATACCTACAAGTAGAGGAGTTTCTGCGCGTTCTGGATAAGAGTTGTGCAGTACTCGAACCAGCGGCGCCCATCCGTCTAGTCGACCTAGGTTGTGGCCATGCGTATTTAACCTTTGCCGCGTTTCGATTTTTTCAATTTCACCAACGTGCTGTCTCATTTATCGGAGTGGATTTACGGGGTGACACCCGGATTCGAAATGAGAAAATAGCGCTCGAACTCGGAATAGCATCAGATGTCTGTTTCATCGACTCACCAATTGCGGATTTGCCAATTCAAGGTGTAGATATTGCCATCGCGCTCCACGCGTGCGACACGGCAACCGACGATGCGCTCTCATGGGCCGTTGCGGCTGGGGCGAAGGTCATTCTTGCTGCACCATGCTGTCATCACGAACTCCAGCGACAGGTGCGCCGCGGTCCTGACCCACTTGGACAAATATTCGAGCATGGCATCTTGGCCGAACGTCAAATGGATCTATTAACTGATGCCCTGCGTGCAACGTTATTAGATGTGACTGGATACAAGTCTGAAGTTTTCGAGTTTATCTCCGGTGATCACACCGCTCGTAATCTCATGATACGAGCCGTTCTTGATGAGAGTAGATTGCCGAATAAACCTGCTGATGCTCGTGTACACGGAAAACTTCGTGAGTATCGCCACACTTGTGAGCTCTGGGGTATCAAACCGGCGCTCGAAGCGCGATTGAAGTTGGGCGGCTTTCTGCCGACCGACTAGAGTTCGGATGTGTCCTTAGCTGTGACTTCTCGCTCACTCGTAGCCTTAATGAAGTTACGTGTCGTCGAATTACTGCTCGTTTCGACCTTACCTGCGATGGTCCTCGCCCAGGGCGGCCTTCCGGATCTCTGGGTAACCGTTGCCACATTACTTGGTGGAACACTCGCTGCGGGTTCAGCTAATGCCTTCAACCAAATTATGGAACAAGACCTTGATGTGGAAATGGGCCGTACCGCGAGGCGACCATTGATCATCGGAGCAATCTCAACGAGAACCGCCTTCATCTTCGCTTTAGGACTAGCGCTCGCAGCCTTGGCAATCTTCTGGTTCTTTACCAACCCACTAACTACGTTGCTTACCTTTCTTGCAATCGCATTCTATGTAGGTGTTTATACGGCACTCCTGAAACGTCGTACACCGCAGAATATTGTCTGGGGTGGAATCGCTGGTTGTATGCCAGTGCTCATCGGTTGGGCGGCAGTGGCTAATTCACTCTCGTGGAGTGCGCTACTGCTTTTTCTCGTCATCTTCTTCTGGACACCCCCACATTTCTGGGCTCTGGCAATTAAATACAAAGACGATTATTCGCGAGCAAAAATTCCGATGCT
>CAZBCF010000001.1:4118-6410 GCA_964490435.1 uncultured Bifidobacterium sp. | reverse complement strand
ATTTCACTTCTTATTGTTGTGGCGGTACTCGTCTAGCCCGGGCCCATACTGCGATTCCAATCAGACCTACGAGTAAGAGCAATATTCCTTCCAGCCGAAACATCGTCAAAAAAGTCTTAGCCACGATTGGTGCGGCAGAATTAACGAGTGGATCAGTTGCGTCAGCCGTTGCTGCCTTCACACCTGCAGTTAAACCGAAGAAGATAGTCAAAAGAATCAAACCGATTGCGGCAAACTCCCAACCAATCACGCCAACGAAAGAATTCTTCGACTTCGAATATTTCGCGAGGCCGAAGATCGAGAGTAGAAGCAGTAGAAAGAGCAGGAAGACCGATATCGCTAATCCAGATTTGATAGGAGCAAAATTGGGCGTACTCCCGGTGTCATCCAATGTGATGGGCGCTACTTTCTCATTCTTCACATCAGGAGCACTGAAAGTGGGATCAATCTTCGACATTGAATCGAGAATCGGTCCGATGAGCGCCTGTACATCGATTGTTGCACTCGGACTCGAGCCGGTGTAGAAGGCGTAGATCTCATCGATGATTTTCTTGGTCTCTGCACTTACTTCGGAACTGGCGAGCGCATCTGAAACAGCCTGCACAAGTAGCTCGCGCTTCTCTTCCACTACTTTGAGAACTTCTGGGTCAGCATCTGTTGTCACTTGCTCGATTAATTTCTCGGCTACCCCGCTGCGTACTTCATCGTTTGCGATAAGTGACGTTGCAACACTCTCAGCACCAGCGCTGCGGCCCAAGGCCCACCAACTACCAAAAGTGAGTGTGAACAAGAAAAGCGTTAAGACAGTAGTAACGGCGAAGAGACGACCTAGGCCGCTTCTTCCGGTGTAGAGGCTCGACATAGCCTAAAGAATAAGAGAATTCATGAGCGGCGACTAGAGGCGCTCACTCGCTGATGCTGCCTTATTCTCGCGTTAAGCCAAGGATTGAATCGATTCCGTTAGGCTGTACCTATGTCCAAGGTTCTCGCCGCGCTGCCGAAGGGGGAGCGGGTAGGTATCGCATTCTCTGGTGGCTTAGATACCTCGGTTGCTGTGGCATGGATGCGGGCCAACGGCGCAATTCCCTGTGCCTACACCGCAGACTTGGGCCAATACGACGAACCCGATATCGATACAGTCCCCGGTCGCGCCAAGACGTACGGCGCAGAAGTTGCCCGATTAGTTGATTGCAAGAGTTTTCTTGTCGAAGAGGGCTTGGCTGCTATTGCCTGTGGCGCTTTCCATATCCGTTCAGGCGGCAAGTTGTACTTCAATACCACTCCACTTGGTCGCGCAGTAACGGGGACGTTGCTCGTGCGCGCAATGCTCGAGGATCGAGTCGATATTTGGGGCGATGGTTCCACCTATAAGGGTAACGACATTGAACGCTTCTATCGATACGGACTTCTTGCCAACCCCAACTTGCGTATTTATAAGCCATGGTTAGATCGAGATTTTGTTCGCGAATTAGGCGGGCGAAAAGAGATGTCTGAATGGTTGGTTGCTCAGAAACTGCCCTATCGCGATAGCGTTGAGAAGGCCTATTCGACTGACGCGAATATTCTCGGTGCAACGCACGAAGCTAAGCAACTCGAACAATTGAGCGCGTCAATTGAGATTGTCGAACCAATAATGGGAGTCAAGTTCTGGGATTCTTCAGTACCAATCGAGAGCGAAGATGTTCGCATCGACTTCTATCAAGGTCGTCCAGTTTCGATAAATGGCGAGAAGTTCAGTGATTCGGTTTCACTGATTCGTGCTGCCAACGCAATCGGTGGTCGACATGGTTTAGGAATGAGCGATCAAATCGAGAATAGGATCATTGAAGCGAAGAGTCGTGGAATCTACGAAGCTCCGGGCATGGCTCTACTATTCGCAGCGTACGAACGTTTGCTCAGTGCAATTCATAACGAGGACACCCTCGCTAACTACCATGCTGAGGGGCGCAGACTTGGGCGATTGCTCTATGAGGGGCGTTGGCTTGATCCTCAGGCGCTTATGCTCCGCGAATCACTTCAGCGTTGGGTTGCCAGCGCAGTCACTGGGTCAGTCACGTTGCGATTGCGTCGTGGTGATGACTTTTCGGTCATCGATACTTCGGGGCCGAATTTCAGTTACCACCCTGAGAAGCTATCGATGGAGCGAACCCACGATGCAGCATTTGGGCCAACAGATCGCATCGGTCAACTCACGATGCGCAATCTCGATATAGCGGATACGCGAGCCAAGTTAGAGATGTACACCAAGCAAGGCCAGTTAGGCTCTGGTGAATTCAGATTAGTTGCAGAGAT
>CAZBCF010000001.1:0-4018 GCA_964490435.1 uncultured Bifidobacterium sp. | reverse complement strand
CGAGTAGGGGAGCGAAATGAGCGAGCCAGTAGAACGAAAAGAGCATACGCATCGCGAGATTATGATCATCCTGAGCGGCTTGATGACGGGATTGCTCCTCGCTGCGCTTGATCAAACAATCGTCTCTACCGCCCTGAAGAATATTGTCGAAGATTTCAACGGGCTTAATCACTACACCTGGGTCGTCACCGCGTACCTGCTCACCTCGACTGCATCCACTCCGCTGTATGGGAAAATTTCAGATTTGTATGGCCGTCGAATTGTCTTTCAATTTGCAATTGTCACATTCTTAATTGGCTCATTCTTGGCTGGCGCGTCCACCAGCATGACGCAATTGATCATGTTCCGCGGATTGCAGGGACTTGGAGCTGGCGGACTCATGGCGTTGGCCTTCGTCATCATTGGCGACATCGTGCCCCCACGTGAGCGCGGCAGATATCAAGGATATTTTGGCGCAGTGTGGGGACTTTCTTCGGTAGCCGGACCATTGCTTGGAGGCTTCTTCTCGGACACCAATCAGTTCTTGGGAATCACCGGATGGCGCTGGATCTTCTATATCAACCTTCCATTCGGAATTGCTTCGCTCATCATCACATCAGCGGTCTTGCACATTCCGAAAATAAAGCGTGAGCACTCGATTGATTATCTTGGTGCGCTCTTGATGGTGGCAGGTGTCACCTCCCTACTCTTTGCCGTATCAGTCTTTGGTCCCGAAGATGGCTGGCGAGATGGACACACAATCCTTTCGGCAGCGCTCGGGCTTGCTCTTGTCATTATCTTTCTCTGGTGGGAGTCGCGAGCAAAAGAACCGATCATCCCGCTCGCACTCTTTAAGAATCACACCTTCTCGCTGACTTCGGGTTTGGGTGCGGTGATTGGTGCCGGAATGTTTGGCGCGATCGTCATGATTCCGCTATACATGCAAGTGGTAAAGGGTTACGGCGCTACTGAGGCCGGCTTAAAATTGATTCCATTGATGTTGGGCATAGTCTCCACTTCTATCTTCAGCGGAAAGGCCATCAGTCGCACCGGAAAATATAAGCGCTTCCCGATTGCTGGCACCGCAATCATGACTCTCGGAATCCTCGCGATGGCAACGCTCAAGGCAGATTCGCCCTATTGGCAGTTGGCATTATTCGCAATCACTGTTGGTGTAGGCCTAGGTCTATCGATGCAGACCATCGTCATTGCGTTGCAGAATGCAGTGGATTTCAAAGATATGGGAATCGCAACAAGTTCCAACACCTTCTTTAGATCACTGGGCAGTGTCTTTGGGACTGCATTCTTTGGGGCAATTTTGACCAATCGATTGAACCACTACATCGAAGCCGGCTTTAGCGATTTGGCTACTAAGAATCCTGGTGCGACTGCTGGCTTCGATAAGGCTCAACTAGCAGGGATCAGCAACAACACCTCAGGGATAAGTAAATTGCCGCCTGCAATCCAAACGACCATCATTGATTCCTTCGTCAATTCATTCCATGTGGTCTTTCTCGTGGCGGCGCCGGTGACATTATTCGGGGTATTCCTCGCATTATTCTTGCGCGAGACTCCACTACGTACCAATGCGGACTATCGTGCAGCACGTGAAGAGAGCGCGGGCGAAGCGCTAGGTTAATCAGGAATTCACAACGAGGAGAGAGATGTCAAATTACGACGAACAGTTGGCGCAGGTCAAAAGTCGGAACGGATTCATCGCGGCATTAGATCAGAGTGGTGGCAGCACGCCGAAGGCGTTGAAGCTCTATGGAATTGACGAGAGTTCCTATGCAACTGAATCGGAGATGTTCGATTTGGTGCATGCGATGCGAGCCCGAATCATCAAAAGTCCAGTCTTCACCAGCGAACGAATTCTTGGAGTTATTCTCTTTGAGATGACGATGGATCGACAGATTGATGGACTAGGTAGCGCTGAGTTCCTCTGGCAGCGAAAGGGAATTGTTCCCTTCCTTAAGGTGGATAACGGATTGGCTGATGAGGTTGATGGTGCGCAGGTGATGAAACCAATTCCGCAGTTGGGAGCACGCATTACTAGTGCACTGTCACATGGAGTCTTTGGAACCAAGATGCGTTCGGTTATTAAGCTGGCAAACCCTAAGGGAATCGATGCAGTCGTCGCCCAACAATTCGAGATTGGTAAGCAGATTCTTGCTGGAGGGTTGATGCCGATTATCGAGCCAGAAGTCGACATCAAAAGCCCTGAGAAGGAAAAGTGTGAGGAATTACTTCGCGCAGCCATAATCAAAGAACTTGATCGGCTCAGCAACGATCAGCATGTGATGTTGAAACTGACCCTGCCCACTCAAGCTAATTTCTATGCGCCCTTAGTCAAACATCCACGCGTGCTCCGTGTTGTCGCGCTTTCGGGTGGTTACTCTCGTGATGATGCTAATGCGATGTTGGCCAAGAATGATGGTGTGATTGCAAGCTTCTCGCGAGCCTTGACCGAGGGATTGAGCGCGCAGCAGAGTGATGGTGAGTTCGACAAGGTACTAGATGGTGCCATCGAGAGCATTTACCAAGCCTCGATCTAATGTTTTTGCGGCAAAGCCTTTAGCAGTTGTTGCACGACTATTTCAGCCTCTCCTTCTTGCAAGGAGTCTGGACTAATCCAGATGATTCGTCGCGAATCGTGGAGTACCTCAACTACTGGCTCGAGGCTCTGTAATTTTTCGACGACTTCAAGCGCAGAATCATTCGGTAATGTGATAGTGATTCGTGGAGTGGGTTGTCCTGCTTCGTTGATTTCTTCGCGCATCACTGTGCATGCGCCCTTACCTTCGAGCGCAAGACGCCACATATCGACTACATCACTCCACCGCTGCCAATCCGCGCCGTGATCTCGTTGAATATAAAGTTCGATAGCGGTGAGCAACCCAGCAATCTCTTCTTTGCTCGCTTTGAAAGCGCGACCTAATCGTTGGAACGGAGCGCCATTTGCTCGTACTGCTTCGATGAGATCACGTTTTCCGACTACTAATCCACTAGATTGCGGGCCACGTAGCGCTTTGCCACCGCTAAAAATCGCTAAATCAGCGCCGAGTTCGTGGGTAAATCTCCAGAGATTAGAGACTGGAGGTAACTGTGCTGCAGCATCGACGATGACCGGAACCCCATTTTTCGCAGCAATGGCGACGGTCTTCTCAAGAGAGAGAGCTGGTCGGGCAAGATGTTCGCCAGCGCAGAAGAAAATCGCACTCGTGTTTTCATTGATTCGCGCCTCCAATTGGTAATCGAAGGCCTGTATTGCATCACCTACAGTCACAAGTTCTGAACCTGCTAAACGGATCGCAGCATCGTATGGAATCCGATGACCGGCGAACATGATGACCTCAGAACGCGCTGCACTACCATCGATGATCCGTTGAATCTCACTGAGGTTACCGCGTGTTCGACAGGCGAGAATCGAAAGCACGATTCCTGCTGCAGCGCCCGTAGTTATATATGCGCCTTCATTCTTGGTAAGTTTGGCAATGCGTTCACCGGCACGTTGTTGTAATTCGTGGAGTGAGATGAAAGATTTCGCAGCATCTATCATCGAATCAAGGACTTCTTTAGGCATGATGGAGCCACCCAAAGCCGTGTAGCAAGCGGCGGCGTTGATCCGAGTTTTCACACCGAGTGATTCGTAGATTCCCATGTCAGCTCAGATTTATCAGCGAAATCAAGGAACGTAATAGACGGTGTCGCCGAAGAGCGCGACGCTCTCTGTCGGTAGCGGATCACTCGCAGGGCCGTTAGTAACCGCGCCGGTTCGTTGGTTGAAGCGAGAGTTATGCCAAACGCAGAGTAGTGAGCCGCCCGAGAGTTCAACTGGGCCACCCGCATGGGTGCACACTGGTTTGAGTGCAATGAAATTCTTCTCGTCTAAGCGAGTAACAAGCACGGAGGTGGTCAGTCCACTTTTTGGAAAAGTAGCAACAGTGGTTGCGCCAACGGCAAGGTCAGCGACAGTGAGATTCTTTCCTGCGACTGTCAGCGCCTTTGCATTGGAAGGCAGCCCTCCAGACGATGGAGA